>CACNVM010000006.1 GCA_902623915.1 uncultured Pelagibacteraceae bacterium | reverse complement strand
CTTTTTTTTTGATCCTCAATAATATTCCTTTTAAATTCGATAACTTTCTCAGAAAGTTTAATTTTCCTCAAGTCATTATCAATAAAAATACAAAAAATATTTTCATATTCTTTAAGTTCTAAAGTTTCAACATTTAAATCATTTTCAAAAAATACTAAATTTTTATTTGTTGTTGGTTGTGATTTTATTGTTAATGGTTTTAGTTTATACTCTCTTTTATCGGTTAGAGATAAAGCATTCTCATTCACTGTTACATTCTTATATCGATTATTGGTAAATTTATTAATATTCCATGATTGAGCTATATAATTTTTGCCTTTTGTTTGTAAACCAGCAACCCATCTCCAGCTTAGGGTATTTGAAGCCGCATCACCGTCTAAAAGATGTTTCATAAAAAATTCTGCTCCTTTCTGCCAAGGCAAGTTTAAAGTAAAGATCCAAATGCTTGCAAACCACATTCTTGTATGATTATGAAGATAATTATTTTCTTTAATCTCTTTGACCCAATCGTTGAAACATTCAATATTAGTTTTCGCATTAATTGCTTTTTCTAAATTTTCACTATTTTTTACGTTGTTTAAATCTTCTAAAAAATCTGTCCAAACATTTGGTCTAAGTTCTAACCAACCCTTCCAGTATACTCGCCAAAATATTTCTTGGACAAATTTTTCAACTTTTTGGTAAGGTCGTTTTCTCAAAACTCTCTCAAGAGTTTCATATTCAGTTATCAATCGGTGAGTTATATATGGAGATAAACACGAAACATTTTTTCTATCATCTGGTCCAAAATCAAAATTTCTCTTAGAATTGTAATTAACAACTTCATTTTCAATGAAATTGTCCAATTTTTTAAGCGCACCGTCTCGTGTTGTTTCAAACTTCATATTTATTATAACTTTGATTAATACTTTTCACTGTAGTTTGATATTATCTATTTAAGCACATGTACAAAAAATTTTTAATAGTTTTATCTATTTTTGCTTTTCTTATAACCAGTGTAAAACCTGATGAGAGTGTAATCAAAGAATTAAAAAAAGGAGGCAATATTATATTTATAAGACATGCAATTGCACCCGGTGGCGGGGATCCAGAGAACTTTAAATTAAATGATTGTTCAACTCAAAGGAATTTAGATAGTCAAGGTATCGAACAATCAAAAAGAATGGGATTATTTTTCAAAAATAATAATATCCCTATAGATCTAGTTTTATCCAGTGAATGGTGTCGCTGTAAAGATACAGCTAAATTTGCTTTTAAGAATTATAATACCTTTAATGCTCTAAACTCTTTTTTTTCGCCAAAATTTGAAAAAAATAAAGAAAAACAGATGAAAGATTTAAATAAATTTTTAGAAAATTGGCAAAGTAATAAAAATTTAATTTTAATAACTCATTATGTAGTGATTTTAGAGAGTTTGAACAAAGCAGTTTCATCAGGTGAGATCGTTATTACTGACAGAAAGCTTAATATATTGGGGAGTATTACTAAATATTAAGTTGGTTTGTCACAGATATTTATTTTTAAAATTAATTTAAAAGGGCTAATGATTGCAAATATAGTTTTCGCTCTTGTTTGTGGAGTTTTAGCAATAATGTTGTTTTTTTCATTTGTTATTGCTCCCGTAGGATTTAAAACATTAAACGAAAAAAACTTTCGTAAATACATACGTAAGATTTTTCCTTTTTATTATTCAATAAATTTATCTTTACTCATATTGGCTTCTATTCCGATTTATATTTATCATGGTATGAGCATCAGTTTGGTTTTAATCCTCATCTGCGCTGGTTTATTTGCAATATCACTTTTTATACTTATGCCGATGATAAATAAGTTTAAAGATAAAAATAAATTGAAGAAATTTAAAATAGCACATGCAACTTCTGTAATTATTAATTTTGTGCAAATACTTATTTTAATAATAGTAATTATCTAAATTAACCTATATTAGATCTTCCGCCATCAACGCCTATAATTTGACCGGTTATCCAAGAACTTTCATCAGACAATAAAAATTTTGCAAGTGCAGCTGAGTCTTTTCCTTCACCAAGCCTTTTGAGTGGATGCATTTTTGCTATACCTTCTGCAATTTTTGGATTTTTCAAAATTTTACCAGCCATTTTTGAATTACTCATACTCGGAGCAATACAATTGACTCTAACGTTTGGAGAAAATTCTGCTGCCAAGGAAATTGTAAGACCTTCCAAAGACGCTTTTACTGGTGAGATAATTCCATGATTGGGGAACCCTTGATTAGCTGCAACTGTAGAGAACAAAACAATTGATCCTTTATTCTTTTTTAAATTTTGATGAAATTTTTTAACAATGTCATAAACAGGAAATAAATTTAAAGAAAATGATTGTATAACATCTTTTTTAGCAATTAAATTTATTGGTTTAAGATCTATAGATCCTATACAATAAGCAATCCCAGAAACTTCAGCATCAGCAAGATCATTCTCAATTTTCTCTAAGAAACCCTCCTCCAATACATCAGCAACACTAAAGCTATGACCAGTTTCATCTGACAGTCTTGAAACTTCATCCTGATTTTTTCCTATAAGATGACATTCAGTTGATCCATTTTGCATTAATTTGGCAAGAGAACTTCCAACAGCCCCAGTAGCACCAAATATTAAAATTTTATTAGCCATATATTTAATTATTTTTACTCAATTGTAATTTCTTTGCTATCCCAAAACTCAAAAATGTTAAATAAGTTCCAGTAATGAATAATCCGTTAGCAATTATCATAGTTACATGAGTGATTTCGAAATAAGAGAACAGTAAATAAGCAAAACCAATCATTAGGTCCCAAACACCAAATAATAAAATATAAAGTGGCCATCTGGAACCTTGTCCTAGTGATTTAAAATCAGCAATTCGTCTTTTAATATAATCTGTTCCAAGAGCAATTAGAAAAAGTGGAACTATAAAAAAGAAAACCCATAAATAAATTGCTATACTAAAATTATCTTGTACCCAAACTTTTGGAAAAAGATCTGTCTCATGAAGAAAAGTCCAAAATATAAGATATCCAAACATGTAATATGCAACAATTGCTACTAGTTGTTTCATTTTTTTTTAAGCTTCCTCACCTGGATTTTTTTTATCCATTCCAAGTTTTTTACTGTACCTCAATGATAAGAAAAATACTGCTAAAGCTAAAAGTAAAATTGCACCACCTTGATAAATTAAATTTATTGATGCGCTGTCCTTATCTTGCAGAATTATCAATCTAGCTAATGCTGTAATTGCAATTAATACAGGGTAAGTAATTCTAATTGTTTTACTAGCCCAGAAAACTCCAATCATTCCTATAACTTCAATGTAGATAAACATTAAAAGTAGGTCTGCTAAAGTCACACGACCAGCTTCATACATTTCGTTAACCTCAAAACCAAATGCCAGGACAGTTCCGACCAAAATAAATATTACAGCAACTAGCTGAATATTTCTTATTATAGTGTTCATAGTCATAGAAGTTTTTTATATTTTTAATTATACTTAAACCCTAAGCTTTCTTGCCGCACCCAATATAAATCTCTCAACTTTTGACTTTTTGAAACTTTTATTTTCCTCAAAAGACACTTTATCAATAGAGTATGCTTTACTGTTACTTTGTCTTGATAAAATTACAACGTTACCTTTGTATAACTTAAGTTTAATACTTCCATTTACCTGATTTCTTTTTAGGTCGACTTTTCTCTGTAATTTAAGTCTTGATTTTGAAAACCAAAAACCATTATAGATCAGTTCAGCATACTTCGGCATAATCTCATCTTTCTCATGCATAGTTTTCTTATCTAAAGTTACGGACTCCATAGCTCTGTGTGCTATCATCAAAAGAGTTCCTCCTGGAGTTTCGTAAACTCCTCTCGATTTAATTCCAATAAATCTATTTTCAACTAAATCAACTCTTCCAACTCCATTCTTACCTGCAAGTAAATTTAATTTTTGAAGTAGTTTTGCTGGTGCTAATTTTTTATTATTTACTGATATTGGATCACCTTTTTTAAATCCTATGGTTACATAAGTTGGTTTGCTGGGTGCTTTTTCAGGTGAAACCGTTCTTTGAAAAATATATTCTGGTGCCTGTTTTCTTGGATCTTCCAATACCTTACCTTCCGTTGAAGTGTGATAAAGATTATCATCAACAGAAAAAGGTGGCGCCCCCTTTTTATCTTTCGGTATAGGTATGTTATGTTTTTTTGCGTATTTTATTAAATCAGTTCTAGATTTTAATTTCCAAATTCTCCAGGGGGCAATTACTTTTATCTTTGGTCCAAAGTAATAATATCCAAGCTCAAATCTTACTTGATCATTTCCTTTTCCTGTTGAACCGTGTGATACAGCAAATGCTTTAAATTTTTTAGCAATAGCAATTTGTCTTTTAGCGATCAAAGGTCTTGCTATAGATGTTCCTAATAAATAAACACCTTCATATAATGCGTGACCTCTAATCATTGGATAAACATAATCTTTAACGAAAGTATTTTTTAAATCTTCAATAATTATGTTTTTTACACCTAATCTTTTTGCATTTTTGATAATTTTACTTTTGTTTATTTCTTGTCCAATGTCAGCAGTGTAAGCAATAATTTCTGAGTTATAATTTTCTTGAAGCCATTTTAAAATTATAGAAGTGTCTAGCCCTCCAGAGTAAGCTAAAACAATTTTGTTCTTTTTTTTAGGCACAACTTTTTCTAGCGGTATTATAAGCTTTAGTGAAACCCATCATGGAATACATATCTTTTGTTTCCGTACCTGTGCTTGTCCTCGCTGTTACAGATAATTTTGAAGCTTTCTTCATAGTTTTTATAAGATTGAATTCCTCTTCTCCATCGATCAACCAAGCAAAATTTCCTTGTGAAAAAAACAAAAATTCATTTTTTCCTGATTTTGCTATTACTGAAGATTTTTTATACATATGGCCGCTAGTTACACTAAGCTCATTCTTGATTTTTTCATTCTTTCTGAAAGTCACAAAAAGTCTTGATGGATCTCTTTTTAAATTTTTTGGAGCTCTATCTAAAGGAATAGTTTGTGCAAAACAAATCTTTCCGTTACTACCATTATAAGTAAAAGCTTCCCAGCTTTTATATTTACCGATACTTTTTGGTTGATCACTAAAAGCGTTTGATGAAAACAAAAAAGTAAATAATATTAATAAAACCGAAATTTTTTTCATTTTTTAAACTTAGACTTATAATTCAATCTATACAAATTTTTGACCTTTTCAATAGTTGTTTAATTAAGGTGCTGGATTTGGAATTTTTTCATGAATTAAGTTTATTTCATGCATGATATTTTCTTCCAAACCTATATCTATACTATCTATATTTTCTTTTAATTGCTCCATGGTTGTTGCCCCAATAATGTTACTAGTTACGAAATCTCTTGAATTTACAAAGGCAAGAGAGAGTTGTGATAAAGATATTTTATATTTTTGAGAAATTTTGAAATATTCATCAACTGCTTCGTAGGTTCTTTCATTATGATATCTTGGGTAATTTTCGTAAAATAGATCTAATCTTGAATTTTTTGGGATTTCTTTGTTTCTGTATTTTCCAGTTAGATAACCAACCGCTAATGGAGAATATGCCAAAAGACCAGCTTTCTCTCTCATTGAAATTTCTGACATTCCAATCTCGTAAGATCTATTTATTAAACTATATGGATTTTGGACTGAAACTACTCTTGGTAATTTCTGCTCTTTAGCTATCTCTAAAAATTTTGAAAAACCCCACGGGGTTTCATTTGACAAACCTATGTATTTAATTTTTCCTTGATCAATAAATTTTTTTAAAGTTTTTAAGATACTTTCAAAACTATTCCATGATTTTTCATTAATATTGTGTTCATAATCTAAATCACCAAAATAATTAGTATTCCTTTCAGGCCAATGAAGCTGATACAAATCAATATAGTCTGTTTGTAATCTTTTGAGACTTTTATGTAGTGCATCCTCAATACTTTCTGGAGAGTATTGCGAACCCCCGCCTCTGATCCATTTTAAACCTGGACCAGCAATTTTACTTGCTAAAATTATTTTTTTTCTATTTTTTCTAAGTTTAAACCAGTTTCCAATTATTTCCTCTGTTTTGCCATAAGTTTTTGCTTTTGGTGGAATAGCATAAAGCTCTGCTGTATCGAAAAAATTTACCCCTCTTTCTAGAGCGTAATCCATTTGTTCAAAACCTTCTTCTTGAGTATTTTGTTCTCCCCAAGTCATTGTGCCTAAACAAATGAGGCTTACTTTTAAATCAGTATTTCCAAGTTTTTTAAACTTCATAAATTCCTTAATTTATTGATTTTTTTAAAGCAATTATTGACTATTGAAAAGTCATTAAAAAATCATATATTAATTTTATGGCTATAAATAAACAAACTACAACAGCAAGATCATCAGCATCAGAAGCTTTAATTGACCAGGGTTTAAGAGCTTACATGCTTCGAGTTTACAATTACATGGGTTCAGCCCTTTTAGTGACAGGTATTGTAGCCTTACTAACTTTTAAATTTTCTGTAATTTCTTTGTCACCTTTAACTTTGTCACCATTAGGCAACTCCCTATATAATTCTGGTTTAGCTTGGGTTGTGATGCTCGCACCACTTGGTGTAGTTCTCTATATGAGTTTTGGTATAAGGAAAATGAGTGTATCAAAAGCTCAAACAACTTTTTGGATATTTTCAGCATTGATGGGATTATCCCTTTCATCTATTTTTTTAGTTTATACGGGCACGTCTATTACAAGAGTATTTTTTATTACAGCAGGGACTTTTGGAGCAATGAGCATTTATGGCTATACGACAAAAAGAGATCTCACTAAATTTGGATCATTTTTAATGATGGGCTTAATTGGGATAATTATTGCATCTATAGTTAACATATTCATGAAATCTCCAATGATGTACTTTGTTATATCAATATTAGGCGTTCTAATTTTTGTTGGATTAACTGCTTATGACACTCAGAAAATAAAAAATATGTATTTAGAGGGTGATAGTAGTGAAATATCAGGAAAAAAAGCGGTTATGGGTGCTTTAACATTATATTTAGATTTCATTAATCTATTTATAATGCTCTTAAGACTTTTCGGTCAAAGAAGATAAAAATCTATTTAATTAATCTTAATCTATTCCACTCTACTTTTTTAATTAAACTGTCAAGATTTTCAGATTTTTTAACTATTAAACCGTTTCTATCCAAAATATAAAATTTTTCATCTTTTCGCTTTGGATTTAAATTTTTTGATATTCTATAAATAGGTTTATCTGATGATCTTTGATAAATATCAAATGTAACTTCTTTTTTATTTATCGATAACCCATAGTCTTTCCAGTCTCCGGAAGAAACTTTTTGAGCATATAGATTTAATATAGACCTAAGTTCTTTTTTGATAAAAAAAACTTCTCTTTTGTCAAAATTATTATTTATTACAAGACGTAACTTATTATTCATCTACTTTGTGCCTTTTAATTAATGGTAACTGAAAAATAGTAAATAATAAAGTAATTGGCAGGATGCCCCATACCTTAAAATTAATCCAAAACTCTTCTGTTTGTGTTCTCCATACAAATTCATTTAGCATTGCTAAAAAACAAAAAAAGAAGCCCATCTAAACATTAATTTATCCCAACCTATATCTTCTAATTTAATAGAGCCACCTAAAAATAATTGAAGAAAATTTCTTTTAAAAAATAATTTTCCTATTAATAAACCTGCTGCAAACAAAATATTTATAATTGTAGGCTTAAGATATATAAAAATTGGATTTTTAAAAAAAATGGTGAGCCCTCCAAATATAGTTACCAATATTGCTCCTAAGAGAGGAATATAAGGTATTTTTTTTTCTAAGTAATAAACGATAATTACCGCAACTATTGTTGCAACTATGAGCGGCGGTATAGCTACCTGCAAATCCTTACCCCCTCTATAATACATAATAAAAAAAATTAGTAATGGACCAAAATCTGTTAGTAGTTTGATAAAAGATTTATTCACAAGAAAAAGCTATCATAAAAGAAATTTAATTTAAATTTAATATATTGATTTTATCAAAAATGTTACTATGTTTACTTAATGGATTCAAAAAAAGCTAAATTTTCAATCGGAAATATTGTTAAACATAGACACTTTAATTTTAGGGGTGTAATTTATGACGTTGACTTTGAATTTAATAATTCTGAGGAATGGTATCAATCGATCCCAAAGGATGTTAGACCGAGAAAAGATCAGCCATTCTATCATTTACTGGCCGAGAATAATGAAATTACTTATGAAGCGTATGTTTCTGAACAAAATTTAA
Organism: uncultured Pelagibacteraceae bacterium; assembly: GCA_902623915.1. Lineage (GTDB taxonomy): Bacteria > Pseudomonadota > Alphaproteobacteria > Pelagibacterales > Pelagibacteraceae > Anoxypelagibacter. The sequence goes on along the minus strand of CACNVM010000006.1, from coordinate 33,109 downwards.
TAACTGATAACTCGAAAGAACCAATCAGACATCCTTTAGTAGATGAGTTCTTTTCAGAAAAAAGGGGATCGGTTTATTATAAACCGTCTAATTAATTCGTTTTGCCACAAATTTAACAAGATTCACTCAAAACTCCGACTAAAATCTCAAATAGTTTAGTAGTGTTAGTGTCTAGTTGGGGTCATTTCTTACTTCCTTATCTCCCTCAGACTTCAACTAGACCAACAAAATGTACCATTCTCAAATTAATTAAAATCAGATAAATAAAAAAGGATGATTAAATTTTTAAATCCTAGTTATGTTTTTAAACTTTCAGGAAAGCTTTTGAGTCTTTTCAAAGCCGTCTTACTTCCGATTGTAGTTGTTGGACTAATTTTTTCACTATTTTTATCCCCTAAAGATTATATTCAGGGTGATACAGTAAGAATTATGTATATTCATGTACCTTCAGCTTGGATTTCTTTACTAAGTTTTGCAGCGATAAGTTTTTTCTGTATTCTTAATTTTTTATTTAAATTAAAGAATGTTACATTGATTTACAAAAGTCTTGCGCCTATCGGTCTTACTTTTAATATTATAGCAATCGTTACAGGATCTATTTGGGGACAACCAACATGGGGTACTTGGTGGGCATGGGATGCAAGATTAACGTCAATGCTAATTTTAATGTTTTTTTACATTGCTTTCATATTTTCATATAAATTTATAAATAATTCAGATAGGTCAATTAAAGCTTGTACTCTAATATCTGTATTAGGCTTAATAAATCTAGTTATTATAAAATACTCCGTTGAGTGGTGGTCAACCTTACATCAACCCTCAAGCATTAGTCTTACTAGGGAAACAACAGTGCATTTTTCAATGCTAATTCCACTGGGTCTTATGTTATTAGCGCTTATTATGTATGTTGCGGTAATTTTTCTAATGAAATATAGAATAGAAACAATTAGAATTAAGAGAAAAGGTATAAGAAAACTATGAGTTTTGAAATTTTTTTAATGGATGGATACGGTGTATACGTGTGGTCTTCATTTGGATTTACATTCTTAGTTTGTCTATTTTTGTATATACGAACAAAAAAAACTCTTAAAAAACTAGAAAAAGACTTCATAAAAGAAGCGCAAAATCTTCCTGAGGAACAATTCGAAGACATAAGACAACAAAAAATTGCCAAGGAAATTTTAATTTCACACTCAAGAAGTTAATCCAGCATTTCTGAAATGCTTTTTAAAAAGGTAAAAATTAGATTATCAATCTTACTAACTCTTTCAGCTATCAGTGTATTTTTAATTTTTTTAGTATTTAAAGTTTTAGAAGATAATGTCTTATATTTTTATTCTCCTTCAGAAATAAAAAATATTAATGACTTAAATTTAAATAAAAAAATTAGAGTTGGCGGTATGGTAAAAAAAGGTTCCATTCAAAGCAATGAAACTGAGATAAAATTTGTAGTTACAGATTTAAACAATGAAATAATTGTTAGCTATTCTGGAACTGTTCCAGCTCTTTTTGCGGAAGGAAAAGGTGTGGTTGCGGAAGGGAGATTAAGAGATAAGAAATTTTTTATTGCAAAAAGAATTTTAGCAAAACATGATGAAAATTATATGCCACCAGAATTAAGAGGAAATTTAAATAAAGATGCTAAGTAAACTAGGTATATTATTTATAATTGGAACATTATTTACAAGCCTATCAATAATATTTTTAACGTTTAAGGAATTAAAAGTTATAAATAATTTAATACCTCCAAAAATTTATAAATTTTCTTTATTTCAACTATTTTTTTCTATCTCAAGTTTTTTTATACTTTTATTAGCTTATATTCTATCAGATTTTTCTTTAGTGAACGTTTATGAAAATTCTCATTCTAATAAGCCTTTATTTTATAAAATTTCAGGTACCTGGGGAAATCATGAAGGAAGTTTATTACTATGGATAAATATTTTGGTTTTATTTTCCTCACTTTTTTTATTTTTAACTAAAAATAGTGATAAAAGTTTTAAAATTTATACTCTATTGTTCCAAAATTTATTGATTATTACTTTTCTAATTTTTTTATTAACCAATTCAAATCCATTTTCTGAATTATTTCCAGTCCCGTTAGAAGGTTTAGGTTTGAATCCAATTTTACAAGATCCAGCTTTAGCAATTCATCCTCCTTTACTTTACATTGGTTTTGTTGGTTCATCTATTTACTTTTCAGCAGCCTTAGCAGCTTTAATTTCAAAAATTGACTCACAATCATTTGCAATCTCTATTAAATCTTGGGTTTTAGTTTCTTGGTTTTTTCAAACCGTAGGAATATTAGTTGGCTCTATCTGGGCATACTATGAATTGGGTTGGGGTGGATATTGGTTTTGGGATCCAGTTGAAAATTCATCTTTGATGCCCTGGTTTGTCATGACGGCTCTTCTTCATTCAATACTAGTGTTGGAGAGAAGAATAGGACTTTATTCTTGGGTGATAGTACTAAGTATTTTAACTTTTACTATGAGTGTGACAGGAACATTTTTGGTCAGATCAGGTATTTTGAACTCTGTTCACACGTTTGCTAGCGATCCCTCTAGAGGTCTTTTTATTTTAAGTTTTTTAGTACTTATGGTTTTCTCTTCTATATTTATTTTTTTTAAATTTTCACCAAAAGAAAATAAAAAATACTCCGTCTTTTCAAAAGAAGCTTTTATAATTGCAAACAACTGGTTTATGATCTTTTTTTTAGGAGTGGTTTTAATTGGAACGCTTTATCCGGTTCTTCTTGATACTATTACAGGATCCAAGATATCAGTTGGGCCACCATATTATAATCTTATTTTAGCTCCTTTTTTGATACCGCTCTTATTTTTAATGACATCAGGACCAAATTATAAATGGATTTCAAATGAAGTAAGGTCGTTATTTAACCTAGTTTTAGTTTTATCAGTTACTTTTTTTTTAATTACCTTTTTTTTAATTAAAGAGAATAACCTTTTAATAAATTTAATATTATTTTTTTCTATTTACCTTATTACGCAAACACTTTTTGATTTTTATCAAAGCTTCAAGAAAAAGAATATAAATATTTCAAGAATAATATCTCATTTGGGATTTGGATTACTTATATTCTTTATTTACATAAACCATATATTTTCAGTAGAAAATAATTTTAATTTAAAATTGGGAGAAACAAAAAAAACAGATTATTACACAATAAAATTCGTCAATTTAGAGGAGCAATCTATAAAAAATTACAAATCTATTATTGGTTATTTTAATGTCTCAAACAAAAAAAACTTCACCTCAAAAGAACTTAGACCTGAAATAAGAGTTTACGACAAGCCTTTTACTATTACCTATGAGGCCTCAATAAATTCTAATTTATTTTCAGATACTTACCTGACCATGAGCAATATATCTGACACAGATGTATTTAATATTAAATTTCAAGTAAAACCATTCATGAATTTGATTTGGTTATCAGTTTTACTGCTATCTTTAGGAGGAGTATTAAATTTTTTTAAAAGAAAAAAAGATGAAAAAAATTAATTATATAATTATATCTGTATTATTTTCATTACTTTTTATTGTCCTTTATCTTAGTTTAGGAAATGAAAAAATTTATAATACTCAAGATTTAGTTGGAAAAAAAATATCTGAAGTAGAAATAAATTTATTCCAGTCTAATGAAACTTTTAATACTAAAGAGTTAACAAATAATGAATTTACAATTTTGAATTTTTGGGCATCATGGTGTGCTCCTTGTAGAAAGGAACATCCAAATTTAGTTAGATTAAGTAAAATTAAAAACTTAAAATTAATTGGTATTAATTTCAAAGATGAAAAAGATAACGCAAGAAATTTTTTAAGAGAAAATGGCAATCCGTTTGATATTCTTGGAGAGGATAAAAACGGAAAAAATTCTGTTAATTTTGGTGTTTATGGAATACCAGAAACAATATTAATAGACTCTGAATTAAAAATTTTGAAAAAATATATCGGTCCACTCAATATTAACGATGTAAACGAAATTAGAAAAATAGTAAAAAAATGAAAAATATAATAAAAGCTCTCATTCTATTTTTATTAATCTTTTCGGAAAGTTATGGTGATGAAAATTTAAGTAACCAAATTTTAAAAAATCTTCGATGTTTAGTTTGTCAAGGCCAGACGGTACACGATTCCAATTCTGATTTTGCTTTGACAATTAAGAGTGTTGTGAAAGATAAAATCAAAGAGGGAAATAATGAAAGAGAAATTTATACATTTTTATCTGAAAAGTATGGAGACTGGATATTATTAAATCCGCCATTTAAGAAAAGTAGCTTTCTGTTATGGTTTTTGCCCTATTTGCTATTTTTTTTTGGGTATTATTTTTTTATTTTTCTTGATAAAAAAACCAAAAATTGGACCTTAAAATAAAACTGTATACAATTCTTTTTTTAAATTGTAACTTTATATAAATATGAGACTTAAAATTTCTATTGTAACTTTTGTGCTTTTATCATGTGGAATTAATCATTCATTTGCTGATGAAGCAAGATCAGGTTTTAATTTCTATACTGGTATGTTTGATTTTAGTGATGACAAAAAAAGTTCACAACTTTTTGGGATAGAACATCAAAATGAAAATTTATACAAAGATACATTAATCGGAAGAGTTTCTCCGATTACAGGAATGATGGTTACACAAGACTCTGCAGCCTATATTTACACAGGTATCGAAGCAAATTATGATTTAGGACCATTTAAAATCACACCAAGTTTTGCACCAGGAATTTACAGCCAAGGCGATGGAAAGGATCTAGGACACCCTTTAGAATTTAAAAGCGAGGTTCAAATGTCAATGGATTTAGGAGAAACTACAAACTTTGGAATGTCGTACAACCATGTATCTAACGCTAGTTTAGGGGATAAAAATCCTGGGGCCAATAGTTACATGTTTAATTTTCTAAAAAAGTTCTAATATTTAATCACATGGGATTAAAAGATTGCCACAACTTTAGTGACTTTAGAAAACTTGCAAAAAGAAAGTTACCATCTCCAATTTTTCATTATATTGATGGTGCAGCTGATGATGAAGTTACTTATAAAAGAAACACAGAGGCATTTAATGAAGTCGATTTAGTGCCAAATGTTTTAAGAGGTGTGGAACAAGTTGATCTATCTACAACAATATTTGGAAAAAAATTAGATTTACCTTTTTATTGTTCACCTACTGCTTTACAGAGACTATTTCATTATCAAGGAGAAAGAGCTGTTGGAAAAGCAGCACAAAAGTTTAACACCATGTTTGGTGTATCATCACTTGCAACAGTAAGTGTAGAAGAAATTTCATCAATGATTGATACTCCAAAGCTATTTCAGTTTTATTATCATAAAGATAAAGGACTTAATAATGCTATCGTCGAAAGAGTTAAGGCCGCAAAATTTGATGTTATGGCTTTGACTGTTGATACAATAACAGGTGGAAATAGAGAAAGAGATCTTAGAACTGGTTTTACATCCCCTCCTAAACTTACACTTTCAAGTTTGATTAGTTTTGCAATTAAGCCGATGTGGGGAATTAATTATGTCACCCGAGGAAAATTTGAATTACCACATCTTCAGGATCATGTGAAGGAAGGAACAAGCACTGCTACATCTGTCGGAAATTATTTTTCAACAATGCTAGATCAATCAATGAACTGGAAAGATGCTGAAAATCTTTGTTCTAAGTGGGGAGGACATTTTGCTCTAAAAGGCGTTATGAGTGTTGAGGATGCAAAAAGAGCAGTTGATATTGGATGCACAGGTATAATGGTTTCTAACCATGGCGGAAGACAGCTTGATGGGGCTAGATCACCTTTCGATCAGTTAGCAGAAATTGTAGATGCAGTTGGTGACAAAGTTGATGTAATTTGTGAGGGAGGTATTCAAAGAGGTACTCACATGCTTAAAGCTTTATCGATGGGTGCAAAAGCTTGTGCGGGCGGTAGATTATATCTTTATGCTTTAGCTGCAGCTGGCCAAGAAGGAGTTGAAAGAGCTTTAAATCAATATCGTGTTGAACTTGAGAGGGATATGAAACTTATGGGTTGCACTAAGATAAGCGACTTAAGTAGAAAAAATTTAAGATTTCGAAAATGAGCTTAAAAGACTGTTATAATTTTGATGATTTTAGAAAATTGGCAAAAAGAAACCTACCAGCTCCAATTTTTCATTATATAGATGGTGGTTCAGATGATGAAGCTACTTTAAAAAGAAATACTGAAGCTTTTTCTAAATGTGATTTGGTTCCAAGCATACTCACAAGTGTCGGAGAGCCTGATATGACCACTGAAGTTTTTGGTGAAAAAATAAAAATGCCGCTTTTTTTATCACCAACCGCAATGCAGAGACTTTATCATTATGATGGAGATAAAGCGAGCGCGAGAGCTGCTGAAAAATTTGGAACATTTTACAGCATGTCAACTATGGCAACTACTTCGATAGAGGAAATCTCAAACGTATCAGGTGGTCCTAAGATGTTTCAACTTTATATTCATAAAGACAAAGGCTTGACAGATAATTTAATTGATCGTTGTAAAAGATCAGGATTTAAAGCTATGTGCTTAACTGTTGATACAGTTGTGGCAGGAAATAGGGAAAGGGATCATAGATGGGGATTTACAACTCCACCAAAATTAACTCTTAAAAGTTTGTTAAGTTTTGCAACGCATCCAATGTGGTCAATAAATTATTTAACTCATGAGAAATTTCAGTTAGCAAATGTTTCACATTTTACAAAAAAAGGAAGTAGTATTGCTAAAGGCGTGATGGAATATATTAATGAGCAGTATGATCCAAAAATGAATTGGCAAGACGCAGAGTATTGTATCAAAAGATGGGGAGGTCCATTTGCAATTAAGGGAGTTATGTCTGTCGAGGATGCAAAACGTGCTGTTGAAATTGGAGCATCTGCGATAATGCTCTCTAATCATGGCGGAAGGCAACTTGACGGTTCAAGATCTCCTTTTGATCAACTACCAGCAATTGCAGAGGCAGTTGGTGGAAAGCTAGAGATCATTTTAGATGGAGGTGTAAGAAGAGGCACTCATGTTTTAAAAGCTTTATCTTTAGGTGCTACTGCTTGTAGTTTTGGAAAAGGTTATTTATTTGCTTTAGGAGCAGGAGGTCAAAAAGGGGTTGAAGCTTTGTTGCAAAGAATGCATGATGAGATAAGACGAGACATGATATTATTAGGGTGTAAAACAATAAAGGATTTAAAAAAAACAAATATTGCTTATAGATAATTATGAAACTAGCAAAAAGTTTAGATAGATTAGGTACAGAGACTGCTTTTAGCGTTTTAGCTGAAGCAAAAAAACTTGAAGCCAAAGGAAAGCCGATGATTCATTTAGGATTAGGACAACCTGATTTTAAGACTCCTAAACATATTGTAGATGCAGCAAAAAAAGCTTTGGATGACGGTCATCATGGATATGTTTTATCAAATGGAATTCTTGAATGTAGACAAGCTGTAACTAGAAAAATCAAAAAACTTTACAATCAAGATATCGATCCAGAGAGAATAATAATTATGCCAGGTGGAAAGCCAACCATGAGCTATGCAATTCAGTGTTTTGGAGAGCCAGGCGTTGAAATAGTTCACCCAACTCCTGCATTTCCAATCTATGAGTCCATGATAAATTTTACTGGAGCAAAACCAGTTCCATATGATTTAACCGAAGATAAAGATTTAAAATTTAACCCTGAGAAAATTTTATCCTTAATTAATGAAAAAACAAAATTACTGATTTTAATTAATCCAAATAATCCAACTGGTAGCTTTGTTGATAAATCAGATATTGATGTTTTAGCTGAAGGATTAAAAAAACATCCTCATGTAACAATTTTAAGTGATGAAATTTACAGTAGACAAATTTTTGATGGAAAAGAAATGCCTACTTTTTTTAATTATCCAGAATTAAGAGAAAGATTAATTGTTCTTGAAGGTTGGAGTAAAGCTTATTCTATGACTGGATGGAGATTGGGTTGGAGCTTTTGGCCAAAAAATCTTGTGGAGCACGTAAATAAATTGGTAATAAATAGCGTTTCATGTGTAAATGCAGCCGCTCAATTTGCAGGTATCGCTGCTTTAGATGGACCAGACGACTCTATTAAAGAAATGATGAGAAAATTTTCAATAAGAAGAAAATTAATTCATGAAGGTTTGAATAATTTACCAGGAGTAGAATGTAGTTTGCCTGGTGGAGCGTTTTATGCTTTTCCAAAAGTAATTGGAACAGGTATGAATGGTGCAGAGTTTGCTAAAAAATGTATGCACGAGGCAGGGGTAGCTATTGTGCCCGGTACTGCATTTGGAAGAACAGCACAAGATTATGTTAGATTTAGTTTTGCAGCTTCTAGCGATAATATTTCACAAGCCTTAGAAAAAATCAAAAAGATGCTTGGTTAATTAGGCTATATTTTTTCTAGATAATTTAATAACATTATAGAAAAAATGAATGAACAGATACAATCAGAATTAAAAAAAATTTTCAACGGTAGATTTTCTACCTCAGTATCTACTAGAACTAATTATGCTAGAGGTGAGGATACCTATGATCCAGTGCTTTCAAAAGCAGTAGTATTTCCAGAAACAAATGAAGAGGTTTCAAAAATTTTAAAGCTTTGTGACCAACACAAGGTTCCGGTTGTTCCATTTGGTACTGGAACTTCATTAGAGGGCAATGTTGTAGGTAACGATAAAGGAATAACAATCTCATTAGAAAAAATGAATAAAATTTTAAGTGTAAATGTCGAGGACTTTGATTGTAGAGTCCAGGCTTGCGTTACCAAAGAACAATTAAATGATTATTTAAGAGAGGATGGAGTTTTTTTTCCTATTGATCCTGGAGCAAACGCTGCAATTGGAGGTATGGCCTCAACATCTGCCTCAGGGACGATGGCTGTAAAATACGGAACTATGAAAACTGTGATTACAGGTCTTACAGTAGTTTTACCAAATGGTGACATAATAAATACTGGTAGCAGAACAAAAAAAACTTCAGCTGGATACAATTTAACTAATTTATTTATTGGATCAGAGGGAACACTTGGTATCATTACTGAAATACAATTAAGATTATCACCTATCCCAGAAAGTATTATGAGTGCAGTATGTCATTTTGCAAACTTAGAAGACGCCGTTCAAACTGCACAACAAGTAATTCAGTATGGTGTGCCAATCGCTCGAATTGAAATGCTAAATAAAGAACAGATGGACATAAGCATTAATTATTCAAAGTTAAAAGACATGAAAGTTTTACCTACATTGTTTTTTGAATTTCATGGATCAGAGTCCTCAAATAAAGAGAATATCAAAGTAGTTGAGGAGATATCAAAAGAAAATAAAGGTAGTGCTTTTAAATGGGCAAAAGATTTGGAGGAAAGAAATAAATTATGGCAAGCTCGTTGGGATATATATTATTCTGTAAAAGCATTAATTAAAAATGGTAGGGTTTATTCAACAGATGTTTGTCTTCCAATTTCTAAAATAGTTGAATGTGTAAAATTTGCAGAAGACGTTACTAAAAAGTTTGGTCTTAGAGCTCCAATGGTCGGTCATTTAGGCGATGGAAATTTTCATGTCGTTTTACCTTATGATCCTCAAAAAAAAGAAACATATAAAAAAATTAGGGAGTTTAGTGATTTATTAATTAAAAAAACATTGGAACTAAATGGAACAATTACTGGGGAACATGGTATAGGGCTTCATAAAAAAGAATACCTTCTAAAAGAACACGCTGACAATATACCAATTATGAAATCTATTAAACGAACACTTGACCCAAATAATATTATGAATCCTGGTAAAATTTTTGATCTAAATTAAATTTTAATGAAAAAAATTCTTGTTACTAGAAAATTATTGAGATCTTGTGAAGATAAAGCTTCCAAATTATTTAATTCTCATTTTAATTCGAATGACGAATTGTATTCTCAAAAAAAATTAATTGAATTAAGTAAAGGTTGCGATGGCATATTATCTTCACTTACAGATAAAATTGATGAGGAAACAATTAAAAAACTTCCTGAAACAGTAAAAATAATATCGAATTTTGCTGTTGGTTTTGGAAATATTGATATTGAGGCAGCAAAAAAAAGAAATATTATTGTCACAAATACACCAGATGTTTTAACTGATGCAACCGCCGAAATTGCTATGTTATTAATTCTTGGAGCATGCAGAAGAGCTAACGAAGGAATTAATTGGGTTAAAAAAGAGAATTGGAAATGGTCTGCTGATTTTTTAATTGGTAAGCAACTTACAGGATCGAGACTTGGTATTCTAGGCATGGGAAGAATAGGAAGAGCTTTAGCAAAAATAGCAAAAAGTTTTGGAATGGAGATACATTACAGAAATAGAACTAAATTAGGTAAAGACCAAGATATGGGTGCTACTTTTCACGAAAGTATCAAAAGTTTGTTCTCTGTTTCAGATGTATTATCAATTTGTTGTCCTGCTACAAAAGAAACTAAAGACATAATTAATAAAGAAACGTTAGAATATTTTCCAACCGGTGCAATAATAACAAATGTTGCAAGAGGAGATATGATTGATGATGAAGCCATGGTTCAAGCATTAGTAAGTAGAAAAATATATGCAGTAGGTTTAGATGTTTACAAAGGAGAACCTAAAATACACCCTGAATACTTAAAACAACCAACCGCATTTATATTGCCTCATCTTGGCAGTGCTACCAAAAAAACAAGAACTGCTATGGCAGATCTTGCGATTGACAATATCAAAGAATATTTTGAAACAGGAACCTCAAAAAATAAAGTTAATTAGCACAATCTACAATTGAATCTTACCAAACTTTTTTGATTCTGCTCGAGACTCTGAAATCTATTTATGCTTAAATAATTTATCTAGTTAATTAACTAAGGGAGACAAATATGTCTAAAAAAGAAAAAACGTTGAAGAGAGTAAAAACTCCTTCAAGACGTAAGTTCTTTAAAGCAGCAGCAGCAACTGGTGCAGCAGCGGCAGCAACTATTGCAATGCCGAATGTAGCATTTGGTGCTCCTAAAACTTTAAAGATGCAAGCAGCTTGGCCTTCTGGAGCTAATATATTCTTCGAAATGGCTGGCGACTTTGCAAAAATGGTAGGCGACATGTCAAATGGGGAATTGAAGATTGATCTTCAACCAGTTGGCGCTGTTGTTAAAACATCTGAAATCGGTCAAGCGGTAAGTTCAGGGGTTCTAGATATGGGACACTGGGTAACTGCATACTGGTACGGAAAGAATCCAGCAGCATCATTGTTCGGAACAGGACCTTCGTACGGAATGTCATCTCAAGAAGTTATGGGATGGATTGAGTACGGTGGAGGAAGAAAACTTTATGAAGAAACTCTTTCAAAAGTTGGCTTCAACTATGTTGGTCTTTTCCACATGCCAATGCCAGCACAGCCATTTGGTTGGTTCAAAAAGAACGTAACTAAAGTGTCTGATGTTAAAGGTATGAAATATAGAACAGTTGGTCTAGCGACTAACGTATTAACAGCTATGGGAATGGTTGTAAGACAACTTCCAGGTGGAGAAATTCAGCCAGCTATGAAAACTGGTTTGATCGAAGCTGCGGAGTTTAACAACCCAACATCAGACTCACAGTTTGGTATGCAAGACGTATCTAAGTATTATCACTTAGGTAGCTTCCACCAATCTCAAGAGATGTTTGAAATTCCCGTGAACACGAAGACATTTAACGGATTAAGCCCACAACATCAGGCTATTCTAAAAAATGCTGCGTATGCTGCGAATACAGACAACTACTTTAAAGCGTTAGTGAGATACTCAGCTGACTTATCTAAGTTGATGAATCAACATAAAGTAAATGTTTATCAAACTTCAGATGAGATCTTAGCTCAACAATTAAAAGGATGGGACAAAGTTATTGGTGACTTTGTTAAGAAAGATCCTTTCTTTGCAAAAATTGTTGCTTCTCAAAAAGCTTACGCTAAAAGAGTAATGAAGTACCTATTGATGAACCAGCCTAATTACAGACTGGCTTATGAAAATGAGTTTGGTGCTTTAGCAAAAGTTAAAATTTAGTAGCTTTTTAAAAATTAAAGGGGGCTTTTTGTAGCCCCCTTTTTTTATGGTAATAACAAAAAAATTATAATAACTTACATTTATGAGGGGATTTATTAGTTTTGCAGACCATCTAAGCACATCTGTCGGGAAAGCTTTTTCCTGGTGCATAGTAATATTAATGGGTGGAACTTGTTATGAAGTTGTGATGGCTTACGCATTTAATGCCCCTACTTTATGGAATTTTGATTTTAGTTTGCAAATGTATGGCGCAATATTCATGATGGCTGGTGCATATACACTTTCTACCGAGGCTCATGTAAGGGGAGATGTACTTTACAGATTATTTAAACCTAAAACACAAGGTTACATCGATTTAGTTTTATACTTTATTTTTTTCTTTCCTGGCGTATTTGCTTTGGCATTTTATGGATATGAGTACGCCGCTCTTGCTTGGAAAATTAAGGAGACTAGTTGGAACAGTCCTGCACAAATTCAAATTTACATGGCTAAGTCTTTGATACCTGCAGCAGGTCTTTTATTAATCATACAAGGTGTTAGTGAAGTTTTCAGATCAATAATTTGTATACAAACGGGTCATTGGCCAGCAAGAATGGTAGTTGCAGAGGAAACAGAAAAAATTTTAATGAGAACTTCTCAAGACGAGGATCAAAAAGATGTTATTTAGCTTAACCAATCCTGAGATAGCAATACTCATGATGGCAATATTTCTTTTTGCTGTGTTATTAGGATTTCCAATTGCATTTACATTAATGGCAATGGGCGTTGGATTTGGTTATTACGCTTACTACGATCCAACTAGAATGGAACATCTATTTGATAATAGGATTTTCCAACTTTTCGTCCAGAACACTTATACAGTAATGGACAATACAGTTCTTACAGCAGTTCCATTATTTTTATTTATGGGATACCTTGTTGAGAGAGCAGGTATAGTCTCAAGATTGTTTTTTGCCATTCGTTTAGCTTCACATGGTTTACCAGCATCTATGGCAGTTGCAGCTTTGATAACTTGTGCTTTATTCTCAACAGCAACCGGCATAATTGGAGCTGTTGTGACTTTAATGGGCCTTCTAGCTTGGCCGGCAATGATCAAAGCAGGTTATGATAAAAAATTTGCATCAGGAGTTATTTGTTCCGGTGGATGCCTTGGAATATTAATTCCACCGAGCATCATGCTCATCGTTTATTCTGTAATTGCACAATTATCACCCCTAAGATTGTTTGCAGCAGCAATTTTACCTGGGTTAATGTTAGCTGGACTTTATATACTTTATGCAGTTACAAGAGCATATTTTAATCCATCTATTGCTCCAAAACCACCAGCAGAGGATATACCTCCCCGTTCAGTAATCTTTAAAGAGGTATTAGTTTCTTTTCTTCCGTTGTTTTCATTAATTATTTTAGTTTTAGGAACTATTCTTGGAGGTTTAGCTACCCCAGCAGAAGCCGCAGCTGTAGGAGCATTTGGAGCGCTGGTTTTGTCTTATTTTTATAAAACTCTTAAATGGAAAAATTTTAAAGAGTCAGTATTTTTAACCGCTAAAACTACCGCAATGATTATGTGGTTATTTATAGGATCATGGACATTTGCATCAGTCTTTTCATATTTAGGTGGGCATGAAGTATTTGAACACTTTTTTAAATCAATGAACATACAGCCATGGCAATTTTTAATTATAACCCAAATAATTATTTTTCTTCTCGGCTGGCCTTTAGAATGGACAGAAATATTAATTATATTTGTTCCAATATTTTTACCTCTCGTTGAATTTTTTGGAGTAAACCCTTATTTCTTTGCAATGCTGATAGCATTAAATTTACAAACATCTTTTTTAACTCCTCCGATGGCCATGTCCGCCTATTATCTAAAAGGAGTGCAAACCAAAAATGTGGAATTACTTGAAATTTTCGGGGGCATAATGCCTTTCTTACTAATTGTAATTTTTGCTATGTTTTTGATGTATATGTTTCCAGGCATAGCTCTTTGGTTACCTGACTTACTTTTTGCAAATTAAATAATTTATGAGCAATGTTCTATCAATCTCAGCTATTGAATTAGTGGAGAAACTAAAAAGCGGTGAAATATCGTGCGTGGATGCTTGTAAAGAATACATAAAGAGGATTGAAAAGTTTGATAAAGAGGTAAAAGCTTGGGCATTTTTTGATAAAAAACTTTTATTGGAAAAAGCTGAGGAAAAAGATGAGTACAGGAAATCAGGTAAACCTCTCGGGCCATTACATGGCTTACCAATTGGAATAAAAGATATTATTGGAACTCAAGATATGCCAACAGAATGTGGTACAGTTTTGAGAAAAGGAATATCAGAGAGTGCTGACGCAGAGGTAGTGAACCTTTTAAAAATTTCTGGTGCAATAATAATGGGAAAGACAGTTACAACTGAACTTGCTTATTTTGACCCAGGAAAGACAACTAATCCTCATGATAAATCAAGAACCCCTGGAGGATCTTCAAGTGGTTCAGCGGCTGCAGTCGCAGCACACATGACTCCTTTATCAGTTGGAACACAAACAAAAGGATCTATTATTCGTCCAGCATCCTACTGTGGGGTCGTAGGATATAAACCCTCTTTTGGTTTAATTTCTAGAAATGGTATTTTAAAACAATCATCCAAATTAGATCACGTTGGTGTTTTTGGAAAAAATGTTGAAGATGTTGCTCTGATATCTAAATGCTTAATAAAAAAAGATTTATATGATAAAGATACGATACATTATTCAGCCGACAAAATGTTAGAAGAATGTAAGAAAGGCCCACATTTCGATCCCAAGTTTATATTTTATAAAACCTCTAATTGGAAAAATATTGGAAAAGAGTCACAAAAAGCATTTGAATTTTTGATTAAAAAATTAAAAAAAAATATCGAAGTTTTTGATGAGCCTTCGTATTTCAAAGATATACATAAACACCAACAAGTTTTACATGAGACTGATATGTCAAATAGTTTTCAAAAGTATTATAAAAATTCAAAAAAAAAGCTTGGAAAAAAATTAATCGAAGCAATTGAGCGTGGTATGAAATATTCTGCAAGTCAGTACACCGAGGCTAAGGATTTTATGGAACAAAGCTACAGGTCTTACAGTGAAGTTTTTGAGGATTATCATGGAGTAATTACTCCTGCATCTACTGGAGTTGCTGATAAAGGATTGAAATTTACTGGTAGTCCTGAATTTTGCACAGTATGGACTTATATGGGTTTACCATCTATATCACTGCCTTTACTTACTGGAGAAAATAACTTACCATTAGGTGTTCAACTAGTTGGCAACAAGCTTGACGATCTAAGATTTTTAGGTGTTGCAAATTGGTTAGAAAAAAAATGTAAGGATGATGAATAAATTAACAAGTATAGTTGGATGTTTTCTCGCTGTTGCTTTTTTAGTAGGGCTAGCGACTACTTTAACTAGATCAATGATGATTAGTTTTACTGACGTTCTTCCAGTTTATATTCTTATGGGCTTGGTAATTTTTATGATGATTTATGAAGCCTTCATCCAAAAAAAGTAATAGTAAAATCTATCCATATTTTTTATTATTTTTACAACCAGTTTTTATGTCTAGCAATTTAATCATAGCTAGAGGTGGCGTTGAGTTTGTCCCACCCATATCACTTGCCTTTTGGAGATGGGTCACCACTTTTCTTTTACTTATTCCTTTTTTTTATAAACCTATTTTAAAAAACTTTAAAAAAATTAGGCCAGAATTTTTTAAACTATTTTTTTTAGGTCTTATGGGTTGTGGTATTTGTGGTGCATTCCCATTTATTGCTGGAAAGACAACAACTATGGCAAATATGGGAATTATATATACATCTTCTCCAGTTTTTATAATTTTATTATCAACTTTTATTCTTAAGGAACTAATAAAAACTAAACAAATATTTGGGTTAGTCATTTGTATTGTTGGTGTATTAGCTATTATTTGTAAAGGTGATTTAAATTTATTGATTAATACTCAGTTTACATCTGGTGATATATGGATGCTTGGTGCTGCATTAGGATGGGCTTTGTATTCAGTTTATTTAATTCATTGGAAGTTCAAATTTAGTTTTTTTATAAGATTTACTTTAATCTCTTTTTTTGGGGCATTATCACTATTTCCATTTTATGTTATGGAAGAAATTTTAATAAATAGAACAAACTTTGATATTTATTTTACCTTTTGGGTTCTATTTGGCGCTATATCCCCTGGTGTAATTGCATTTACTTTATATGCGAAAGCTCAAAAATACTTGGGTGCTTCTATCACTGGTTTTACTCTTTATCTCTATACAATTTATGCAGCAATTTATGGAATCATTTTTTTTGGGGAGCAGCTACAAAACTTTCATTATTTAGGTGCCTCACTAGTACTAATAGGTGTGTATTTTGCAAAAAAAACTTAAATATATGTTCACTTTAGTGACGATACTTATTTTATGTTACCTTCTGATAGTAATTTTTGTTTTCTTTTACCAAAGAAGTCTGCTTTACCATCCTTCTGAAAATAATTATACGTCTGAGAAAGCAAATTTTAATTATGAAGAAGTTTATATTCCTACATCAGATGGAAAAAAACTGAAAGCCTGGTTTCACAAAAAAGATCTTAAACAAAAAAAAACTCTGATATTTTTTCATGGAAATGCTGGAAATTTAAGTAATAGAATATATAAACTAAATTTAATAAAAGATTTTGATATAAATTTTTTGATCGTAGCATATAGAGGATTTAGTGGAAATGAGGGCAAACCTACAGAAGAAGGATTATACCAGGATGCAAGAGATGCTTTAAGATGGTTAAATAAGCAAAACGTTGAAGATGAAAAAATTATTATTTATGGTGAGTCACTTGGAACTGGAGTTTCAACCGAAGTTTCACAAAATAAAAATTATGCTGGACTTATTCTAGAATCACCATTTACATCAATGGTTGATGCCGGAAAACATTACTATTTTTATCTACCAGTTTCTCTTCTTTTAAAAGACAGGTATGAAACTATAAAAAAATTAAAAAATATTAAAATTCCAATTTTAGTTATGCATGGAGAAAATGATAAGATCGTTCCATTTAAGATGGGTAAAAAGGTTTTTTCCGAGGCCAATGAACCTAAATATTTTTATTTTCCAAAAGATGATGATCACATGATGGAATATAATGAAAATTTGTTAGAGGCTTTAGATAAATTTTTAAAATCAATATAACCAATTCTTTTTATTTGGATATTTTCTTTTTAAAACTACTTTATTAATAAAAACTGACATTATAATTATTGCTATAGCCCCAAATATCACTGGGAATAAAATAAATTCGAAAGATACATCTGTAAATAAAACTACCAAAGGGTTTGAAGCTGCAGGAGGATGCATGACTTTTAAATAAATCATTAAAGTCACAGCAATTCCAACTGACAAACCAAGAGAATAAAAAGAAAATCCAATTGTCTCATTAAAAATAATACCTACTAAAACCGAGACCAGATGGCCAAAGAAAATATTTTTTGGTTGTGCAGTTTCTAATTTATATAGAGCAAAAACTAAAAAAACAGTTGCTCCAAAAGAAAACATTAACCATATCCCAGCAGATGTTCTTAAAGTTAAAAATGCGAGAACCCCTATGACTATTGATGCAGATATTCCTGAAATAATCGGTTCTATTTTTTTTGATATTTTCATTTCTAATTTTTAATAAGTATTTTAGAAAAGTCAGCAGAATTAAACGGGTGTAAATCAGTCTCTTTCTCTCCCATTCCAACAGCAATTATAGGTAAACCAAATCTTTTACATATAGCTAACAATATGCCTCCCTTTGCTGAAGTATCTAATTTCGTAATTATTAAACCAGTTAAATTTGATATTTTTTTAAATTCTTCTACTTGATTTATGGCGTTTTGTCCTGTTGTGGCGTCTAGCACTAAAATAGTCTCGTGAGGATATTCAGGATTTATTTTTTTGAGCACAGTAAATATTTTTCTATATTCTTCCATAAGATTTTTCTTATTTTGTAGTCTTCCGGCAGTATCGATAAATGCAATATCTAATTTATTATCTTCAGCAAACTTTACAGTTTTATATCCAACAGATGCAGGATCTGTTCCTAAATCTGATTTAACAAATTCAGCTCCAATTTTTTTAGACCAAACCTCTAGCTGTTCAATAGCTGCTGCTCTAAAAGTATCGGCTGCACCAAAAACTATTTTTTTACCCTGATTTTTAAATAATTTTCCAAGTTTTCCTATTGTTGTTGTTTTTCCTACACCATTTACTCCCGCTACAACTATTATCGAAGGAGAAACCTTATAAAGATTGTTTAGTTTGCCCTCGAATGGATTAAGTATTTTAGATATTTGTTCCGCAAGAAAATCAAATATTTCTTTTTCATCTTTAATTTCTTTTCCTATTTTCTCTTTTTTAAATCTTTCTTTAAGATCCGCAGCTATTTGAGTACCAACATCTGACTCAATAAGAAGTTCTTCAAACTTGTCCAGAATGTTTTCATCTATCTTTTTTTTACTAAATAAATTACTAAATTTAAAATTTTCAAAAAACTTCATTATGTTTGAAAGTCAATTTTTTTAACTTCTGATACAGGGCCTGTCATAAATAAATTGTCTGTTTTATCTATTTTTATATTTAAAAAACCCTCCTTAAATTTTATATCTACCTCATTATAAGCTAGTTTATTCTTGAAGGCAGCAACGGCTGTTGCGCAAGCTGCTGTTCCACATGCTTTTGTTTGTCCCGCACCTCTTTCCCAAACATTAACCGTTATATTATTTTCATCAATTACTTGAGCCATTGTTACATTTGTTTTTTCCGGAAATAGACTATGGTTTTCAATTTTTGGTCCTATTGTTTTTAAATCATATTCAAAACAATCTTTAACAAAAAAAATTATGTGTGGATTTCCTACATTTACGCAAAACCCACCTGTAAATTTATTTTTATCTATCTCTAAAGTTATATTTGCTGGATTAATTGTCTTTGACAATGGAATCTCTTCAGATCCATATAAAGGTTTTCCCATTTCAAGTTCTACTTCTAAATTTCCCACTATTCTTGCATTTAGTAATCGATTGTTTGTCTTAAGTTTTATTTCTTTTGTATTTAAATTTTTACCCAAAAGATAAGCAACACATCTAGATCCATTTCCACATGCACTTACTTCACCTCCATCAGAATTAAAAATTGTTATAGGAAAAGAGTTTTCTTTTTCTTTTTCTATAAAGATTACCTGATCAAAGCCGATGTTAGATCTGCTGCCCAATTCTATAATTTTTTCTTTTGTTAAATTAATAGAATTTTTCCTTCTATCAATAATGACAAAATCATTACCCAAGCCATCCATTTTGTAAGCGTTAATTGTAGTCATAATTGATTAGTATAATTATTCATTGACTTTTAAAACCCTTAATTGTAGCTTCTCGTCACTTCCGCAAATGATAGATTTTGCGGTGCCTTTAGAAATAAAGGGATCGACACTAGTCAGCGAGGGTTCGCCCACTAGTGCGATAGGTGTTGGAAAAAAGAAAAATGTTTGAGACTTTAACAAGTAAATTAGAAGGAATTTTTAACAATTTAAAGAAAGCTCCTTCATTAAACAAGGCTCAGGTTGAAACTGGCCTAAAAGAAATTAGACAGGCTTTACTGGCTGCTGACGTAGCATTACCTGTAGTTAAAAAATTTATTGAAGATATTAAACCAAAAGCAATTGGCCAAGAAATTATTAGATCAACATCACCTGGCCAAATGTTAGTGAAGATAGTTTATGATCAATTAGTAGAGGTATTAGGTGGTAAAACAGAAGAAATAAATTTGAAGGCTGTACCTCCTGCTTCTATCCTTTTGGTTGGTTTACAAGGATCTGGTAAAACTACCACAGCTGTTAAATTAGCGAAAAATCTTGAAAAGAGTCTTAATAAAAAAATTCTACTTGTGAGCTTAGATATTTATAGGCCAGCCGCACAAGAACAATTAAAAGTCCTTTGTGAAAAAAATAATTTAAATGCACTTCCTATAATCAAAGATCAAGTACCTGCTGATATTGCCCAGAGAGCTTTAAACGCAGCTAATCTTGCTGGAACAGATGTCATAATCTTTGATACAGCAGGTCGTACTCAAATAGATTTAAGCATGATGTCAGAAATTAAAAATATCAAAGATACAGTTAAACCTGTTGAAACAATGCTTGTAGCAGACTCTTTAACAGGTCAAATCGCCGTAAATCTTGCCTCAGAATTTGATAAAGCAGTTAATTTAACAAGCATAATTTTGACTAGAGTAGACGGAGATGGTCGTGGTGGTGCTGCTTTAAGTATGAAGCAAACTACTGGAAAACCTATAAAATTTCTTGGTGTTGGTGAAAAAATTGATGATCTTGAGACTTTTCATCCTGATAGATTGGCAAATAGAATTCTTGGAATGGGAGATATTGTTTCTCTTGTAGAAAAAGCTTCTCAAGATCTTGATGAAGAAAAAATAAAATTAACTGAAGAAAAAATTAAAAAAGGAAATTTTACCTTTGATGACTACCTACTTCAATTAAGGCAAATGAAAAAAATGGGTGGTATGGAAGGAGTGCTTTCTCTTTTACCTGGTGTTGGTAAAGTAAAAGAGCAAATGCAAAATGCAAATATTGATGAAAAATTATTAATTTCTAATGAGGCAATAATTTTATCAATGACAAAAAAGGAAAGATCAAATCCTGATATTATAAGTGGATCCAGAAGAAAGAGAATTTCTTTAGGATCTGGAACTGATGTGCAAACGATAAATAGATTGCTCAAACAGTTTAAGATGATGTCCAAAATGATGAAAAAGATGTCAAAAGGGGGCGGTCCGCAAAGTGGAATGCCACCTGAACTATTTAATCAACTAAAATAAAGAAAGGGAAAAATGTTAAAAATAAGACTATCAATGATTGGTGCAAAAAAAAGACCAATTTATAAAATTGTAATTGCTGACAGTAGATTTCCACGAGACGGCAGATTTATTGAAAAGGTTGGATTGTTTAATCCGCTTTTACCTAAAGAGAAAAAGGAAAGAATTACAATTGAGGCTGAGAGGGTTAAACATTGGTTAAGTAAAGGTGCAAAACCAACTTTGAGAGTGTCTAGAATTCTTGGTGAAGCTCAAATTATGCCGATGCCTAAACCAGGAAATAATCCTAATAAAGCAATTCCGAAAAAAGATAGAAAAAAAGACGGAAAAGAAGAACCAAAAAAAGAAGCTCCTAAACAGGAAGCTAAGAAAGAGGAACCAAAAAAAGAAGCTCCTAAACAGGAAGCTAAGAAAGAGGAACCAAAGAAAGAGGATAAAAAATAATGTCTATAATACAGAAATTAGTAAAAGTAATAAATGCAGGTGATGAAAACGGTGCAAGGGAAGTTATGCATGATGATTTTAAATTTCTTATGCATGCGTCTGGAAAAACATTGTCGAAAGACGATGTGGTTAAATGGGTTGGTATGAAAGATGTCAAACTTGAAAAAGAGAGAATTCTTTTTGAAAACAACGAAGTAGGATTCATGCACGCTATAGCAAGCTTTGCGGATGGTAACAAAGAAGCGGTTATGTCTTATTACAAATTTAAAGATGGAAAAATAGTACACCAAGAAACTGGTGCAACTAAGTTACCTAAATAAAGAAAGAAAAAAATGTGGAAGGCTCGAGTATTTACTCTATATCCTGAAATTTTTCCAGGACCATTAAGCAAGGGTCTTTACGGAAAAGCTTTACGAAAAAAAATTTGGGATTTAGAAGTTATTGATATTCGAGACTCTGCTGAAGACAAACACAAGACAGTTGATGATACACCGTTTGGAGGAGGCAGTGGAATGTTATTAAAACCAAATGTTTTAGGAAAATCTTTGGATAGTAAATTAAAAAAGAATGAAAGAGTATTTTATCTTTCTCCAAAAGGTAAAAAGTTTGACCAAAAATTTGCAAAAGATCTAACCAAAGAGAAAACAATAAATTTAATTTGTGGTCATTTTGAAGGAATTGATGCACGTATTTTAAGCACAAGAAATATCGAGGAAATTAGTATTGGTGATTATATTTTATCCGGAGGTGAGTCCGCATCATTTGTTGTTTTAGACTCTGTTTTAAGATTACTGCCAGGAGTTCTAGGTAATGAAAAATCCAAAGACGATGAAAGCTTCGAAAATGGTTTACTGGAATATCCTCAATACACAAAACCTCAAATTTGGGAAAAAAAAAGCGTTCCAGAAGTACTATTATCAGGCGATCATGCAAAAATTAAGGACTGGCGTTTATCACAATCTAAGGATATAACACGTCGCCAGAGACCAGATCTTTGGGAAAAATATTTAAATAACAAAAAAAAATGAAAAATATTGAAGATATAAATAAAGCAAATTTACAAAAACTGATTGCTGGAAAAAAAATTCCTGAGTTTTTTCCTGGAGACACAATTCGTGTTGGTGTGAGAATTGTAGAGGGTAAAAGAGAAAGGGTTCAAAATTTTGAAGGTGTTTGTATTGCAAAAAAAAATAGGGATATAAACTCGTCATTTAAAGTTAGGAAGATTTCCTTTGGTGAAGGTGTAGAAAGAACCTTTGCTTTATACAGTCCTGTAATTAGCTCAATAAAAGTTATCAGATCTGGGAAAGTTAAAAGAGCAAAACTTTATTATTTGAGAGATAGAAAAGGTAAATCTGCAAGAATTGCAGAAAAAATGAAAAAAAATATTGGAATTGAAGTCGAAGTTAAAAGTCAAGTTGAAATAAAAACTAATGAAAATACATCTTCTGATAGTTCAAAAACAAGTGCAGCTGAGCCGAAAAAAGATATACCTAAACAGTCTAAAAAAGAGACAGATAAAAAAGAAAATAAAAAACCAGAAAATTTAAAAAAATAACTCTAATGCCAAAAACTTTATACGATAAAATTTGGGATGACCATCTTGTCTTTCAACAAGATGACGGTACCTCACTATTATATGTGGATAGACACTTAGTACATGAAGTAACTAGCCCACAAGCCTTTGAAGGTCTTAGGTTAAATAAAAGAAAAGTGAGAAAACCTAATTTTACTTTAGCAGTAGCTGATCATAATGTGCCCACAACTGATAGAACAAAAGGAATTCACGATCAACAGTCGAAAATTCAAGTTGATACACTTAGAAAAAATTGTAAAGAATTTGGAGTTCCTTTATTTGACATGAATGATAAGAGACAAGGTATTGTCCATATTATTGGACCTGAACAAGGTTTTACTCAACCAGGAACAATTATTGTTTGTGGAGACAGTCACACTGCTACCCATGGGGCTTTTGGTGCACTAGCTTTCGGGATTGGAACATCTGAGGTGGAACATGTTTTAGCTACTCAAACTTTATTACAAAAAAAATCTAAAAACTTTTTACTTAAAGTAGATGGAAAAATACCATTAGGGGTAACGGCTAAAGATGTAATCTTAAAAATTATAGGAACTATCGGAACAGCTGGAGGAACTGGATTTGTAATTGAGTATTCTGGAGATGTTATTAAAAACTTTACTATGGAAGAGAGAATGACTGTTTGCAATATGACTATTGAAGGTGGAGCTAGAGCAGGATTAATTCAACCTGACGAGAAAACCTTTAAATATTTAGAGAACAGACCTTTATCTCCAAAAAAAGATAATTGGAAAAAAGCTTTAGATTATTGGAGCAATTTAAAATCTGACAAGGATTGTAAATTTGATAAAGAAATAGTTTTAAATGGGGAAGATGTCGTTCCACAAGTTACTTGGGGAACATCCCCACAAGATGTTGTTCCAGTTAATGGATCAGTTCCAGATCCAAAAAAAGAAAAAGATAATGACAGACGTGAAGCTATGGAAAGATCATTAGATTATATGGGTTTAAAACCAAATACTAAAATGACAGATATTAAAATAGACAAAGTCTTCATTGGAAGTTGTACTAATGGAAGAATTCAGGACTTAAGAGAAGCAGCCAAACTTCTTAAGGATAAAAAAATAGCAGAACACGTAAACGCCATGGTTGTTCCTGGATCAGGTCTTGTAAAAATTCAGGCTGAGCAAGAGGGTTTGGATAAAGTATTTAAAGACTCTGGTTTTGAGTGGAGAGAACCAGGCTGCTCAATGTGTCTTGGTATGAATGAGGATCAATTAAAACCAAGAGAAAGATGTGCATCAACATCAAATAGAAATTTTGAAGGAAGACAGGGTCGTGGGGGGAGAACACATTTAGTAAGCCCAGCAATGGCAGCGGTAGCAGCTATTGAAGGTCATTTATCAGATGTAAGAAAATTTAATAATTAAAATGGAAAAATTTACAAAAATAAAAAGTGTACCTGCATATATCCCTTTAATGAATATAGATACTGATAAAATTATTCCTAAACAATTCTTAAAAACAATAAAAAGATCAGGTTTAGGTAAAAGTTTATTTTATGAAATGAGGTTTGATGAAAAAGGAAATCCAATAAAAGGTTTCATTTTAGACCAGGAGCCTTTTAATAGTTCAAAAATCTTAATAACAGGCAAGAATTTTGGTTGTGGTTCATCAAGAGAACATGCACCATGGGCTTTATTGGATTTTGGAATTAGAGTTATAGTTAGCGAAAGTTTTGCTGATATCTTTTACAATAACTGTTTTAAAAATGGAATACTTCCAATTGTTGCAAAAGATGAAATTATAAACGAGCTTAAAGACTATTCTGAGAGAAAAGAAAATATTGAAGTTAAACTTCAAGAACAAGAAATTATTTATGGAAATAAAACTTTTAAATTTGAATTAGACTCATTCAAAAAGAAGTGTTTATTAGAAGGATTGGACGATATAGCTTTGTCCTTAAAAAAAACTAAAGATATTGAAAGTTTTGAGAATAAAATGTCTCAAAATAAACCTTGGTTATAAATGGCAACAAATCAAAAAAAAATATTTCTTTTACCTGGTGATGGTATAGGTCCAGAGGTTGTTGGGGAAACCAGAAAAGTTATTGATTGGTTTAATAAAAAAAAATCCTTAGATTTTAAAATTGATCAAGATCTTATTGGTGGAGCCGCAATAGATAAACATGGTGTACCAATAACTGACGAAGTATTTTATAAAGCTTTAGAGAGTGATGCAGTAATAGTTGGAGCATGTGGTGGGCCACAGTATGATAAATTAGAGTTTTCAAAAAAACCCGAAAGAGCTCTTTTAAAATTAAGAAAAGAATTAAAGTTATTTGCGAATTTAAGACCAGCCATTTGTTTTAAACAACTTGTAGATTCTTCAACGTTAAAACCAGAAATAGTTTCAGGTCTCGATATTTTAATTGTAAGAGAATTAACAGGAGGCATATATTTTGGTGAGCCAAGAGGTGTAAAACCAATAGAAAACGGTGAACGAAGAGGAGTGAATACACACGTTTATACAACAAAGGAAATAAAAAGAATTGCGAAAGTAGCATTTGAACTAGCTGCTAAAAGAAATAATAAAGTAACATCTTGTGAAAAATCAAATGTTATGGAGGCAGGTGTTCTTTGGAGAGAGGAAGTTCAGTCTTTAAAGGATAAAGATTACAAAAAAATCGAGCTTAACCACATGTTAGCAGATAACTGTGCAATGCAATTATTGAGAAATCCAAAACAGTTTGATGTTATTTTGGCTGATAATTTATTTGGTGACATGTTATCAGATGAAGCTGCAATGTTAACAGGTTCACTAGGTTTGCTGCCATCTGCATCATTAGGTGATAAAGATAAAAATGGAAGAACAAGATCTTTGTATGAACCTGTCCACGGTTCAGCACCAGATATTGCTGGTAAAAATATATCAAACCCAATTGCAACAATATTAAGTTTTTCAATGGCATTGAAATATTCTTTAGGAATGCAAAAAGAGTCTACAATGTTAGACAAGGCTGTTGAAAAAACACTAGAAGACGGTTTAAGAACTCCAGATATAATGTCAAAAGGTAAGAAAAAGGTATCAACCTCAGAGATGGGTGATGCAATTATATCAAATTTAAATTAAAATACTTTTTAATGAACTTAGCTATAATCGGTGCCACCGGCAATGTCGGAAGAAAAACTATTGAGATTTTAGAAAAATCTAAAATTGAAATATCCAACTTATTCTTAGTGGCGTCTGCAAAAAGTGCAGGAAAAAAAATTAAATTCAAAGGAAAAAAAATAGAGATTCAAGATCTTGAAAAATATGATTTTTCAAATGCTAAAATAACTTTTTTTGCAGCCGGAAGTAAAATAGCAGAGCAATGGGCTACAAAAGCTAGCAAAAAAACCATAGTAATTGATAATTCTAAATTTTTTAGAATGGATAATGATGTTCCATTAATAGTACCAGAAGTTAATCTAGATCAACTACAGAATTACAAAAAAAAGAACATTATTGCTAATGCAAACTGCTCTACTATACAAATGGTTGTTGCTTTAAAACCTTTGCATGATCATTTTAACATTAAAAGAGTTATAGTTTCCACTTATCAATCAGTATCTGGTGCAGGAAAAGCCCCAATGGATGAATTAATAACTCAATCAAAGGATTTTCTAGAAGGAAAAAAAATTTCTTCAAAAAATTTTACAAAGCAAATTGCATTTAATTTAATTCCTCATATCGATGAATTTGTTGATGAAGGCTATACAAAAGAAGAGTGGAAAATGATTAATGAGACAAAAAAAATTCTTGACCCAAATATTCAAATATCTGCAACTTGTGTTAGGGTTCCCGTGATGGTTTCTCATTCAGAGTCTATCAATGTAGAATTTGAAAAACCATTTGACATTAAGAGTATTAAAAATATTTTAAATCAATCTAATGGTTGTAAAGTTATAGACGAAAGAAAAGACGGAGGCTATATAACTCCTTTAGAAGCCGAAAATAGTTATTTAACATTTATTTCCAGGATTCGTAAGGACAGTTCAAACAACAAAGCAATTAACATGTGGGTCGTTTCTGACAATTTACTTAAAGGGGCGGCATTAAATACAGTACAGATTGCAGAACAATTAATTAAAATAAATGTCTAATAAAAATAACCCACTATCTCCTCATCTACAGGTTTATAAATGGCATATATCATCTCTTTTATCTATCTCACATAGAATAGTTGGGATAATCAATTTTATTTTAATTATTTTCATTTCTGCAATATTAATTTTTTTAGGTACAGATATTCAAATTTTTTCAAAATCTTTAATAGGAAAGTTTTTAATAGTAAGCATATGTTGGTCCTTTAGTTTTCAAATCTTAAATGAAATTAGGCATTTAGCATGGGATATGGGATATGGTTTTGATCTAAAGATTTCACGAATTACAGGAATACTTACTATAATTGGATCATTCGTTTTAACAATTTTGTTTTACTTAATAGGAAAAAATTTATTTTAAATGATTAGAGCAACAAAAAAATGGTTATCAATCAAAATTACGTCAGGAATACTAATTCCTTTTATGGTTTGGTTTATTTTAAATTTAGTAGGAATATTAGATGCTAACAATTCTCAATTTGTTTTATTCTTAGAAAGTTTTCCAACTAAAATAATTTTTACTTTATTCTTAATATTTGCATCAATTTTTTATACATTAACGATTAGTGAGGTTTTTGAAGACTATATAAGCAATTTTAAACTCAAAAATGCCGCAAACAGATTACTTGTTTTTTTTAGTATAATAGTCACATTAATATTAACTATTTTTTTATTTAAAATATAAATTATGAAAGCATACAAAATTATAGATCATGAATACGATGTTGTAGTCCTAGGAGCTGGTGGTTCAGGATTAAGAGCTGCTGTGGGACTCTCAGAAGCTGGTCTTAAAACTGCATGTATATCAAAAGTTTTTCCAACAAGAAGTCATACGTCAGCTGCACAAGGTGGAATATCAGCAGCTTTAGGAAATATGGGTGAAGATGATTGGAGATGGCATATGTACGATACAGTTAAAGGATCTGATTGGTTAGGTGATCAAGATGCAATCGAGCACCTATGTAAAGAAGCTCCTAAAGCTGTAATTGAATTAGAAAAATACGGTGTACCATTTAGTAGAACAAAAGAGGGAAAAATTTACCAGAGAGCATTTGGTGGAATGACAAAAAATTATGGAAATGAGTCTGTACAAAGAACTTGTGCAGCAGCAGATAGAACTGGTCATGCAATACTTCACACTTTATATGGGCAAGCTTTAAAACATAATACAGAATTTTTTATAGAATACTTTGCTTTAGATCTTTTAATGAAAGATGGTCAGTGTAAAGGTTTGATCGCATGGAATTTAAATGACGGAACAATACATAGATTTAGATCACACATAACTATTTTAGCTACAGGCGGTTACGGTAAAGTTTATTACACAGCTACTTCCGCTCACACATGTACTGGAGATGGAAATGGTATGGCACTCAGAGCAGGATTACCACTACAGGATATGGAATTTGTTCAATTTCATCCAACAGGAATTTACGGAGTAGGAACTCTTATATCAGAAGGTGTTAGAGGAGAAGGCGGTTATCTTTTAAACTCCAAGGGTGAAAGATTTATGGAAAAATACGCACCCAAAGCTAAAGATTTAGCTTCAAGAGATGTTGTAAGTAGATCGATTGCAGTTGAAATTAATGAAGGTAGAGGAGTTGGTAAAAATAAAGATTATGTTAATTTACACTTAGACCATCTTGATCCAAAAGTAATAGAGGAAAGATTGCCTGGAATTGCAGAATCAGCAAAAACATTTTGTGAAGTGGACGTGAGAAAAGATCCAATACCAGTAGTTCCAACTGTTCATTATAACATGGGTGGGATACCAACTAATTATAAAGCTGAAGTTTTAACATTAAATGGAAAAGAGTCTACAGTTCCTGGTTTAATGGCTATAGGAGAAGCAGCTTGTGTTTCAGTTCACGGTGCAAATAGATTAGGCTCAAACTCATTAATCGATTTAGTAGTTTTTGGAAAATCAGCAGCAAATAGAGCTGCTGAGCTTGTTAAACCTGGAACACCACACGAAGAAATACCACAGAGCGAAACAGATAAATGTCTAGACAGATTTGACAAACTTCGTAACGCTTCGGGTGGAACAAAAACTTCAGAACTAAGATTATCTATGCAAAGAACGATGCAATCGAAATGTGCAGTTTTTAGAACTGAAAAAACACTAAAAGAAGGAATGGATCAAATCAGAAAACCTTTTGAAGGAATGTCTGATATTTCAGTTTCAGACAAGTCTTTATTATTTAATACTGATCTTGTCGAAACTTTAGAATTTGATAATCTTATTAGACAGGCGATGACGACAATAGACTCAGCTTATCATAGAAAAGAAAGTAGAGGAGCTCATGCAAGAGAAGATTTCAAAACCAGAGATGATAAGAAATATATGACACATACTTTAGCCTGGCAAAAAGGAAATGAAGTCAAAGTAGCTTACAGACCTGTTCACGCAAAAACCCTAACCAATGATGTTCAATATTTTCCACCTAGGGAGAGAGTATATTAATGGTTCAATTTAGCCTTCCGCAAAACTCTAAAATTTTGAAAGGCAAATACCACAAAGATAAAACTGGATCGAATAATTTAAAAAAAGTTAATGTTTATAGATGGAGCCCATCTGGTGACGAAAATCCAAGAATTGATACATTTGAAATAGATCTTAATGAGTGTGGACCCAAAGTACTAGATATCCTCTTTAAAATTAAAAATGAAATCGATCCTTCTTTAACTTTCAGAAGATCTTGCGCACACGGTGTGTGTGGTTCATGTGCAATGAATGTAGATGGAGTAAACACTTTGTCTTGTATTAAGTCTCACTCAGATATCAAAGGTGAATTAAATATATATCCATTACCTCATTTGAAAGTTATCAAGGATTTAGTTGGTGATTTAACAACACTATATAAACAATACGAGTCTGTTGAACCTTGGCTTAAGGCTAAAGTAGGAGAAAAAACACCTACAGAAATTAAACAGTCACAAGAAGATAGAGCAAAACTAGATGGGTATTATGAGTGTATACTTTGTGCATGTTGCTCAACTTCTTGCCCAAGCTATTGGTGGAATGGAGACAAATACCTAGGACCAGCAGTTTTATTACAAGCTTATCGTTGGATTACAGATAGTAGAGATGAGGAAAGAAAAGAGAGATTAAAAAAAGTTGCAGATGAGCTCAAGCTATATAGATGTCATACGATTATGAATTGCACAAATTCTTGCCCAAAAGGTTTAAATCCTGCAAAAGCAATTGGTTCTATTAAAAAAATGCTTGCATCAAGCTAAAACCTTAATTAATCATTAATAACAAAATGAATTCAATAGAGCATTTTATTGATGGTAAAACTGTAAAAGGTTCTTCAAAAAGGACAGCAAAGGTATTCAACCCAGCTACTGGTGAGGTAAGTTCCAATGTGAATCTTGCAAGTGAGAGTGATTTAAATAAAGCTGTTGCAGCTGCAAAAAAAGCTTTTACTAGTTGGTCAGAAAAAACTCCACTTTTTAGAGCCAGAGTGCTTTTTAAATTTAAAGAATTGATTGAAAAAAATTATGATGAACTTACAAAGATTATTGTTTCTGAACATGGAAAAGTCTATGAGGATGCCAAAGGTTCTTTGACAAGAGGTTTGGAGGTTGTCGAGTTTGCTTGTGGTATACCACAATTACTTAAGGGAGAATTTACAGAGAATGTTGGTACAAATGTAGATAGTTGGTCAATGAGACAGCCTCTTGGAGTTTGTGCTGGTATTACACCTTTTAACTTTCCAGCAATGGTTCCTATGTGGATGTTCCCCATTTCAATAGCTTGCGGGAATACTTTTGTTCTGAAACCATCAGAAAAAGATCCATCTTGTTCAATGAAATTAGCAGAATTATTTTTAGAAGCTGGTCTACCTCCTGGTGTCTTTAATGTTGTAAATGGAGATAAAGAGGCAGTAGATGCGATTATTAATAATAAAGATATAGCCGCAGTTAGTTTCGTGGGCTCAACACCTATAGCTAAATATATTTATGAAAACTGTGCAAAAAATGAAAAAAGAGTTCAAGCTTTAGGTGGTGCAAAAAATCATTGTGTGGTCATGCCAGATTGTGATTTAGATCAAGCAGTAAATGGTTTGATGGGAGCAGCTTATGGATCAGCCGGGGAGAGATGTATGGCTCAATCAGTTGCGGTGGCTGTTGGAAAAATTGCCGATCCATTAGTAGAAAGTTTATCAAAAAAAGTCGAGTCACTTAAGATTGGTCCTGGACTAGATAAGAAATCTCAAATGGGACCACTGGTTACCAAAGAGCACTTAGAAAAAGTTAAGGGATATGTTGATATTGGTGTAAAAGAGGGAGCAAAGCTAGTTGTTGATGGAAGGAATTTAAAACTCCAGGGTTATGAGAATGGTTTTTATATGGGGGGGTGTCTATTCGACAATGTTAAAAAAAATATGAGAATTTATAAAGAGGAAATATTTGGGCCAGTACTTTCTGTTGTAAGAGCTAAAGATTACGGAGAGGCATTATCTTTAGTTAATGACCATGAATTTGGAAATGGAACAAGTATATTTACAAGAGATGGAGATACAGGCAGATCTTTTGCAAGTAATGTAAAAATTGGAATGGTAGGAATTAATATACCAATACCTGTTCCAATGGCTTTTCATAGTTTTGGAGGGTGGAAAAGGTCTTTATTTGGAGATCAAAGTATACATGGACCTGAAGGAGTAAGATTTTATACTAAATTAAAAACAATTACATCAAGATGGCCATCAGGAATTAAATCAGATCCAGAATTTGTGATGCCAACAATGAAATAATATGAGTAAAAAAATATCTCTTATAGGCGCTGGGCAAATCGGAGGAACCTTAGCGCATTTAATTGCAATAAAAGAGCTTGGAAATATTGTTCTTTTTGATGTTGCTGAAGGGTTGGCTAAAGGGAAGGCTCTGGATATAGCTCAATCATCAGGCGTTACTGGTTTTAACGTAAATATAGTTGGAACAAATAATTATAATGATACCAAAGACTCTGATGTAATCATTATAACAGCAGGAGTTCCGAGGAAGCCAGGGATGTCACGTGATGATTTACTTGGAACAAATCTTAAAATAATCAAACAAGTTGCTGATGGAATTAAAAGCACATCCCCCAAAGCTTTTGTTATTTGTATCACAAACCCACTAGACGTTATTGTGATGGCTTTACAAAAATATTCAGGACTACCAACAAATATGATTGTAGGAATGGCTGGAATACTAGATTCATCAAGATTCAAATATTTTTTATCTAAAGAATTGAACGAACCAATTAAAAATATCCATTCTATGGTACTTGGTGGTCATGGTGATACTATGGTCCCTATGCCAAAGCACACAAAAATTAAAAATAAAATTTTAGTTGATTTAGTCAAAGAAAATAAAATTTCTAAAAGTAAATTAGATGAAATTGTAAACCGAACTAGAAAAGGTGGTGCAGAAATTGTTAAATTGTTGGAAAAAGGTTCAGCATTTTATGCTCCTGCCGCTTCAGGTGTGGAAATGGCAGAGGCTTACATAAAAGATCAAAAAAAAACATTACCTTGTGCAGCATATTTAAATGGCGAGTATGGTTACAAAGATATATATGCAGGTGTACCTGTAATGATTGGAAAAAATGGAGTAGAAAAGATTTTAGAGATTGAACTTGAAAATAATGAAAAATCAAATTTTGATGTTTCAATAAATGCTGTAAAAGAGTTATGTAATGCTGCAGCAAAAATTGATCCAGTCTTGGGAAAATAATTTATAATTTTTTCTAAAATGAGCGTTAAAAATCTAACAACTATTAATAATTTTTTTATACTATTTATTTTAATTTTTTCAATAATTGTAAATCAATACTATGCAAGTTTAGGAGCATTTCCATTAGATACTTTTTATCATTTCGACTTAGGTTATAGAATTCTTAAAGGAGACATCCCGTTCACTGATATTTGGATGGTATCAGGAGTTATAGTTAATTATTTACAGGCATTTTTTTTCTATATTTTCGGGATTAATTGGACAACCTACGTTTTACATGCCTCTTTATTTAATAGTATTATTTCTTTGGCAACATATTTTTTAT
>CACNVM010000005.1 GCA_902623915.1 uncultured Pelagibacteraceae bacterium | reverse complement strand
TTTAAGATAATTAAATGAGTAATAATATTAAAGATATCGAAAAAATAATAAATATAAAATTTAATAATAAAGATTTATTATTTAAAAGTTTTGTACACAAAAGTTACAATAAAGTAAAAAATAATGAAAAACTTGAATTTTTGGGTGATAGAGTTATAGGATTAATAATATCAAAAAAACTAATAACATTATATCCAAACGAGGATGAGGGTATAATAGATAAAAAATTTGCTAGTTTAGTTAATAAAAAAACGTGCGCAAAAGTTTTTAGATCATTACAATTAAAAAAATTTATAAAAACAGGTAGTTCCTTCAAAACACTACGCTCATCAGATGAAAGAATTTTAAGTGATACATGCGAAGCTTTAATCGGTTCTATTTATTTAGATCAAGGATTTTCTAATACAGAAAAATTTGTTCTTAAAATTTGGAAACATTTTATAAATGAGTCTAAAGTTATTGAGATAGATCCTAAGACAAAACTACAGGAATTTTCATTAAAAAAATTTAAAAAACTGCCAATTTACAAAACGGTAAAAAAATTAGGGCCAAACCATAATCCATTTTTTGAAGTAAATGTTCAAATACAAAACTCAAAAAAATTTCATGGAGAGGGAAATTCCAAAAAAATTGCTCAACAAAATGCAGCACTTAAATTAATTAGAAATTTAAATATTTAATTTTATGAATTGGGAAAACGAAGGATTTATTTTATCAAAAAGGAAATTTAGGGAAAATGCTATCATACTTGAGGTGTTCACATCAGATTTTGGTAAAGTAAATGGTATTGTCTATGGAGGTACATCTAGAAAAGTAAAAAATTATTTACAATTAACAAATAAAATTTATTTAAATTATGTCTCCAAAAGCGATAATAGAATTGGTTATTTTAAAACAGAGTTGATAGAAGCGTTTGCACCTCGATATTTTAATAACAAAAACAAAATACTTTGTTTAAATTCTATAACCTCAATTCTAAGGATCTTATTACCTGAAAATCAAAAATCAAAAGATATTTACAAATCTTTAGAAAATTTGTTATCCCATTTCGATCAGAGTAATTGGTTTTTAAATTACTTACATTGGGAATTGAATTTAATTTCAAATTTAGGATTTGGATTTGATACAGATAAAATATCAAATATTAATAGTCAAAAAATTATTAATATTAAAATTGATAATATTGATTATAAAATACCTGTTTTTTTGATTTCAAAAACCAATGCTGATATAAACTCTAATGAAATATATGAAGGTTTGTTATTTACAAGAAAACTAATGGAAAACAAATTTTTTATACCAAACAATATTAAGTTTCCTTTATCACGTAAAATTTTTGAAAATAAGTTTTTAAAAATAAATTAAATCTTTTTTGCAATATCCAATGCAAAATATGTCACAATTGCAGAAGCTCCTGATCTTTTAAAAGATATCAAGCTCTCAATTATTGACTCATTATCAAGAATACCAGTTTTTATACCATTTTTTATCATACTGTACTCCCCGGAGACTTGATAAACAAAAACAGGAATTTTAAAATTTTCTTTAACTGTTTTAATAATATCTAGATATGGTAACCCAGGCTTTATCATAACAAAGTCTGCACCTTCTTTTATATCTAGAGCTACTTCACGAATAGCTTCTTCAGAGTTTCTGTAATTCATCTGATAAGTTTTTTTATTTATTTTTTTTTTTTGTTTTGAACCAATCGCATTTCTAAAAGGACCATAAAAACTCGAAGCGTATTTAGCAGAGTAAGATAGTATTTGAACATCTTTATGGTTGTTTTTATCTAAATTTTTTCTAATTATTCCAACCCTACCATCCATCATATCTGATGGCGCTATAACATCACAACCCATCTCTGCTTGTAGAATTGCTTGTTTAGATAATATTTTTATAGTTTCATCATTTAAAACTTGCTTTTGACTTATTATCCCATCGTGTCCATGGTTAGTGTATGGGTCAAGCGCAACATCAGCCATAACTCCAATTTCAGGGTTATTTTTTTTTATTTTTCTTATTGCTCTACATACTAAATTATTTTCATTTAGAGCCTCACTTCCTATAATATCTTTTTTTGATTTAGGGGTATTCGGAAATATTGCAATAAGAGGTATTTTTAATTTGCTCGCTTTATTAACAATAGTATTTATTCTATCAATAGAATATCTGTATATGCCCGGCATTGTTTTAATTTCCTCTATCTTATTTTTACCCTCTGTTACAAAAATAGGTAAAATCAAATCATTTACAGATATATTGTTTTCCTCAACAAGTCTTCTAGCCCAACTAGATTTGCGATTCCTTCTCAATCTTAAACTTGGATATTTACCTAAAATCTTCATTTTTTAATCCTTTTAACTTTTTTTAATGCGACAAATATAATATTATATTATAAAAAAAAAGTGTAATAACTATACAAGATGTCCAATACAAACATTTTTAATGATTTCTATCAAGTACCCGATTTAAAATTTGATATAAACAAATTAAGAGAAGATCTAGGTAAAGTTTTAAAAAAATCTAAATACCAAACCTTAGGAATTACAAATTTTCACGCAATTCCGATGAATAGAATTCCTGGAGATGAAAATTCGATACAAGGTCATAATGTAAGGGGTGTATATTGGACTATGCCTGATGAAACAGGCAAGGAAGTTAAAAGAGACAAACCTATAGACGAGTCTAAATATACAGAATTGATAGATGATTTTAAAAATACTTATTTTGAGGAAGTATATAATACGTTAAGCAAAAAATTTAAGTTGGGTAGAGTTAGAATTTTATTAAAAGAACCAAGATCAACTTTAAGCTGGCACAAAGATCCAGAACCTAGATTACACGTACCAATCATAACAAATCCAGGATGCAAAATGGTTATCGAGGATGTTGCAAAACATATGCCTGCCGACGGGCAAGTTTGGATTACAAACAATACTAGATATCACAACTTCTTCAATGGAGGTGAACAAAATAGAATTCACATCGTTGCTTGCATGCTTGAAGACAGATTTAATTAATTGAAATTATTATTTAAAAAAATATCTCTGGCTTCTGATCATGCAGGATTTGTTTTAAAAGAAATTATAAAAAAAAAATTAATTAAAAATAAAGTTAAAGTTCTCGATTTTGGACCTTACAACAAAGACTCGGTGGATTACCCAGATTATGCAAAAAAAGTTGCGAGAAATATTTCTTCCAAAAAGACTAATATGGGCATATTGGTTTGTGGATCTGGAACAGGCATGGCAATGTCAGCAAATAAATTGAGAAAAATAAGGGCTGCTGTGTGCTATAATTCAGTTTCAACACGTTTGTCACGAACTCATAATAATGCTAATATACTTGCGCTTGGATCAAGATTAACTAACAAAAAAGAAGCTTTGAAACTTGTTAATATTTTTTTAAGCACAAAATTTGAAGGTGGAAGACATTTAAGAAGAATTAAAAAAATTTAAATTTATTAAAATGCCAAAAATTTTAGAAAAAACACGTGAGGATTACAAAGACTTTTTCGATATTGATTTATCTAAGAGTGATCCTGAACTATATAACTCTATAAAACTTGAACTTAAGAGACAACAAGAGCATATTGAACTTATTGCTTCTGAGAACATTGTTTCTAAAGCAGTTTTAGATGCACAAGGTTCTATTTTGACAAACAAGTATGCAGAAGGCTATCCAGGAAAAAGATATTACGGTGGATGTGAATTTGTAGATAAAGCTGAGGAACTAGCTTTAGAAAGAGTAAAAAAATTATTTAATTGTAAATTTGCTAATGTTCAACCACACTCAGGAGCTCAAGCTAATGGGGCAGTATATCTAGCTCTTTTAAAACCTGGAGATACAATATTAGGTATGAGTTTAAATTCTGGTGGTCATTTAACCCATGGTGCTAAAGTTGCACAATCTGGCAAATGGTTAAACGCATTTCATTATGAAGTAGATAAAGTAACTGGTTTAATTGATTACGATCAAGTTAAGGAGTTAGCGCTAAAAAATAAACCTAAATTATTAATTGCTGGTGGAAGTGCATACTCAAGAATAATTGATTTTAAAAAATTTAGGGAAATAGCTGACAGTATCGGCGCCTATTTAATGGTTGATATGGCACATTTTTCTGGTCTAGTTGCCGGACACGGATATCCAAATCCAGTTGATTATGCAGATGTTGTTACTTCAACAACTCATAAAGTTTTAAGAGGTGGTCGCGGAGGAATTATTTTAACTAATAGAGAAGATCTGCATAAAAAATTTAATTCTGCTGTGTTCCCTGGTTATCAAGGTGGACCATTGATGCATGTTATCGCAGCGAAAGCTGCAGCATTTCAAGAAGCACTTAAACCTGAATTTAAGAATTATATTAAAGAAGTGCTTGCTAATGCAAAAATTTTATCTGAAACTTTGAAAAATAACGGCTTTAAAATTTTCTCTGGGGGAACTGATACTCATCTTATGTTAGTAGATTTGAGACCTTTTAAAGTTACTGGAAAAGCTGCCGAGGTAAGTTTGTGTAATGCAAATATAACTTGTAACAAAAATGGTATTCCTTTCGACACAGAAAAAATGACTATCACATCAGGAATTAGGCTTGGATCTCAAGCAGCAACTACAAGAGGTTTTGGTTTAAATGAATTTAAAAAAATAGGTGAATTAATTACTAAAGTTGTAAAAGGTCTTTCTCAAAATCCAAACGATAACAAAAAAATTGAGTCAGAAGTGAGAAAAGAAGTAATTGATCTCTGTTCTAATTTTCCTATATACAATCATTTATTTAAAAATTAATCATGCTTTGTCCTTTTTGCAGAGAAAAAGATACTTCTGTTGTGGATTCAAGGCCAACAGAGGATGGAACAGCAATTAGAAGAAGAAGATTATGTACGTGCAACGGAGGAATGAGATTTACTACCTTTGAAAGAGTTCAGCATAGAGAGCTTTCCGTAATAAAAAAAAATGGTAGAAGAGTTCCATTTGATAGAGAAAAATTAGCTAAATCTTTTTTCACTGCTCTAAAAAAAAGACCAACAGACCAAGACACAATTGAAAGAGTTGTAACAAAGATTTCAAGAGAACTTGAGGAAATAGGTCAATCTGAAGTACAATCAAGTGTTATAGGAAAAAAAGTAATGGAGGCTTTAAAAGTATTAGATAAAATTGCTTATATAAGATTTGCTTCTGTATACACTAATTTTAAAGAAGTAGGTGAGTTTGGTGAATATATTGACGAATTAGACGGCAAACCAAGAAAAATATAGTTATCAAATTTAACTTTTTCAAAACAAATCATGAAAATTTCTCAACGAGTCTTAGATAAAAGGTTTATGCAATTAGCCTTTGACAAAGCTTACGAACATCTTGGCTCAACAAGTAAAAATCCATCTGTTGGGTGCGTTGTGGTTAAAAATAATACCGTTATATCATCTGGTAAAACTTCTTTAAAGGGAAGACCGCATGCGGAAACAAATGCTTTAAATAAAAAAAAAAATTTTAATGGCTCAACAATTTACGTTACTCTTGAACCATGTGTTCATCACGGTTTTACCCCACCTTGTGTTAGTATTATAAAAAAGAAGAATATTAAAAAAGTATATTACTCAATACCTGATCCAGATAAGAGGACATTTAATAAAGCAAAACAACTTTTAACCCAATCTAGTATAAAAGTTAATATTGGAATAATGAAAATAGATTCTTTAAACTTTTATAAAAGTTATATTTTATCAAAAGATAAACAAAAGTTGCCTTATACAGATGCAAAAATTGCAATTTCAAAAGATTTTTATTCAGTAAATAAAAAAGCAAAATGGATCACCAACAATTACTCAAGATTACAAGGTCATTTACTTAGATCAAAATATGACTGTATTCTAAGTACTTATAAAACTGTTAATAAAGACAATTCAGTACTCAACTGTAGAATAAGTGGTTTGCACCATTTAAGTCCAAAGAGGGTAATTATAGATAAAGATTTTAAGTTGAATAAAAATTTAAAGCTTTTCAAAACTAGTAAAACGATACCTACTTATATCGTAACCGCTTCTCACGACAAAAAAAAAGAAAATTTTCTTAAATCCAAAAACGTAAAAATTATAAAATTAAAAACTGAAAACAATTTTTTACCCTATAAAAAAATATTGAGTGAGTTAAAGATGAGAGGATTTTCAAGAATTTTGTGTGAGTCCGGGGCAGATACATGCGGTGAACTCTTGAAACTTAAACTAGTAAATAATTTGTATGTTTTTATGTCGCAAAATAAACTTGGTAAAAATGGAAAAAATTCTTTTAAGAAACAAATAAAAGATTTAAAAATGAGCAAAAAACATAAAATAAAAATTAATCTTTATGGAGACGAATTTTATAAGGTGAGGATTAGATAATGTTTAATGGAATTGTATATAACCAAGGTTTAATCAAAAGTTTAAGGAAAAGTCCTAGGTACGTGAAAGGGAGTCTTGTAATAGAGGTTTCCTCTAACATAAATTTTAAGAAACAAGATATAGGTGAATCTGTTTGCTGCGATGGTGTTTGTTTAACTTTGATAAGAATTAAAAAAAAATCATTTCTTTTTTATTTATCAAAAGAGACACTAAGTAGATCAAATTTCAAAAATATTAAAGTTGGAAAGTTTATTAATATAGAAAAAGCTCTTTATTATGGAAAAAAAATTTCAGGACATTATATACAAGGCCATGTAGACACAACCTCTGTTATAAAAAATATCAAAATAATCGATAAATCATGGATTGTTAAATTTGCATTAGAAAAAAAGTATAAAAAATTCATTGTAGAAAAGGGATCAATCTCAATCAATGGCGTATCATTAACTGTATCCAAATTAAATTTAAGCAGCTTTGAAGTTACAATTATCCCCCACACTTTAAGATTAACTAATTTAGTGAAACTTAAAACAAAAGATATTGTGAATATCGAATTTGATATGGTTGGCAAATATTTAAATAAAATACATCAGAGATGAAACAAAGCTCAACTACAGTTCAAGAAATTATCAAAGAAGCAAAAAGAGGAAGAATGTTTATACTCGTTGATAATAAGGATAGAGAAAACGAGGGAGATCTTGTAATTCCAGCTTCAAAAATAAACGCAAAAAAAATAAATTTTATGGCTAAACATGGCCGTGGTTTAATTTGTTTGGCACTAACACAAGAAAAAGTAAAAAAATTAAAA
This sequence comes from uncultured Pelagibacteraceae bacterium, assembly GCA_902623915.1. Classification (GTDB taxonomy): domain Bacteria; phylum Pseudomonadota; class Alphaproteobacteria; order Pelagibacterales; family Pelagibacteraceae; genus Anoxypelagibacter. The sequence continues at coordinate 35,697 of CACNVM010000005.1, read as the reverse complement.
TTACCTTTAATGTCATTAATAAATAAATCTAGAACACAAACAGCATTTACTGTTTCCATAGAGGCAAAAAAAGGAATTTCAACAGGAATATCAGCTTATGATCGTGCTAAAACAATTAAAGTTGCTATCAAAAATTCTTCAGGAAGCAAAGATATAGTTTCACCAGGACATGTATTTCCTTTAGTCTCAAAAAATGGTGGAGTATTGGAGAGAGCAGGACATACAGAAGCTTCTGTTGATATTTCAAGACTAGCTAAATTAAATCCGAGCGCAGTTATATGTGAAGTAATGAATGAAGACGGTACTATGGCACGCTACAATGATTTGGTGCCTTTTAGTAAAAAGCATAATTTAAAAATTGCTAAAATAGAAGATTTAATATCGTATCGTCTTAAAAATGAAAAATTTATTAAAATGATATCTAATCGAAAAATAAATATTAAAAAGTTTGGCAATTATGATTTAAAAGTTTTTAAAAATAAATTAGATGGTGCAGAGCATTATGCATTAACAAGTAAAAATTTTTCATATAAAAAATCACCAAGGGTAAGAGTAATTTCTACAAATATTATAAATACAATTTTTAATTTTAATAAAAATATTTTTAAATCAACTTTAAGTTATTTATCAAAATTTAATAATTTTGCTCTTATTATAGTTAAAGGTACGTCTCAAACTAAGAATTCTAAAGAAAATAGTAAAATATTGAGATATTACGGAGTAGGCGCTCAAATTATTAAAGAATTAAAAATTAAAGATATGATATTAGTTTCTAAATCCAAAAAGCGTATAATTGCCTTAAAAGGTTACGGGATTAAAATAAAAAAACAAGAAATATTAAAACCATGAAAAGAAAAATTTGCATAGTGTATTCACTTTATAATGAAAATATTACAAAAAAAATGTTTGAAAGAGCAGTTAAACTTTTAAAATCCGAAGGTATTACCTCAATTAAAGTCTTTAAAGTTCCAGGATCTTTTGAAATACCACAAGTGTTATCAAGAGTAATAAATAAATATGATGGATTTATAGTCATTGGATGTATCATAAAGGGCAAAACTAAAAATTTTGATTTAATATGCAGTGCTATTACAAATAGTATTATGGATTTATCTGTAAAAAATAAAAAACCAATAGGCAATGGTTTGATAACATCCTTTAATGAGAAACAAGCTTTACAAAGATTGAATAACGGTAAAGAGGCTGCTCAAGCTGTCTTAGATGTGTTAAAGATCTTGTAATGGTTAGTTCGAATAAAAATCAAAATGCTAGAATTATAGTTATTCAGAAGCTTTATTCTTATTATATTAATAAAGATTCATCAATAAGCTATCCAAAGCATAGATATAAAAAATTTATAAAAGATATTGTATCTGGAACAATTGAAAGAGAGGAATTTATTTTAGTAAAATTAAGGGAAATACTAAAAAAAGAATTTAGTCCATCTAGAACTGATTTAATACTCAAGATAATGATAATGTCTGCTGTTTTTGAACTTTTATTTGTCCACAAAACACCAGTTAAAGTTATAGTGAGTGAGTATGTGAAAATATCTGATTTCTTTTTGGAAAACGCTCATAAAAGGTATTTAAATGCTATTTTGGATAAGATATCTAAGAATGTTAGAAATTATAAAAATTAATTTCTTGCCTTTTGCAAGATTTTTTGGCAATTAGACATCAATTTAGGGAGAATTCATTTTGGAAAACTTAAGTTTAATAATATTAGCCGGTCTTCTTGCAGTAGCATATAGCTATATTTTGAGTAAACAAATTATTTCATCCAACACTGGAAATATAAAAATGCAGGAAATTGCTGAGGCTATTCAAATTGGCGCTAAGGCTTATTTAAATCGTCAGTATAAAACAATCGCTATAGTAGGTTTTATTGTCCTATTAGTTATCAGTTATTTTTTTAGTTTATTGGTGGGTCTTGGTTACTTTATTGGAGCCCTGCTTTCAGGTGTTGCTGGATATCTCGGTATGTTAATTTCAGTTGAAGCAAATGTTAGAACTGCTGAAGCCTCAAGATCAAGTTTACAAAAAGGTTTAACTATGGCCTTTAAGTCTGGGGCCATTACAGGATTACTTGTTGCAGGTTTAGCATTATTAGCCATATCAGTTTACTATTGGGTTTTGATCACGTTTAATGTCGATAGCAGAGAATTAATAAATGCATTGATTGCTTTAGGATTTGGCGCATCTTTAATATCTATTTTTGCTAGACTTGGTGGAGGTATATTTACAAAAGGAGCTGATGTTGGTGCAGATTTGGTTGGAAAAGTAGAGGCAGGTATACCTGAAGATGATCCAAGAAATCCTGCTGTCATAGCTGATAATGTTGGAGACAACGTTGGAGATTGTGCTGGTATGGCTGCAGATTTATTCGAAACTTATGCTGTTACAATTGTTGCAACAATGGTATTGGCTTCAATTTTTTTCCAAAACGATGCGAGTATGATGATTTATCCATTAGCAATTGGAGGAGGATGTATCATTGCATCTATAATTGGTACTTTTTTTGTAAGATTAGGAAAAAGTAAAAATATTATGGGAGCTCTATACAAAGGCTTTATAGTAACTGCTATAGTATCATTAATATTATTATATCCCATTACCTCAAACACAATTGGTTTAGATCAAGTTTTTAATGTTGGAAATAAATCTTTTAATGGCAAAGATTTATACTATTGTGGAGTGATAGGTTTAGTTGTTACTGGATTAATTATTTGGGTAACAGAGTATTATACCGGAACAAATTTTAGACCTGTGAGGAGTGTAGCTAAGTCTTCAACAACAGGACACGGAACAAATGTTATTCAAGGTCTTGCCGTATCAATGGAAGCAACTGCATTACCTGCATTAATAATAGTTGCAGGTATCATAGCTACAAATGAATTAGCAGGTCTTTTTGGTATCGCTATTGCTGTTACTGCTATGTTAGCACTGACTGGAATGGTTGTTGCATTGGATGCTTATGGTCCTGTCACAGATAACGCTGGTGGTATTGCTGAAATGTCCAAACTACCAAAAAATGTAAGAAAAACTACAGACGCTTTAGATGCTGTAGGAAACACTACAAAAGCAGTTACAAAAGGTTATGCAATAGGATCAGCGGGTCTAGGGGCGTTAGTTTTATTTGCGGCGTACACAGAAGACATAAAATTTTTTTCAACTGTTTCTGGTTCGAGTTTAGAAGGAATAAATGTAAGTTTTGATTTATCAAATCCTTTTGTCGTAATTGGATTGTTGGTTGGTGGAATGTTGCCTTATTTATTTGGATCAATGGGCATGCAGGCAGTAGGTAGAGCTGGTGGAGCTGTGGTAATAGAAGTAAGAAGACAGTTTAAAAAAATTCCTGGTATTATGAAAGGCAAGAGAAAACCAGACTACGGTAGATTAGTAGATTTACTGACTAAAGCTGCTATTAAAGAAATGATAGTTCCATCTCTTTTACCAGTTTTGTCACCTATTGTTTTATATTTAGTTATTTACTCAATAGGCGGATTAGAAGCAGCACTATCGTCTGTCGGCGCAATGCTTCTAGGCGTAATAGTGACAGGGTTGTTTGTTGCTATTTCAATGACAGCTGGTGGTGGAGCTTGGGATAATGCAAAAAAATATATAGAAGACGGAAATTATGGTGGCAAAGGTTCAGAGTCGCATAAAGCAGCAGTTACTGGCGATACAGTTGGGGATCCTTACAAAGATACAGCAGGCCCCGCAGTAAATCCTATGATAAAAATTACTAATATTGTTGCACTCTTACTTTTAGCTGTTATATCACATTAGTAAATAAAAAATTATTTGGGTGAATTAGCCCTCATTTTTTGCCTTAAACTTTGTAAAAAAGATTGCACAAAACTCCCTCTTCTAATTTCATTTGAGGTTTCTGTTTTGGTGAATTTATAATCATTCATATCTTTTTTGTCGTAAAATATTTTCTCTTTCAAAATCCCATATTTATCAAAGCTGACTACCAATACATTATTATTGACCAAAACATTCTTGCCAAACGTATAGACTTTCCCTTTAGTTTTAGTTCTTTCAATATAAATCCATGTGTCTTCACCTTTAATAGACCTAGAGTGAGGTTGACCCAACCTTTCAATTACATCATTCTTGTTGCTTTTGTTAATCATTAGGAGTTCTTGTCTATTTTCTAAATACATAATACCGTGGCTATTTATAACTTTGTTTCTTTGGCAATTTGTTAGAAAAATAGATAGAACTAGCAGAATAAATAAAAAATAAATATGTTTAGCTTTTATAAAAAACATAATAATAAACTTTATAATAAATTAACTGAATTATCACGCAATAAATTCTTTTATAATGATACTAAGCTTTCAGATAACTTTCAGACGCGTATACTATTAATTTTTTTTCACCTTTCAATAATATTGCAAATATCTAAAAAGAGTAATTTTAAGAAAAAAATACAAGCTATTTTTGATAATATTTTTCATAATATCGAGTACCACTTGAGAGAACTTGGTCATGGCGATGTTTCTGTTAACAAAAATATGAAAAATTTGAACAAAATATTTTATGATATTTTGTATAATGTTGATCAAGATTTATATGATACTGAGATGTTAAAAAAACTCTTAGTGAAATATTTCTTTTCAAAAGATAAATTTGATGATGAAAAAGTAATGAAATTAGCTAATTATTTTCAAAAATTTAGAGATTTTTGTTTTGATTTGGATGTCAATAATATGCTAAATGGTTCTATAAACTTTAATTATAGGTAAATAATGGCTGTACCCAAAAGAAAAACATCAAAATCAAGAAGAAATAAAAGAAGATCACACCATAAAATAACAAACGTAAATGTTATTGAAGATAAAAAATCTGGTGAATACAGGCTTTCACATCATGTTGATTTGAAGACTGGATTATATAACGGGAAAAAAGTTTTAGATAAGTAATCCCATTTAAAGTTTATTCTTAATGGATAAAAAAGTTAAAATTGCAATAGATTTAATGGGTGGTGAAAACTCCCCTGACAAAAATATTGATGGTATAGAGTTATTTATAAAACGAAATAAAAATTTAAATGATTATTTTTTTTATTTATTTGGAAATGAAGACCTAATAAATGAAAAAATAAAAAAAAAATCCCTTAAAAATTTCAAAATTTTCGACACTAAAATCATCGTATCTGATGACTTGCCAGCTTTGTCAGCTTTAAAAAAAGGAAAAGACTCGAGTATGTGGAAAGCAATTGAATCTCAAAATTCTTTAGATGTAGATGTTTCGTTATCTGCGGGAAATACTGGCGTAATGTTAGTTATGTCAAAAATGATATTAAAAACTTTAGAGGATGTTGATAAACCAGCTTTAGCAGGACTTTGGCCGAATAAAAAAGGAATGAACGTTGTTCTTGATCTTGGGGCAAACATAAATTGTAGTGAAAAAAATTTGATAGACTTTTCCGAAATGGGTGCTGCACTGTATCAATCGTTATTTCCAAATGAAAAAGCTAAAGTTGCATTATTAAATATAGGTTCGGAAGAGATTAAAGGAACTGAATTATTAAAAGGGACTTACACTAAACTAAAAAAATTAGATGAGATAGGAGATTTTAAATTTTACGGATACATTGAGGGAAATCATATAACGGATGGAAATTGCAATGTCATTATAACCGATGGGTTTACTGGAAATGTAGCTTTAAAAACTGCAGAAGGAACAGCAAATTTTTTAACTGACAATTTAAAACAAGCTTTATCTAGCAATATTTTTTCAAAATTCTCTTCCGTTTTATCTTATTTTGCACTTAAAAAGTTTAAAAATAAATTAGATCCAAGAAAATATAACGGTGCAATTTTTCTTGGTTTGAAGGGTCCCGTAGTTAAAAGCCATGGATCAACAGATGCATTAGGTTTTTCTTATTCTTTGGATGTTTGTTATAAAATTGCCAAAGGACAAATGATCGACAAAATCAAGCTTAACCTTGGTCATATCAAAAATATTAATAATGAGCAGAAATAATATTAGCAAAAATGATATTGTACATAATATCAAAAATCGTTATCGGTTACCTGCAAGCTATGTTGAGACTATTTATGATAATATTTTTTTGATCATAAAAAATGGTTTAAAAAAAGACGGTAGATTTAAAATATCAAAATTTGGGACATTTAAAATTCTTTTTAAAAAAGCAAGGTTTGGTATGAACCCAAAAACTAAAGTTAAACATTCTATTAGTGAGAGAAAAGTTGTTGTTTTTTCACCATCTAAAATAGTAAAAAAAAAACTTAATGGAAAATAATAGAGTTTATAAAACAATTAGTGAGGTTGCTCAAGAAATAGGACTTGTAAATAAGAAGAATAAGAAACCAAACACTCATACACTACGTTTCTGGGAAAAGCATTTTAAACAAATCAGACCTAAATTACTTTCTGGAAATAGAAGGTATTATTCAGATAAAGATATTAAATATATAAAATTAATTTATGTTTTACTTAAAACTAAAGGATTCACAATTAACGGTGCAAAAAAAGCTTTGAATGATCCCTCGATAAAACTTGACGATACTTTAATTTCTAGTGTAAATAGTGAAAATTTTAAATTTTCACTTAAAACTAAGTTGGTGAAAATTAAAAAAATTATAGACAAAATTAAAAAAGAAAAAAATGGCTAAAAAATCATCAGTTAAGGTTAGATTGGTTCCAGAGAAAAAAGTCGATAGTGCATTCTATTACTACGTAAAGAAGCCTACAAAAGGTGAAAAAGCTAAAGTTAAATTAAAGCTAAAAAAATATAATCCCGAAACAAGAAAACACGAATATTTTATTGAAAAAAAACTCCCCCCACATAGTAAGTAACATTATTTTTTTTTAAATTTCCTATATTCAAAATTTATATATGCTCTTATCATACTAGACCAAATTTGTCGTGTCAGTTTGACGTCGATCTTTTTTTTAATTGATTTTTTTTTAATATTTTTAAGAATTACATTTATTCTTTTTTTATCTACAATTTGTTTTTTACTTGTCTTATTTTGTAGCACTTGACTTACAAGATTAGTTCGGATTTTTATAATATCCAGCATCCTACTATCTAAAAAATCCAACTTTTTTCTTATTTTTAATATTTTTTTATTCTTATTCAGCGACATAAATGCAATTAATAAAATACACGTTTATTATATAACACAACTATGGAAATAATATTAAGAAAAGAATATTCGAAATTTATAACATATTGGTTAATCTGTTTGTTGTTTTTTATATCTATAATCGTAATTGTAGGTGGTTTAACAAGACTAACCGACTCGGGTTTGTCAATAACAACATGGGACGTTGTAAAAGGAATTCTGCCACCACTAAATAATAACCAATGGAATGATGTATTTAGTCTTTATAAAGAGATTCCTCAGTTTTATCTTCTAAATCAAAGCATGACGTTGAACGAATTTAAAATTATATACTATTGGGAATACATTCATAGAATTTTAGGAAGAATTTTGGGTTTACTTTTTCTTATACCTTTCATCTACATATATTTTAAAAAAATCTTAAACCAAAATTATAATATAAATTTTTTTGTATTATTTTTGCTAATATTAGTTCAGGGAACAGTAGGTTGGTATATGGTAAAAAGCGGACTAATAGAAAATACTACTGTAAGTCATTATAGGTTAGCGTTACATTTAAATTTAGCTTTTATTCTTTTTTCAGCAATTTTTTGGTATTTTTTAAATATAAGAAACAATAAAAATAAAATTTTCTTTAGTCTGAAAAATGAAAATATTCTTTCAAAAATATTTATACTTTTGATATTTACACAAATTACATTTGGAGCTTTTACTTCAGGCTTAGATGCAGGAAAAATTTATCAATCCTGGCCTTTGATGAATAGTTATTTTTTTCCTGACGATTTAACTTATAAAGATATAATTTTTCCACAGGTTTTAAGTGAACCATCATTCGTACAATTTATTCATAGAAAATTGGCCTACATAATTTTTATATATGTTGTAATTATGAGTTTTATTATTTTTTATAGAAGACAGAAAGAAATGTATCGACCAACATTGTATTTGTTGACAATGATTTTTGTGCAGATAATTCTTGGAATCTTCACTCTTTTAAGCGGAGCATATATTTGGATTGCTTCTTTACATCAGATTTCTACAATTCTTTTACTTCTTTCATCAATTTATTTTTACTATAACACACTTAAAACATAGTTTTTATTGACATAGTAATTAATAACTTGTAATTATCGCCAAGTTAAAATGACACCGTTTATTAAAAAAAAAAATATTAAAAACAATTGGTATTTAGTAAATGCCAAAGATCTTGTAGTAGGAAGACTAGCAGCTTATATATCTCTAGTTCTAAGAGGAAAAAATAAACCTCAATATAATCCAAATCAAGATAATGGAGATTTTGTTATAGTTACAAATATTGAAAAGTTAAAATTTACAGGCAAAAAATTTGAAAATAAAAAATATTATAAACACACGGGTCACCCAGGAGGTATAAAAAGTATTAATCCTAAAAATTTAACGGAAAAAAACAAATCTCAAGATATTCTAAAATTTGCGGTAAAAAGAATGTTACCAGGTGGTCCTTTGGCAAAAAAACAATTAAGCAAACTTAAAATATATTATGGTGACAAGCATCCTCATGAAACTCAAAATCCTGTTGAAATCAACTTCTCTGCAATAAATAAAAAAAATCATATTAAAGTCTAATGGAAACAACTCAGGTAGAAAAGGATACTGGAAAAATGAAATTAGATTTTAAAGAAAGTAACTATGCTACAGGAAGAAGAAAAGAATCTGTAGCAAGAGTATGGATAAAGAAGGGAACAGGCAAAATCTTTGTAAATGGAAAATCCATGAATGACTATTTTAAAAGACCAGTCCATCAATTAATAGTAGTTATGCCTTTACAAGAAACAAATGTATTAAATAAATTTGATGTAAAATGTAATGTAAAAGGTGGCGGATTATCAGGTCAAGCTGGCGCAATAATACATGGAATTTCAAGAGCATTAGTAAAAACTGATCCTACGTTTAAAAAAACATTAAAGAAAAATAAATTTACAACCAGAGATTCGAGAAAAGTTGAAAGAAAAAAATACGGACATAAAAAAGCACGTAGAAGTTTCCAATTCTCTAAGAGATAAATCATTCATTACTATTAAATTTAAAAGTGATATAAACAAATTATGTCAGCAAAAAAATTAAATATTGTTATAGCTGGAGCCACAGGTTTTGTTGGACTCGATTTGATTAAATTTTTATCAAATCACCCAAATGTCCAAATAAAGTATTTATGTGCCCAAAAGAATATAGGAAAAAAAATTCAGTATTTCGATAAAAGAATTACAAAAAATTTACCTAAAATATCAAAACTAAAATCTGTAGATTGGACTATTATTGATATTTTATTTACAGCATTACCCAATGGAGAAAGCCAAATAATTTGTAAAAATTTAATAAATAAAAAATTAAAAATAATTGACCTATCAGCTGATTTTAGATTATCCGATAGTTCCGTATATAAAAAGTTTTATGGTAAAGAACATTTGGCTAAAAAATTAATTAACAAATCTATTTATGCTATATCTGAATTTACAAAGGACAAATTAAAAAAATTTAAAATAATCGCTTGCCCAGGTTGTTATCCTACTTCAATTCAATTACCTTTAATTCCGTTATTAAAGAAAAATTTAATTAACGGTAAGAATATTATAATTGACTCAAAATCTGGATATTCTGGTGCTGGTAAAAATTTAAAAAAAAAATTTAAGCATAAAAATATTTTTTCATCAATTCACGCATATGGTGTCTATAAGCATAGACATATAAGCGAACTTGATCAGGAATTAAACAAAGTCTCCAACACAAAAATTAATTATGTTTTTATTCCTCATCTTATTCCAACTTTTAGAGGAATGTTATCATCTATTTACCTAGAATTAAAACCTGGTGTTACTGCAAAAAAAGTTTTTAAAGAATTAAAAAGCTTTCATAAAAATAATTATTTTGTAAAAATCAATCCATTTAATAAAAATATTGGTACAGAGAATGTTTTAAATACAAATTTTTGTGAAATTTCAATATGTGAATTAAAAGAAAAAAGAAAAATACTTATTTTGTCAGCTATTGATAATTTAGTTAAAGGAGCAGCGGGTCAAGCAATTCAAAATATGAATATAATTAACAATTTTAAAGAGAACGTCGGCATTAAATGAAAATTTTATTTATTTTTTTTTTTATTTTAGTTAGTTGTTCAACTATTAACGACAGTAAGGTTAAAAAAGTTTATATATGTGGTGACCATGAGTGTGCGAATAAAAAGGAAATTAATGATTATTTTAAGAATAATATATCTATAGAAATTTACACCCTTTCAAAGTCGTCAAAAAAAGATAAAGATTTCGATTTAGTTGAATTAAATATGTCAAATGAAGATAAAAAAAAGTTAGTTTCAGTTGATGTACAAAAAAAACAGATTAGAGATAAAATCAAAAAAAGAAATAAAATATCAAAATTAAATATAAAAAAAGGTGAAAATATCATAGTAAATAGAAAGAAAAAAAATAGACCAAAAATTACATTAGTGAGGATTTGTAAAGATTTACAAGAATGTGATATAGATAATGTTGCAAATATAATTATCAAAAAAGGTAATGATAAAAAATATCCAGACTTAACAATCGAATGACTAAAAAAAAAAATTTCAATCTAGCAATTGTAGGTTTAGGTAATATTGGTTTAAATCTTTACAGACATCTTATAAAAAATAAAAAATCAATAGTTGAAAAAAACAATGTAAATTTTGATATTAAATATGTTTCTGCAAAAAATATAAAAAAAAAAAGGGGCATATCTATACCAAAAAAAAAGTGGTTACGTAATTATTTAGATGCATCTAAATTAGAGGATATTGATATAGTTATTGAACTTATAGGAGGAGCTGACGGTCCAGCAAAGAAACTTGTTTTTAACTCAATAAGAAGGAAAAAACATGTGGTTACCGCTAACAAATCTCTAATATCAAAATACGGTGATCAACTCGCCTTACTTGCAGAAAAAAATAAAGTAAATATTGAATTTGAGGCTGCCGTTGCTGGCGGCATTCCAATAATAAGGACTCTTAAAGAGGGGCTAGTTGCAAATAAGACAAAAAAAATATACGGAATTCTTAATGGCACATCAAATTTTATTTTAACAAATATGGATAAAATGAATATTTCTTTTGATAAAGTTTTAAATAAAGCTAAAAAATTAGGCTATGCAGAAAGCAATCCAAAATCAGATCTAAATGGTGATGATGTGCGCTCTAAAATCCAAATACTTTCATCCTTAGCTTTTAATTGTTTTATAAATAAAAATAATGTTAACCAGGAAGGTATAAATTTTATTGACGAGACAGATATTAAAAATGCAAACTTATTAGGTTATAAAATAAAACACATTGGTCTTAGTGAAATTTCAGAAGGAAAACTTATTCAAAGAGTAAACCCCTGTTTAATAAAAAAAGATTCACGACTCAGCAATGTTAATGGTGTTTTAAATGCCGTGATCATAGAGGGCGAGCCCCTTGGAAAATCTGTTTTACAGGGCGAGGGTGCTGGAGCCGGTCCAACTACATCAGCTTTAGTTTCAGATATATGTTCAATACTTAGAGGCAATTTAAAATATCCTTTTTCTGTCTCTTATAAAAAGAGAAAAAAAATTAATTCTACAGATATATCAAATCAATGGTTTTCTAATTATATCAGACTTGATGTCCTTGATAAAAAAGGTGTGCTTTCTTCAATAACAAAAATTATGTCAAAAAATAAAATTTCAGTTAAAAGATTGATTCAAGACTCTTTTAAAGGAAAAAAGTATGCCTCTTTAATAATAGTTTCTCATAAAACCCAAAATAAAAATATTGAAAAATGTATTAATGAATTAGATAAAAAAAATTTTGTAATAAACCGTCCAAAATTTATAAGAATTGAAGAGATTTAAAGTTGATTGATCCAAAATTATTAAATAATTTCATAAAAGTCTGCGAAAGAGCGGCCTTTGGTGCCTCAAAATTTAAAGGAAAAAATGACAAAATAGCTGCTGATCAAGCAGCTGTTGATGAGATGCGTTCAGAATTAAATAAACTTAGTATTCAAGGCAAAGTGGTTATAGGTGAGGGTGAAATGGATGAAGCCCCAATGCTTTACATTGGCGAAAAAGTTGGCACTGGAATTGGACAAAATCTTGATATAGCTGTAGATCCATTAGAAGGTACAAATTTTGTTGCCTCAAACTTGCCAAACGCAATCTCAGTCATGGCTGTAGCTGAAAAAAATTGTCTTTTGTCTGCACCGGATACTTACATGGAAAAAATCGCAATAGGTAGTGGCTATCCCGAGAGTCTTGTTGATTTAGATTTTCCAATAGAAAAAAATATAAAATTATTAGCCAAAGCCAAAAATGTAAGTCCAGATAAATTGACTGCATGTGTTTTAAAAAGAGATAGACACAAAAATATTATATCTGCGCTTAGCTCACTTAATGTAAAAATTAAATTTATAAATGATGGTGATGTAACAGGTGTTGTATCAGTAGTTGATCCTACATCATCCATTGATATCTATTTAGGTACTGGAGGTGGACCCGAGGGTGTTTTGGCTGGCGCTGCATTACATTGTCTTGGAGGTCAAATGCAGACAAGATTAGTTTTAAAAAATGAAGATGAATTTAAAAGAGCCAAGGTACTTGGAATTTCTGATTTTAAAAAAAAATATAGCATTACGGATATGATAAAAGGTGATGTAATTTTTTGTGCTACCGGTATTACAGATGGTGATTTGCTTGAAGGCATTAATGATAAAGGCGTTTATTTTGAAGCCAATTCATTTGTACTTCATAAAAGCCAGAACATTTCTAAAAAAGTTAAAAATAAAGTTAAGAAATGAAAACAGTTTCTGTTTTAGAAAAAAATTGGATTATAAAAAAATATAATCTTGAAACAGCAAGTTATTTAAAAGATAACTTTAATTTAACTGAAATTATTTCAAAATTATTATCTATTAGAAAAATCAAAATCGAGGATGTAAATTTATTTTTAAATCCAAGAATAAAAAATCTCTTACCCAACCCTTTCATTCTAAAAGATATGGAGAAAAGTGTAAACAGAACAGTTAAAGCAATTATATCAAAGGAAAAAATTGGAATATTTGGTGATTACGATGTTGATGGTGCAACCTCTACTGCTCTATTAGGAAATTACTTTAATAAATTAGGACAACTTTCATCGATTTATATACCTGATAGAAAAAAAGAAGGGTATGGGCCAAATCTTCGGGGTTTTAATAAACTAATATCTGAGGGTTCTAGTGTAATTTTTACAGTCGATTGTGGTACAATGTCTTTTGAAGCAATCAATTCATTAGAAAATAAAATTGATGTTATTGTTTTAGATCATCATCAATCTGAAATTATACTACCTAATGCTTTTTCAGTTGTTAATCCTAATAGATTTGATGATAATTCAAAATTAAATTATCTTTGCGCTGCAGGTGTTTGTTTTATGTTTCTTATCGCCTTAAATAAAAAATTAAGAGATTTAGGGTGGTTCAAAAAAAATCATATAAAAGAGCCTGATCTTATAGATTTTCTAGATCTAGTTTCACTAGGCACTGTTTGTGATGTAGTTCCACTTATTGGTTTAAACAGAGCTTTTGTTAGCCAAGGTTTAAAAATTATTAATAAGATTTCTAATCCTGGTTTGAAAACTTTAAAAAATATTTGTGGCATTGAGTCAAATTTAAACACTTATCATTTAGGATATGTTTTAGGACCTAGAATCAACGCAGGTGGAAGAGTCGGCAAATGTTCTCATGGAGCTAATCTTTTATTAAGTAAAGATCCAAAGGAGGTTTTTAAGATAGCATCAGAACTCGAAAATTTTAATAATGAAAGAAAGCTTTTGGAAAATGATATGCTTAATAAAATTGAAAAAAAAATAGTATCTGATCCAAGCGAACCTGTTACAGTTCTTTCTGGACATAATTTACACGGAGGAATAATTGGTATTATTGCCTCTAGATTAAAAGATAAATTTAATAAACCAACGATAATTATATCTATTTCAAATGGAGTTGGCAGAGCTTCCGCAAGATCAGTTTATGGTTTTGATATTGGAACCTTTATAATTAGCGCAGTTCAAAAAAAAATTATATTGAAGGGTGGTGGACACAAGATGGCTGCAGGATTTAGCATAAAAGAGGAAAAAATTGAGCAATTCACGGATTTTATAAATAAATGTTTTTTAAAAATTAAGAAAGATTTAAAAAAAAATGATGAAATATTTTATGATTCTATAATATCTCCATCTGCATTAAACGAGAAATTTTATGAGGAAATAAATACATTATCACCATTTGGATCTGGCAATCCTGAACCAAGATTTGTAATTGAAAATTTGGAAATATTAAAATCTTCAATTGTAGGTGAAAAGCATATTAAGTCAGTCCTAGGAGGTGATGACGGTTCTACAGTAAAAAGTGTCACATTTAACGCGGTCAATACAAATTTAGAAAGTTATTTATTAGCTAATTATCGAAAGAAAATTAATATTTTAGGCAAATTAAGTCTTAATGAATGGAAAGGAAAAAAAAATGTAGAGTTTATTATCGATGATATTTCTGTTAATAAGACATTTAAAAATTTGGTCCCATCGTCTAACGGTTAGGACAGATGGTTTTCAATCATCTAATCGGGGTTCGATTCCCCGTGGGACCGCCATCAAATTTACTTTCACTTATATATCCAACTAAAAAGCCTAAAACAAAAAATATAATTACAGAATTATTTGTCGTGAAAAAACTACCAGATGATTTTAAAGGGAAAATCTCCATAAAAAAAATATAAAAAAAAGGTGAATAAATATATTTATAATCCGGCGATATTAAGAGACGGTAAGACTTTTTTAAAACAACAATTACTATGGTTAAAAAAATTAAAAACCCAAACGTTCCTAAATCTGTTAAAATTTCTAAGTAATAATTATGAGGATGCATATTACAAGTTGTTCTCTCGTTAATATTCTCAATTTTTCTTTTTGGACAATTAAATCTAAATGATTTGACACCTCCTCCAATAAATTTATTTAATTTAAAAGTTGAAATACCTGAGTCAAATTCATGAATATAAAATGGTCTTTTATTATAAAGTAATTCCGAACCAATTCCGGTGATTCTATAACTATACAGTGAGATTATTTTTATAGTTTGCTCATAAAAAGTTTTGTAGTAGTTTTTTAGAGTTGGACTAGAATAAATTGAAATTGTCAATATAAAGGTTATCAAAATAAAAATTTGTAAAAAATATTTTTTTAATGTCTTATTTGTAAATAAAATTAAAATAATACTTAGTATAAATAAAATTAATGGCATTCTATTTCCAGAGAAGATAATTGAAAGAGTTATAATTAAAAATAAAACTGAAAGAGCATAGATTTTTAAATTAGTTTTTTTTGTCACAACAAATACAGATATTGTATAAAAAAGAAATAAAGAAAATCTTTGAATAAACCCACCTGCTATAGCTTCGTCCTGAAAAAATCCTGTTACCTTGTAATCGTTTGGACTTACTTGACCCAACAAATTTTTTCCAATAAAAAATTGTATAATTACATCTACGCTTACTAAAAATACAGTAAGAGAATATACAATAAATATTAATTTAAAGTTTATTAGGTCTTTTTTAATTAATAATCTAATTGTTAAATAGAGAAACAAGTATCTTAAAAAAAAGAAACTTTTGTTCAGGATATAATAATCTGTATTTGTTCTTTGGTTTAAATACTGAACTTCGATAGTGTTCCATAAGCCTGTGAATAAAATATATACAAAAAATAAAATTATCAACTTATCCAGTAATTCTATTTTATATCTATATCCTTTGGCATATAAAAACAGACCTATTATGATTAGAAGAAATATATTTATATTTAAAATGAATGTTCCAAGTATGTAAGCAACAGGAATAAATGATAAAACAATAGAAATTAAGTTTTGCTTTGACACACAACTTAATAAATCAAAGTAATAGAGTTTTCAAATAAATTTTGAGTTGAAAGCAATTTCATTTTATGTCTTTAATAACCCACTTTATATTGTTGTTAATAAGATATATTCTTGGCTAAATTTATTGATATGCACAAAATTGGTATAATAGAAAACATTGCAGAAGAGGGTATCTCATTACTTAAAAACAATAAAAAGTTTCAATATGAAATAATCGAAGATGTCTCTAAAGAAAATCTTATAAAGGTTCTTCCAAATTTTGATGGAATCACTCTACGGGTTGCTAAACTTGACTCGGATATATTAAAATATTGTAAAAAACTCAAAGTTATTTCTAGGCATGGAGTAGGATATGATAATGTAGATCTTAATTTTTTAAAAAAGAACAATATAAAACTTTTAATTACAGCGACAGCAAACGCCGTATCTGTAGCGGAACATGTAATGTATATGATCCTGTGTTTATCAAAAGGAATTACACAATATGATTCAATGGTTAGATCCGGCCAATTTAGAGATGCTGTGAAAAATGTTTTAACTTACGAATTACTAAAAAAAAATATATTAATTATGGGTTTTGGAAGAATTGGTAGAATTTTAATTAAAAGATGTTTAGGATTTGAAATGAACGTTGAGGTATATGATCCATTTGTAAATAAAAGTGATATTGAAAATCATGGTGGTGTAAAAGTTGATAATTTGAGCAATTCATTAAAAAAGTCTGATTTTATCTCAATACATATGCCCCTCAACGAAAAAACTAAAAATTTAATTGATTTTGATAAACTTAAATCAATGAAGAATAATGCTATTATAATAAATACAGCGAGGGGTGGAATTATAAATGAAATTGATCTTGATAAAGCTCTAAAACAAAATCTTATTTTTGGAGCTGGGCTTGATGTTTTTGAAAAAGAACCAATAGAGATGAATAGTCCTTTAATTAAAAATAATAAAATTTTATTAAGTCCACATTCAGCGACGTTCACAAAAGAGTGTAAAATTAGAATGGGTAAGCAAACTGTACAAAATTTAATAGATTTTTTTGAGGGGACTATCAAAAAAAATATGATTGTGAGTTTATGATTAGTTTTAAAAAAATTGGTTTTTTAGAAATTTTGGTTTTATTTTCTGCATTTTATGTCTTATCCACCTTAATATGGACTGCATCTACAAGATCCTCTGTTCAAGAAAAGGCAAATTTAATTAAATCTAATCATCAACTTATCGTAAATTTTGTAAATAAAGAAATTAACAATTGTGACAGAGGTAATGATCAAACTAAAACTATTTGGGGTGACTTATGTATTGATAATTGGTCATCTAAAAAAATAATCAATTATATAAATTTAAATCTAAAGCTCAAAAACCCACATTCAAATAGCAAAAATATTGTAAAATCAGCTCAGGACCCAAGATTACAAGCTGAAGGTAAAGCAGGACAATCAACTGAAATGGGAACGATTTTTGTGAGTAACAAAGATTTTCAGTCAGAACCAGGTTCTGAATGGATAATCGGCACATGTGTTAAATCGCCATGTGTTGCTGCAGGAAATAATGAGCTTACATCGTTATATAGATAATTTTGCAATTGAAATTTGTCTTTTTTAATTATAAAAACAAGTTCTTTACGGGCCGTTAGCTCAGCTGGTAGAGCACTTCCCTTTTAAGGAAGGTGTCGTTGGTTCGAATCCAACACGGCTCACCAATAATTTTAAGTTATAATAGGTGGGTAATCTAAAATAATCTTGGGTATCCATGTATTTAGATTTTTAATTCTATTATCGCTGGAAGGATGTGTGCTTAAAAACTGAGGAGGCTCCTTTCCTTTATGAGCTTTTTTCATCCTATCCCATAAACTTGTAGACTCTTTTATATTGTAACCAGATAAGGATGAAAAAATTAGTCCTAAATAATCAGCCTCACTTTCTTGTTTTCTCCCAAAAGGATTCATTATTCCAAGCTGAAGCACATCCATTCCGGTTGCTCTTCCTACAGTGTTTCTAGTCTGTGATATCTTACCACCAGTAAATATATCAGCTATTTGGGTTGTTACATTAACAGCCATTGCAGCACTCATTCTCTCAACAGAATGTTTTGCAACAGCATGAGCAATTTCATGACCCATTATTGTTGCTAAACCATTAGTATTTTTTGCAACATCTAAAATCCCAGTATAAACAGCGATTTTACCTCCTGGCATGCACCAAGCATTCTTTACATTTTTATCATCAATTAAAATATACTCCCAATCAAAATTAATTGTTGGATCCTCTTTTTTTTCATTTTTAAAAAATGTTGATACAGATTTTGATATTTTATTTCCTATATCAATTATGTTGTTTAAATCTTTACCACTCTTTACAAGCTTTATTTTTTTTGAATTTTTGAGTTTTGTATAAGCTTTAGCCGCTTGATTATTAATCATACTTTCTGGATATAACGTTAATTGTTTACGCTCTGTAATTGGCACTGTACCGCAACCATGTAAAAAATAAGATCCACAGGTGCACCCAATAAATCCAAGAAATTTTCTCCTATTTATGATATGACTTTTACTCATAAGATGATATTAACAAAGTTTAACAAAAAATTCTATTTAAGCATTTAACTTTATGCCAGATAAAAAGTCAAAAAGGTCTTTGTTTTCAGCATTACGTAACAATTTTATAGCTGGAATTGTTGTTTTGATACCTATTGGGATAACTCTTTATCTAACACTATTTATTATTAAAATTTCATCTAAAATTTTACCTAAAGAAATAAATCCCAATTATTATCTACCTTATAATATACCAGGATTAGAAATATTAATTTCAGTCTTTCTAATTACTTTTGTTGGTTGGTTATCTCTTTCATTTTTGGGAAAAAAACTTTTTGATTTATTTGAACAAGTTTTAAATAAAATCCCAATTTTAAGAACTATTTATTCTGCAGTAGGTCAACTAACAGAAACTTTTGCTAAAAGCAAAGGTGATAAAAAATCAGTGGTATTAGTTGAATACCCCAGAAAGGGAACCTGGGCTGTAGGTTTTGCTACAAAAGAGAATACTAGTGAAATTAAAGATAAAGTCGGACAAGAATTAATAAATGTTTTTGTACCAACTACTCCAAATCCAACCAGCGGTTTTCTTTTAATGTTTTTAAAAAAAGAAGTTATTTTCTTAGATATGAGTTTTGAACAAGCCTCAAAATTTATTGTATCCGCTGGCAGTACAGACCCAAATAACTAACTTACTATTTCACTGATTATATCAGCTTTATCGTGAAGTTTTAATAAATTTTCAAACTTCTTAAAATTAAACTTTTCCAGTTTTTTAACTTCTTTTTCTGCAAGTAAAAATAAATCTTTATGATGTAATGGATCTGCAAATCTAAAATTTTTAATACCACTTTGTTGAAAACCCAAAATGTCACCAAAGCCACGTAATTGTAAATCTTTTTCAGCTATAACAAAACCATCATTTGTAGATCTTAAAATTTTTAATCTCTCTCTTGCATTCTTGGATAGATTATTTTTGTACAGTAAAATACAAATCGACTCTGTATTTCCTCTTCCCACTCTTCCTCTCAATTGATGAAGTTGAGATAATCCAAATTTATTCGAGTCTTCAATTATAATAGTGTTTGCACTTGGAAAATCTATACCCACCTCTATAACAGTAGTACTTACTAATATTTTAATTTTTTTAGTAAGGAAATCTTGTAATACTTTGTTTTTAATATTTTTATCTATTCCACCATGAATTAGACCAACTTGATTTGGAAAAAGCTTATTTACTTGTTCAAATTTTTTTTTAGCAGATGTATAATTTAAATTACTAGAAATATCAATTAATGGACAAACCCAAAATATTTGTCTTTCCAAAGAAATTTCTTTTTTTAAAAGTGGTAAAATCTCATCAAGTTTTTTTTCAGGTTTTATCAAAGTAATAATTTTTTTCCTATATTTAGGTTTTTCATTTAAACGTGATATATCCATGTCCCCAAAAAATGATAACATCATAGTTCTTGGTATTGGAGTTGCAGAAATAAGAAGTAAATCACAATTTTTTCCACCTTTTTTAGCTAATTTAATTCTTTGATTAACACCAAATTTATGTTGTTCATCTATAATTACAAATCCCAAATTTAAAAATTTAATTTTATTTTGAAATAATGCATGTGTTCCAAATAATAAATTTATTTTTCCATTTTGAAGATCAGACAGAATATGCTTTTTTTTATTATAATCTGTTTTACCTGTAAATAGTTCAATATTTATATTGGAGTTTTTAAAAAGTTTAATTGCCAATTTATAATGCTGTTGTGCTAATATTTCAGTGGGAGCCATAAAGGCAACCTGATAATTTATTTCAATTATATTAGCAGCAGCAATTAGGGCCAGTATTGTTTTACCTGAACCAACATCACCTTGTAATAATCTAAACATTCTTTGTTCAGAACTAATATCCTTGTTAATTTCCGTTAATATTTCTGACTGGCCTTTAGTTAAATTATGACCAAAATTATCTAAAACAATTTTAGAAATTTTATTTTTATTTAAATACTTTATTTTTTTTTTTGATCTTACTATTTTTCTTGATGTAGAAAGATAAATAAGATTTGAAAATATTTCATCATACACAAGTCTTCTATAATCGTTCGAATTTAAGTCTTTCTTGGTGGATGGATTATGTAAATTTAGTAATACCTTTTGTAGTTTGCCAAAATTATTTTCTTTCAAAAAATTATCAGAATACCATTCATCACTCGCATCAAAATCTTGAAGAACTCTATAAATAATATTTCTATAAATCTTTTCATTCAAACCTTCTGTTAGAGAATATTTTGGAAAAACTTTTGTAATTTCTTTTTTTGAATTTAATTCTTTTATATAGGTAGGATTTGTAATTTGATAATTTTTTTTATAGTAATTAATTTTTCCGCTGACTATAACTTCTTTTTTAATAGGCAAAACTTTTTTTATATATCCTTCTTTACTATTAAAAAAAATTAAGTTTATTTTACGATCATTCTCAGAACAAATTACTTTATTAGGCAGATTTCTTATTCTTGGGAAATTATATTTCTCTACAACAACTTGAATTGAACTTATTTTCCCTACTTCTAGATTCTGTAGGCTAGTAATTTTTGATCTATCAATAATCTCATAAGGAAGGTCAAAAAGTATGTCTTTAACTTTTTCTATTTTTTTATTTTTTAAATATTTTTCAAGTCTTTTTCCAACTCCTTTTAATGTTGTAATATCCTCAAATAAAAAACTGTTTTTATTTATATTTTTCATATTTTCTTATATTATATAATTATATAAAATGAATAAAATATATTCCTTAAAGAAAAAAATTAAGTATCGTTCTGAGTATAGAGGGATTAAAGAAATGGATATACTTCTTAGTAAATTTGTTAACAAATATATTGATACTTTAAATTATGATGATCTGGTAAAACTTTATGAAATTTTGAAAAAAGATGATGATAAAATTTTTAAATGGTATTCTGGTATTGGTCACAAAGATTTATTACCATCAAACAATGTCTCAAAACTTTTAAAAGATTTTAAAATTAAATGAAACTGGCGGAGAGGGTGGGATTCGAACCCACGAATGAGTAAACCCATTGCTAGTTTTCAAGACTAGTGCTTTCAACCGCTCAGCCACCTCTCCAAATCTAAACATCAAGATATTCTATATACATGAAAGAATAAAAGATTAAAGCAATACAATAATTTTATAGAATGTAAAAAAATATTGGAATATAAGCTAAAAATGAAAAATTTAGCCATATTATTAAAATTTATACTAATTTTTACCTTCACAAATCTCGAGGCCAACCAAGATTTTGATTTGTGGCTTTTGGAATTTAAAAAGACAGCTGTCAAAAATGGAATTTCACAAAAAACTGTAAACGATGTTATGAAAGATGCAAAGTTTTTATCTAAAGTAATTGAATACGATAGATACCAACCCGAATTTTACGAAGATACTAAAACATATGTAAGGAAAAGAACTAGCAACGACAAAGTAAAAAAAGGTTTATCATTATATAAGAAAGAAAAAAAAATTATTAATAAAATTGAGGAAAAATTTTCAGTAGAAAAAGAATTACTTCTAGCTCTGATGGGCATTGAAACTAACTA
This sequence comes from uncultured Pelagibacteraceae bacterium, assembly GCA_902623915.1. Taxonomy (GTDB): domain Bacteria; phylum Pseudomonadota; class Alphaproteobacteria; order Pelagibacterales; family Pelagibacteraceae; genus Anoxypelagibacter. The sequence goes on along the minus strand of CACNVM010000005.1, from coordinate 13,511 downwards.
TGGAAAATATTTGGGAAAAATGGATATTATTTCATCGCTATCAACTTTAAGCTTTGATAAAAGAAGAAAAGCTTTTTTTACTAATGAATTATTAATTTTATTAAAACTCATTGATGAAAAAATTATAAGTAAAAATATTTTATATGGTTCATGGGCTGGAGCTTTTGGAAATTTTCAGTTTATGCCATCGACAATTAAAAACTATGCGTTAGATTATAATAAAAACGCTAATATTGAACTTAAAGAAATTGAAGACTCATTTGCTTCGGCAGCAAATTATATTAATAAAATTGGTTGGAAAAAAAATCAACCCTGTTTTTATAAAGTTGAACTTAAGGGAAATATTCCATTAAAATATTTAAATACTTCTGCTAAGAAGATTAAAAATAAAAAGAAATTAAAATTTTTTAAAAAATATTTGAAAAATGATCAAAACATGTCATTAAATGAAAATGTCATTACAGCAATTGTTACACCTGATAAGGACATTATTCCTGGATCTAATAATCTTAGACCTGCATATCTTGTGTTTAGTAATTATGAAAAAGTTTTAAAATGGAATAGGTCTTTGAGATTTGCTATTGCTGTGTGTACTTTAAAAAATAAGTTTAAAAATGAAATTTAAATATTTTACTATAATTTTTTTTTTATTATCATGTACTAACAATTCTTTTGAAAAAAGTAGTGTCTCTACTTCAAAAATCTCTAATGGTTTTGCATTAATCTACAATGAAAATGATTTTGAAAATAATATAATCTCATCAAAGCTAAACCCTGACAAAATAGAGGTGGCTCATAACAAATATAAAAAAAATACAATTATTATAATAACAAATCCTGAAAACAAAAAATCTGTACAACTACTAGTATCTAAAAAAGTAAATTATCCAGATTTTTTTAAAGTCTTAATTACTAAAAAATTATCAGAAAAATTAAATTTAAATCCAAATATGCCTTTTGTTGAAGTTGAAAGGCGTATAAAAAATAGATCATTTATTGCAAAAAAAGCAGTTACTTATTCAGAAGAGCAAAGTGTACTAACTAAGGCTCCAGTAACAAAAGTAAAAATTAACAATATCTCCAAATCTTCTAATGATAAAAGCAAAAAAAAGTCAGATGTAAATTTTTCAATAATTATTGGAGAATTTTACACAAAAAAGTGGGCTTCTAGCCTGATCGAATTACTTATAAATGAGAATATTAAAAAAGAAGTTTTTTCTATAAAAACGTTGGGCAAAAATAACTATCAGTTAGTTGCAGGACCCTACGCTTCAATTAATACTTTAAAAAATGATTACTTTAAGCTAAACAAGTATGGTTTTGATAATCTTGATATAAAAAAAAATAAATGAAACAAAAAATTGCAATAGTCTTAATATCGTTTTTGTTTTTAACGAAGTTAAGTGCTGAGCCAAAAATACAAGCTCCAACAGCCATTCTTATGGATTACAATTCTGGAAAAATTTTATTTGAAAGAGACGCGGACCATCAAATTTATCCTGCTTCAATGACAAAAATTATGACCGCAATAATTGTTTTTGACCTTTTAAAACAAGAAAAAATAAAACTTTCAGACGAAGTTATTATATCCGAAAATGCTTGGAGAATGTCCAAAAGCGGCTATTCATCGATGTTCATTATGTTAAACGATAAAGTTTCAATTGAGGATTTGTTGAGAGGTATAATAGTAGTGTCTGGTAATGATGCTTGTGTTGCGTTAGCGGAAGGTATTGCTGGTACAGAAACTGCATTTGCCGATATGATGAATGAAAAGGCAGAAGAAATTGGTCTTGTTAATACAAACTTTACAAATTCATCCGGTATTAACGATCCTGATAATTATTCAACTGTTAGAGATATAGCAATAATGTCGAAGTACCTTATTGAAAATTATCCAATTTATTATGAATACTTTAAAGAAACTGAATTTACATGGGATAGAACAGGTGGTGACCCAATCAAACAAGGAAATAGAAATCCACTTTTATATAAACGGATAGGTGCCGATGGTATTAAAACAGGTTATTTAGCCGTAGAGAAATATTCCCTGGCAAGTTCAATTGTTGGTGATAATCGAAGGTTAATCGCAGTTGGGAGTGGATTTGCTACTAAACAATCGAGATCAGACGAGTCAGCAAGAATGTTTAGATGGGCGTTGAGAAATACAAATACTTATGAAATAGCAAAAAAAGATGTCCCAAAATTTAAGTTTAAAACTTGGTTAGGTAAAGAAAATATTGTGGAAGGTTTATTAAAAGAAGATATTTATGTAACTATACAAAAAAAAGAAGTTAAAGATCTCAAAGTAAAATTAGAATATAACGGACCAATTAAAGCACCAATTAAAGAGGGCCAACAGATTGGAAATTTAATTCTAGAGTCACCAAATGAGGAAGTAAAAAAATTTCCTATTTATGCAAGCAAAAGTGTTAAAAAGGTAAATTTTTTTAAAAGTTTATTTTTATCTTTTAATTACATGATTTGGGGAGATGCATAAAAGAAAATTTTTTTTTATAGTCTTTGAAGGTATCGAAGGATCAGGTAAATCCTTTCAAAGTAAAAAATTATTTAAAAATATTAAAAAAAGAAAATATTCTGTTGTACTAACTAGAGAACCAGGTGGTACAATTGGAGCAGAAAGAATAAGACAAGTAATTTTAAAAGATTATTTTCATAAAGACAAAAGTGAGAAGTTTCATAAATATACTGACACACTTTTATATTTAGCTGCTAGAAATGAACATATACAAAACAAAATTCTAAAAGCTAAAAGATCCAAAAAAATCTTAATATGTGACAGATTTATTGACTCCACAATAGCTTATCAAGTTTATGGAAAAAAAGTTGAATTTAAGCTTATTGATACAATTCATAAATATATACTTCAAAAAATTAAGCCTGACATTACTTTTCTTCTCACAGTTAAAGCCAACAAGGCATCCAGCAGACTTAATAAAAGAAAAACTAAAAATAGGTATGATAAATTTTCAAAGAATTTTTATCAAAATGCACAAAAAGCTTTCATAAAATTGGCTAAAAAAAATAAAAATAGATATTTTATTTTGGATAATTCAAATGATGACAAGGATGTCGAAAAAAAAATCTTAAATACTGTTTTGTCTAAATTAAAATAAAGTGGAAAATATAACAAAAAAATATACCGAAATTAAAATGTCCAATAAGTTAATTGGATATAACGATCTATTTATTAAATTTGAAAAACTCTATTTAAATAAAAGACTACCAAAAGTCATATTGCTATCAGGAGACAAAGGAATAGGTAAGTCAACCTTAGCTTTTCATTTTATTAATTACATTTTGTCTATGAATTCTAAAATTCCTTATGATAAAGATAAATTTTCCATAAATTTAAATAATGAAACTTATAAAAAAATTACAATTAACGTTGAACAAAATTTCAATTTTTTGAAATGTGAAAAACCAAACACAGCTTCTATAGATGATATTCGTCAGCTCAAGACTAAGTTATCAAAAACACCTCTTGTTAATTATTCAAGATTTACCATTATTGACGATATTGAGCTAATTAATTCAAACTCTGCCAATGCTCTTTTGAAATTAATAGAGGAACCTTCAGATTATGATTATTTCTTTTTGATCAATAATAAAAGTAATAATGTAATTGAAACATTAATATCACGATCTTTAGAATTTAAAATTTTTATGTCTTCTGAGCAAAAAAAATTAATTTTTAATTATTTAAAATTACATTTCGATATTGAAGAGAGTTTTACTCACAATTATATTCAATATACATCACCAGGTAATCTAATTAAATTTGATCCTATTATTAGAGAACTTAAAATCACTTCTTTAAATGATTTCGAAAAAGTATCTTCTGAAATTTTAAAAATATTTAACAAGACTAAACAAAATATTTATATTAATCTTTTGTTATTCCTTGTAGATATAAAATTCTTAGAGTTATCTAAAAAAAATAAAAACTACATACATTTTGCAGATATTAAAAATAAAATAAATAGTTTATTAATTCGATATTACAAGTTTAACCTAAATAATGTAAATGTTCACAACAAACTTAGAAATTATTTAAACTATGTCAGGTAGAAATTTTTATATTACAACCCCAATATATTATCCATCAGGTAAACCTCATATGGGTCACGCATATTCAAGTATTATTGCTGATATATTTGCGAGGTTTAAAAGATTAGAAAATTATAATGTAAGATTTTTAACTGGTACTGACGAACATGGTTTAAAAATTCAAAGAGAAGCTGAAAAAAATTCTAAACAACCCAAAGCTTTTTGTGATGAGTTATCCCTCAAATTTAAAAGTCTAAGCAAAACCCTTAATCTCTCTAATAATGATTTTATCAGAACTACAGAAAAAAGACATCATAAAGCAGTTAATGAAATCTGGAACAGATTAGTAAAGTCTAATGATATTTATTTATCAAAATATAGCGGCTGGTATTCAGTTTCAGATGAAGCATACTATGACAATGATGAAATTGAATCAAAAAATAACATTAAAGTTGCAAAAGTTTCTGGATCAAGAGTGGAGTGGGTTGAAGAAGAGTCTTTTTTTTTTAAATTATCTTCCTGGGAAAAAAAATTGCTTGATTTTTATCAATCAAATCCAAATTTTATTCTTCCAAAATCACGTAGAAATGAAGTCGTTGAATTTGTAAAAGGTGGTTTAAAAGATTTGTCTGTAAGCAGAACATCATTTTCATGGGGTATACCTGTACCGAAAAATAATAAACATATTATTTACGTTTGGCTTGATGCTTTGACAAATTATTTAAGTTCTTTAGATTTTCCAGATCAAAAAAACATAAAATATAAAAATTTTTGGCCCGCTGATGTTCATATTATCGGAAAAGATATCTTACGATTTCATGCAATTTATTGGCCTGCATTTTTGATGGCTGCTAAACTACCCTTACCTAAAAGAGTTTATGGCCACGGATGGATATTATCGGATGAAAAAAAAATGTCTAAATCTCTTGGAAATATTCTAGATCCTTTAGAAATAATAAATGAATATGGAATAGATCCTTTAAGATATTATTTAGTTAAGGAGGTTTCCTTAGGAAACGATGGAAGCATTTCATTAAAAAGTTTACATGATTGTATTAATAATGATTTGGCAAACAATTATGGTAATTTATGCCAAAGAGTATTTTCATTTGTTGAAAAAAATTGTGATTCAAAAATTCCAAATTATACAAATCTTTCAAAAGAAGATGAAATTATTACAAAAAATCTCATAAAGAAAATTCCTGATTTACAAAATTTAATGAATAAACAAGATTTAAACCAATATATTAAAGAAGTTATAAATTTTTCTTTCAGTGCTAATAAATATTTTAATGATCTAAAGCCATGGGACTTGAAAAAAGTTAATATAGAGAGAATGAATGCAGTTATTTATACAGTTCTGAATCAAATAAAATCTATAAGCATTCTATTATATCCAATAATACCTGACTCAACTCAAAAAGTATTAGACTGTCTCGGCGTACCAAAGAATGAGTTTAATCTTGATTGTCTATTAAATTTAAAATATTTAAAAATGGATTTAAGTATTAAAAAACCCGGTATCTTGTTTAAGAAAATTGAAAATGATAATTGATTCACATTGCCATTTAGACTATCAGCCACTATTTAATAATTTAAAAAATGTTATTGAAAGAGCAAATAACAATGGAGTAAAATATTTCTTAACTATTTCTACTACTGATCAAAGCTTCAAAAATATTTTAAATATATTGAAAAACTATAATAATATTTTTGGTTCTTACGGTATACATCCTCACGAGGCTAAAAATTATGAAGATTTAAAGGTTGAAAAGATAATAGAAAATCTAAGCTTAAACAAAAATTTAATTGGTGTTGGAGAGACTGGTTTAGATTTTTATTATAATCATTCAGACAAGAATATTCAAAAAGAATGTTTCATCAAACATATTCATGCTAGTCAACAAACATCAAAAACATTAATTGTACATTCAAGATCTGCTGATAATGAAATGTTTGATATTTTATCTAGCGAGTTTAAAAATAAAAGTTTCAACATTCTAATGCACTGCTTTACAGGTAATAAAGATTTTGCACATAAACTTTTGAATCTAAATTGTTACTTTTCAGCAAGTGGAATTATAACATTTAAAAAAAGTAATGACTTAGCAAATACATTTAAATCTATTCCTAATAATAGAATACTTATAGAAACAGACTCTCCTTATTTGTCACCAGAACCTTTGCGTGGTAAGACAAATGAACCTGGAAATTTAAAATATACATTAAAATTCTTAGCAAATTTAAAAAATGAGACAGAGGAAAACTTTTCCATGATTACATCCAATAATTTTATAAAACTATTTAATATAAATATTTGAAATGGAATTAATTATTTTAGGTTGCGGAAGTTCATTGGGTTCACCCTGGATAAATAACTACTGGGGAAATTGTGATAAAAAAAACAAACTAAATATACGCACAAGATGTTCTGCTTTTATCAAAAAAGGTAATTTATCAGTTTTAATTGATACGTCTCCAGATATTAAAGAGCAATTTATTAAAAATAAAATAAACGATGTTGATTGTGTTCTATACACACACGAACATTCAGATCAGACAAGTGGTATATTTGAATTGAGACCTTTTTTTTGGAAATATAAAAAAAGGATTGATATTTATGCAGACGCAAGAACGTTAAAGGCGTTAAAAAGAAAGTATGATTTCTGTTTTTACGGTGGTCAAGGATATACTCCAATAATGAAACCCAATTTAATCAAGAAGAAACAAATGATTAAGAAAGGCAAAAATAAAATATCTTTTAATACATTTAAAGTTGAACATGGACAAATTACTTCGACAGCTTATGTTTTTAACAAAACAGCCTACCTTAGCGATTGTAGTAATATTAATCCTTCAGACTTAAATAATCTAAAAAAATTAAATTATTTAATAATAGATTGCCTTAAATTTAAAAGACATCCTGGACATTTTAATCTAGAAACTAGCATAAGAATAAGCACTTTTTTAAAGCCCAAGAAAACAATTTTAACTAACCTTCATACAGAACTAGATTATAATTTTTTAAAAAAAAATCTTCCAAAAAATATCTTACCTGCTTATGACGGTATGAAATTAAAAATCTAGTTTATTTGTTAAGAGCTTCTTCTATAACTTTTACAAATTTACCTGATGTAGGTTTAGTCATAGATGAAAATGTATCAAAGATCTTTCCATCTTTGCCAATTATAATTTTATGAAAATTCCACTTAGGCACAGCACTTTTACCATGATTTTTATTTGCCCATTTATAAAATTCGTGTGCATCACTACCTTTGACTTTAACTTTTTCAGTCATTGGAAAACTAATTCCAAATTTTGCTTCACAAAAATTCTTAATTTCTTTATTCGTTTCCTTTTCCTGATTAAAAGAATTTGAAGGCACGCCTATTACCACAACTCCTTTACTTTGATATTTTTCCCAAATTTCTTGAAGATCTTCATATTGCGAGGTAAAACCGCAATAACTTGCTACATTAGTAACAACCATCACTTTATTTTTAAAATCAGCAAGTTTCATTTCTGAGCCATCAAGGTCTTTGAAGGAAAAATCAAACGCCAGCTTTTCGTATGATGCGTTGAGTTTTGATGAAAAAAGAGAAATCATAATAACTAAAAGTATTAATTTTGATTTAAACATATTGTTTTTATTTTTTACTTAACAAAATTAACATATACCCAAAAAGAGTTGAGGCAAGAGAACCTAATAGCACACCTATTTTAACACCACTTAAATATTGAGTTGTGTCAACAAACGCTAAATTTCCGACGAATAAACTCATTGTAAACCCGATTCCCGTTAATACACCTACGCCATATAATTTTAACCAATCCGAGTCATTTGGCATCTCAGCAAATTTTAATTTGATTGAAACATAAGAAAAAATGAAAACACCAAATTGTTTACCGAAAAATAACCCACATAAAATTCCTAATGGCACTGGATTCATTAAGGTTGCTATACTCAATCCTTCAAGAGAAACCCCGGCATTTGCAAAAGCAAAGATTGGCATAATACCGAAAGCAACATATGGTGAGATTGCATGTTCGAGTTTAATTAGCATTGAATTTTTATGTGAGCTTTCGTTTTTTTTATCTTTATGTGGTATCGTTAAAGCCAATAAAACTCCTGCTATAGTTGCGTGAATACCAGATGAATGAGTAAAGTCCCATAAAAAAATCCCAACTATGAGATAAGGAATAAAGCTTCTTATATTTAATCTATTAAAAATTATTAAGATAATGATTGATACTAACATTAGTATTAAATACATAGCTTGTATTTTTCCAGAATAGAAAAAGGCAATTATCACAATTGCACCCAAATCATCAATAATAGCTAAAGCAGTTAAAAAAACTTTTAGAGAAATTGGAACTCTTTTTCCAAGTAAAGATAATACACCTAAAGAAAATGCTATATCAGTAGCTGATGGAATCGCCCATCCTTTTAGAGTTTCAGAATTTCCAAAATTGATAGCAACGTAAATTAAAGCTGGCACTAACATACCACCAACAGCAGCAATTATTGGAAGCGATGCTTGTTTTGGGTTTGATAATTCTCCTTGAATAAATTCTCTTTTTATCTCTAAAGAAACCAAAAAGAAAAATATTGCCATCAAAACATCGTTGATCCAGTGTAATACAGATAATTTTAATTTAAATTCCCCAAAACCAAGAGCAAAATAAGAGTTTAAAATATCATAATAGATAGATGCTAATTCACTATTACTGACAAATAATGCAATTATTGCAGCAAAAAGTAAAACAAGACCCGATGCAGCCTCTAATTTAAAAAACCATTTAAAGGGTTTTGATATATGTTGAATCATAATACTAATTATATCTCAATTATATTGATTGCACTTATGTTTCAATTGATAAAATTCATTTATTCATCTATATAAATAACCTTTCGGGGCGTAGCGCAGTCTGGTAGCGCATCTGGTTTGGGACCAGAGGGTCGCAGGTTCAAATCCTGCCGCCCCGACCATTTTATGAAAATTAATAAAGTCGTTATCATCGGATCAGGAACAATGGGAAGTGGTATAGCCGCCCATTTATGCAATGCAAATATTCCAGTTGTATTACTCGATTTAAAAGATGAAATCGTAGAAAAAGCCCGAGAGAGAATATTAAAATCAAAACCACCACTTTTATTTGAAAAATCTAAAATTGATGGATTAAAAATAGGTACAATAACTAAAAATTTTGATCACATTTCTGATGCAGATTGGATTATAGAAGCAGTTGTAGAAAGAATTGATATAAAGCATGATATATATAAAAAAATATTTGATAAAAGAAAGAAAAATTCTGTAGTTTCTTCCAATACATCAACAATTCCTCTTAAAATATTATCTAAAAAATTAAATGAAAATGATAAAAAAGATTTTTGTATAACACATTTTTTTAATCCAGTAAGATACATGGGGCTTCTTGAAATTGTCAGAGAAGAAAACAATGATAAAAACAAAATAGAATTGCTGAAAGATTTTTGTGAAAAAAATCTTGGAAAAGGTGTAATTGTATGTGGTGATACACCAGGTTTTTTAGGAAATAGGATTGGTGTCTATTCAATGCAAGTTGCTATGACAGAAGCTATTTCAATGAAACTTTCAATAGAGGAAGCCGATGCTGTATTTGGAAGGCCAATGGGTATTCCAAAAACAGGTGTTTTTGCATTATATGATTTAATAGGTATCGATTTAATGTCAGATGTCCTTAAAAGTTTTAAAAAAGAATTGGATTCAAAAGACGATTTTCAAAATGTTGTAGACGGAATACCAATTATCAAAACTCTAATTGATAGCGGATATACTGGTCGTAAAGGGAAGGGTGGGTTTTATAGAATAAATAAACAAAATAATAAGAAAACCCTTGAAGCTCTTGATATAAATAAAAATACTTATTCTCCATCAAAAAAAATTGAATTAAATATTGAAAAAGTAAATCTTTTAGAATTAATTAATAGAGATGATAAATATGGAAAATATGCATGGTCAGTAATATCAAAAATAATTCTATATTCTTCATCTTTAGTACCCCAAATAACTAAACAGTATAACGATATTGATGAAGCACTAAGGCTTGGGTTTAATTGGTCTATGGGACCTTTTGAAATGCTAGAGTCGATTGGTTTGGATAATTTTTTTTCAAAACTAGGTGATACAAAACTAAATCCCTTTTTACAAAATCTCAAAAATAAAGGATCTAAAAATTTTTACGAAGAACGTCAAAAATATACAAATATTCAAACTCTTGGCAAAATTAAGAGATTAGTAACAAAGGTAGATAAAAATGATTCAGCAGAAATTTTTAGATTTAAAGATTTTAATATTGTTGAATTTAATACAAAAGCCAATGCCCTAGATTACAATTCTATGGACGCTCTAATGAATGCCACCGACAAACCACTGATTATAATAAATGAGAGCATGCAATTTTCCGCAGGAGTTAATCTTAATTATGTTACGGAATTTGTTAAAAAGGGAGATATGAAATCTGTTGAAAAATTTATAAAGTATTTTCAAAAAACTTGTAAACATTTAAAGTATTGTGAAAATCCAGTTATATCTGCACCCTCTGGTTTAGCTCTTGGTGGCGGTGAAGAAGTATTGTTGCAGAGTAATTATGTAGTTTCTCATACAAATATAGTTATGGGTTTAGTTGAAACTATTGTTGGTTTGGTTCCTGCAGGCGGAGGCTGTAAAGAGCTTTTATGGCGTTGGACTCAAACTGATGAGTCAAAAAATGATCCAGAATTTGCTTCACTTAAAGTGTTTGATATTATTGGTTATGCCAAAACAGCCACTTCACCGCAAGAGGCAAAACCTCTTTTATTTTTAGATAGCAACTATGAGGTTATTATCAATCGAAACAACCTTTTCGAGGTAGCTAAAAAATTTATTGAAAAAAATAAAGAATTTAACCCTCCTACTGAATGCAAATTTAAATTATCAGGTAATCAAGTGAGACAAAAAATGCAAAAGAAACTCGATGAATTATATAATAATAAAAAGATATTAGATCATGGTATGGTAGTTGGTAAAGAATTAGCATATGTATTGAGTGGAGGAGATACTGAAAAAAATAAAGAAATTTCCGAAGATCAAATGTATAATCTTGAATTAAATAGTTTTATGAAATTATTAGAAACTCAAAATACCCAAAATAGAATAGCTCATACTTTAAAAACAGGAAAACCACTTATAAATTAAATGCCCATATATAATGCACCAGTTGAAGAAATGATGTTTTTATTTGATCATTTAAAAGATAATAAAAACTACAAAGAAATAGATAAATACAAAGAAATAAATTCTGATTTAGTTAAAGATATTCTGCAACAAGCTGCTAAAATTAACCAGGAGTTAATATTGCCTCTAGCAAAAATTGGGGATGAAAAGCCTTGTGTTTATGAAAATGGAGTAGTTCGATCTCCACCAGGATATAAAGAAGCTTACAAAAAATTTATTGAAGATGGATGGACATCTTTATCTTGTGATCCAAAATATGGTGGTCAAGGTATGCCAAAGACCGTCAGTACATTTTTTGAAGAGATGCTCTCATCTTCGAGTCTTTCTTTTAAACTTTATAGTGAATTAAGTATTGGAGCATATAACTGTATACTTCATCATGCAGATGAAGAAATTAAAAATAAGTATTTACCAAAAATTGTTGAGGGTAAATGGAGTGGCACAATGTGTCTTACAGAGTCTCATTGTGGTACAGATCTTGGGCTGTTGAAAACCAAAGCTGTTAAACAAAAAGATAATTCTTATAAGCTATCCGGACAAAAAATCTTTATAACCTCAGGAGATCATGACTTAACTGAAAATATAATACATTTAGTTTTAGCAAAAGTGCCTGGATCTCCATCTGGAACAAAAGGTATTAGTTTATTTCTTGTTCCTAAATTTATTGTTAAAGATGATGGATCAGTTGGTCCAAGAAATGGAGTGAATACAGGATCAATAGAAACAAAAATGGGAATTAAGGGATCCCCAACTTGTGTTCTAAATTTTGAAAATGCAACTGGCTATATGATAGGACCCGAAAATAAAGGTTTGAGTTCTATGTTCACTATGATGAACTTAGAAAGAATTGTCGTGGGTATTCAAGGTTTAGGTATTTCGGAAACAGCATACCAAAATGCTCTATCATACGCTAAAGAGAGAAAGCAAGGTAAGGCAAACAATAGCGATAACAAAGATGCAGATTTTATAATTAAGCATGCAGATATTAGAAGAAGTTTAATGAATATGAAATCATTGATAGAAGGGCAAAGATCTTTAGCCTTTTGGGTATCTCAACAAATTGATGTAAGTTTAAACCATTCTGACACAACAATCAAAAAAAATGCTAATGACATGGTTTCGATGATGACACCACTTATAAAATCTTTTTTTACGGATATAGGAATGGAAATAACAAATGACGCAATACAAGTTTTTGGTGGATATGGTTACACCAAAGATCAAGGTGTTGAACAATTATTTAGAGATAATAGAATTACCCCAATATATGAAGGAACAAATTCAGTTCAAGCTATTGATTTAGTTTTTAGAAAAATTCTCAATAATAATATTTATGATAACTATATAGCTCAAATTACAAAAGAGATACAAGAGTATGAAAAAAATAAAGAACTAGTATTATTTGTTCAAAAATTTCAAAAATATGTTGAACTTATAAATAATTTTACATCCTGGCTTATTGAAAAAAATAAAAATTCAAAAGATGATGTTAGTGCTGCCTGTAATGACTATTTAAAGGTTTTAGGTTATTTGGGTCTAGCTCATTCTTGGCTGAAAATTCTTAAAGTTAGCTATGATAAATATGATACTAATAAATCTTTTTTCGAAGACAAAATAAATACAGCAACTTACTATTTTGATAAAATCTTACCAAGAGCCCAAAGTCATTATTTATCAGCAGTAACAGGAAGTAAATCAATGATGAAAGCAAATTTTAATTGAAATGAATAATTACGAACAGAATCTTGAAAAAAATAAAGCAAATTATGTTCCTTTAACCCCTATAACTTTTTTAGAGAGGACAAAAGATATTTACCCAGATTATGAGGCTATAATTTATAAGAAAAGAGTCTACACATGGAAACAAGTTTACGAGAGAGCAATTAAGTTTGCCAGTGCATTAGAAAAACATGGGGTAAAAAAGGGTGATACTGTTTCTATTATGGCAGCAAATACACCTGAACTATTTGAGGCTCACTATTCAATCCCAATGACTGGTGCAGTATTAAATACAATTAATACAAGATTAGACGCCAAGACGGTAGGTTATATTTTAAATCACGCAGATACCAAAGTTCTAATTGTTGATAGACAATTTAGTCCAGTTGTAAAAAAAGCGCTAGAGGCAACAAATAAAAAAATTTCTGTTATAGATATTATTGATAAGCAAGAAAATTTAAAAGATGC
>CACNVM010000004.1 GCA_902623915.1 uncultured Pelagibacteraceae bacterium | reverse complement strand
ACTTATCATTTCTAAAATGAACTTGATTAGTCTCAATTTTTTTTTCACGTAATTTTTTTTGAATTTTATCTTTTTCTTCTGATATTAGAGTAAATAACCAAGCGGCATGAGTTCTTTTTCCATCAACTTTGTCAACACAAAAAATATTTAAATTTTTTGAAAGAATGTCTTTATAAATTTGAAATATTTTTTGCCTATGTTTGAGCAGTTTATTAAATTCTTTTAAAGCAGTAATACCTAGGGAGGCGCCAAGATCCGTCATTTGATATTTGTAACCTACTTCAAAAATATCGTTTTCCCAAACTCCCTTTTGTTTGTCTTCTCTGCTGATACCAAACCATCTAATTCTTTTTGCTTTATCTATAAGTTTTTTATTTTTTATACAAAGCATTCCACCGTCACCTGTTGTTATGTGTTTTATTGCTTGAAAACTAAACATTGTGAAATCGCTTATACTACCTATAGGTTTTTTTTTATAAGTAGCTCCGATTGCATGGGCAGCGTCTTCTATTAAGGGTATTTTGTGTTTCTTTGCCAAACTTTGCAGTTCGTCTAGATCACATGGGAGGCCACCATAATGCATACATATTATAGCTTTTGTTTTTTTTGTTAAATTTTTTTTAACACTTTCGACACTAATATTCATTGTTTCGATATCTATATCTGCAAATTTAATTTTTATTCCCATATATAAAAAAGGAATGTTTGTAGCTGTACACGTATAAACTGGAGCAATGACTTCGTCACCTTTTTTTAAACCTGCTAAAATATACGCAAGGTGAAGAGCGTCAGTGCCAGAACCGGTAGAAATACAGTGGTTTTTTTTTGCAAACATTATTTTGAATTTTTTTTCAAATTTATCTACCAAAGGTCCTTGTCCAATCCAACGACCAGATAGAACCTTTTTGACCTCTTTAAAAGATGATTTAGATATATAAGGATGAAAGAGCACTGTTCCATCTTTTGGTTCCATTAAAGGTAGCTCTTTAAACGACATATTATTGATTAACATGGAGTTTTAAAAATTTCAAATAATTTTTAATTTTCCTTGATTTAAAAATTTGATAATAGTGATTATTATAATTTCACACTCAAATGGAAAACAAAATTACAGTTTTATTCGTAAGTTATCACTCAGACGATATTATAGAGAAGTCAATTATGACGATTGACAAAAATATTAAGATAGTTGTTGTTGAAAATTCTAAAAACAAAATTTTTAAAAATAAACTTGAGGAAAAATACTCAAATGTAAGAGTGCTCATTCCTCAGGAAAATTTAGGAAACGGGGCTGGTATAAATTATGGTATTAAACACATTGATACGATGTACGCATTTTATCTTGATGTAGACACTGAGGTGTTTCCAGACACTATTCAAAATTTAATTTCTGCAGCAAAACAAATTAAAGAGTTTTCTATACTTGCTCCAAAAATAAATAATTTTGACTATAAAAAAGAATGCTACATGGATTTTAAAAATAAATCTAAATATTCAAAAATGAAATTTGTGACGGGTTGTGCTCTATTTTTCGATCTTAAAATATTTGAGGAAATAGGTTTTTTTGATGAAAAAATTTTTCTCTATTATGAAGAAAATGATTTTTATAAAAGATGTATAGCTAAAAAAAAATATATATTTCTCATCGAAAATTCAAAAATAAATCATAAAGGAAATTCTTCTGTAAATGAAAAATATACAGATGAAATAGAAATTAATAGAAATTGGCACCTTATGTGGTCAACATTTTATTTTTACAGAAAACATTTTGGAATTATAAGAGCTTTTATTAAAATATTGCCAAAATTTGCTTCAGCATTTTTAAAATTTATAATCTTTTTTTTAATTAATAATAAAAAGAAGAGAGATATATATTACGCAAGATTCAATGGCTCATTAAACTCTATTATTGGAAAAAAGTCTTGGTTCAGACCGAAAATAACAAAGTAAAATACTTGTAAGTTTTTTTAATTTTCTATTGACTTCAAATTATAAAATTGTTCATAATAACCCATTATGAACATGGCTAATTATTGAAAAAATATATGGAGTTGGAAAAAAAGATAAATAACAAGGTCATTGAACAAATTTTTGAAAAAAATTCAATTAAAATATTGCCAACATTTTTCGAAATGCAAAGCACTTTTTTGTCCGGAATATATAAACGTTACGGTGATTTGGAGGGTGGCCAAATTGTTATATATTTTGCACGAAATCTTCATTTGAAAGTTATGAGAAAAAGAGAAGAAGACTTAGATTTTGATCTTTCACTTGATAAATTTTGGTTTAATCACCAAAATACAATACAAGATAAATTAAAAATAATTTCTGTTTCAAGGTTCACAGGATTGCCCAAAGAAACTACTAGAAGAAAAATTATACAATTAACTAAACAAAAACATTTAAAAAAATCTAATAAAAATAACCTCTATTGGGAACCGTCATCTCAAGCAAAAGATACCTACATGCAAATTATAAAAGAACAAATTAAATCATTGTCAAAATTTTTATTTGAACAATCTAAACTTTTAAATATTGATGTGCCTTTTTCAAAATTTTACAAAGAGATTGAGAAAAATTATTGCTTTTATTGGTATCATTATTTAAGTACCCAGCTAGATTTTATGAAATATTGGCAAAAAAAGACAAACGATCTTGAGATACTCTTAATTGGGTTACAAAGTTTAATTCAGTCATTAAATTATTTTAAACAAAATAATATAAAACAAAACGTATCAAAAAAATATCCAGATATCAGTGCCACATCAGTATCAGAGGTAACAGGCATACCTCGCGCAACATGTATAAGAAAATTAGAATGGTTATCAAAAGCTAAATTTGTTAGAAAAGATCCGCTTAGTAAAAGATATAATTTAGTAAATGAGGAAAATAATAATGATGGTTACTTAAGCCATCCTTTGACAAATGTTCAAGGCACCGCTGGGCAATTTGCCGAGTTCTCGTCAATTGTGTACCGAGCTGTATTAAGATAATTGGCTAAAGTGTTAAAATTATACCAAACACGGCTACAGCTGAAAGGGCAGCTGCTGAGATAACTATATTTTGTCTTTTTGACCTTTTTTCCTCATCTTTAACCCTTTTAATAAGATTATTTAAATCTACTTTAGACGTAGGACTTCCTAATGAATTTTCTCCATTTAAATTTTCTTCTTTTATGAATTCTTTTTGTAAAGTGTTTTCTCTTTCGCTCATATCTTATTCAATCACAAAAATACTTATTTAAAAATATTTTATCATCAAGAGTGGGTTGGTAGATGTTCAAAATGGGTTAGTAAGCCTAAAAAACTATCAGAGGTAGAATTTGGACTATCTTATTGATTTATAGTAATTTTTTATTCCTGTTCGAAGTTTTTCAACAATTTCATCAATATTTTTTTTATTACAAACAAATGGAGGGGCAATTATTAGAGCGTCACCAGTTGGTTTTATATTTATACCTGCTTTATAACACTCTTTATAAACTTGAAAACCTGCATTTCCTGGTTTTTTATTCATCTTTATGTCTATACCACCAAGCAGACCATAATTTCTTATGCTTTCAACGCATTCAATATCTTTTAATGAATGTAATCCTTCTTCAAAATAGCTTGATATTTTTTTAACTCTATTGAAAATATCTTCTTTTTCAAAAATCTCTTGAACTGCTAACGCTGCTGAGACAGCAACTGGTATACCTGAATAAGTATAACCATGAAATAATTCAATAGCGCCATCTGGTGAAGCATCCATAACTTGATCATAAATTTTTTCTCTTACAGCAACAACGCCCATAGGAACAATTCCGTTGGTTGTGGCTTTAGCCATTGTTATAATATCTGGGGTTACTTCAAATTCTTGTGCAGCAAAGGCAGAGCCAGTTCTTCCCCATCCTGTTACAACTTCATCAAAAATTAAAAGTATACCGTGTTTATCACAAATTTTTCTTAATCTTTGTAAATATCCTTTGGGCGGAATTAAAACTCCTGTAGAACCTGCTATAGGTTCAACTACACATGCAGCGATATTTTCTCCACCAATATCATTTGCGATATTTTCTAAATCATTAGCTAACTCTTCACCATTTTCAGGTTGTCCTTTTACAAACTTATGATCAGGAAGAAATGTATGTCTCATATGTTTTACTCCCGGCATTAAAATATCGGTAAAAACTTTTACATTATTAACTATTCCACCTACAGTTAATGAGCCTATATTCATTCCGTGATATCCTCTTTCTCTTCCAATAAATCTAAATCTTTTTGGCTCTCCTTTGGCTCTGAAATAGGCAACTGCAATTTTGATTGCAGTTTCAACCGCTGTTGAACCACATATTGTGTAAAAAATTCTATTTAAATCATCTGGAGTCTTTTGAGCAATTTTAGTCGCTAGTTCAAATGATCCACCATAACCCTGTTGAAAAGGCATAGTATAATCTAATTTTTCCAGTTGATTTTTAATTGCTTCAATTATTTCTTTTCTACCATGTCCTAATGGGTTACAATAAAGACCAGAGCTCCCATCAATTAAAGTATTTCCATCATGTGTTTTAAGATAAATTCCTTTAGCATTTAATATAATTCTAGGATTTTTTTTAAAGTCTTTATTTGATGAAAAAGGCATCCAATGTTCGTTAAGAGAATTTGGTATAATAGTTTTATTTGCATCAGACATAATTAAGTATTAAATCTGTAAATTTAAAAACAATCAATTATTTTTTTGTGTAAAGAGTGGTTGGACCAACTCGATTGTGAACAAGATATCGATTATTTTCAAAATATTTAGAGATATTGTTAAAATCATCTAATTTATTATCATTTGGATCGTGAGTTTCAATAGCAACAAGACTAATGTTTGAATTTTTTAAGTCTATTTGACTAATTATTTTATAATCCGATCCCTCAGCGTCTATATTTAAAAAATCTGTCTTTTCATAAAGTGTACTCTCAGAAACTATATCAAAAATTTTATATGTCTTTATTTTCTTTATAATTCCCTTTTTAAAGAATGTATTTTTAGATTTCTTATACATCTTGTTGTCAATTGTATTTACTGGCCCCAAAATATCATCCTCAAAAAAATCAACTTCATTTGAGGTATCTGATATTGCTGCACATATGTTTTTGTCTTTAGGCCTGGCTATATTAAAGAGATCAATAGATGTTTTATTTATGTCTATATTCGTTCCTCGCCATCCTCTTTTGAATAGATGATAAGTATTGCTGTATCTTATAGGGTGAAAACATCCAATATCAAAATAATAACCTCTAGTTTTTTTTTCAAAAAATTTACCTATTTCTTTATCTTCACCATGTTGAGAATGATATTTTTTAATCTTTTTTCTAAAGTTTTTTATATAGAGCTCATAATACATCCATGCTCTATATGAAAATTTATGATCTTTTAGAAATTTTCCAATACCCATTAGTTGTAATTTGCAATATAATTTACATTATTAAATGATAAGAAACATCATATTGTTACTATTAATATTATTTTTTGCTTCAAGTGCATTTGCAATAGATTTTGAGGGAAAATTCAGACAAGGGCACTTTATTATTGGTAAAACTGAACCAAATTCAAAAATTTGGATAGATAAAAAACAAATAAAAGTATCCTCGGATGGTTTTTTTGCCTTTGGCATTGACAGAGATAGAAAATTTGACATTGTGATAACCAAAGTAAGTAAGGGAAAAAAGGAAAAATTCGTAAAAAAAATTCAAAAAAGAGAGTATCAAATTCAAAAAATTGATGGGCTTCCTGAAAAAAAAGTAACACCACCAAAAGAATTATATGAAAGAATTAAAAGAGAGAATAAACTAATATCTAAAGCAAGATCAGTAGAAACTAACTTAACTTTTTTTAAAAAAAAATTTATACCACCATTGGATAATGCTATTATTACTGGTGTTTATGGTAGTCAAAGAATTTTAAATGGAAAACCAAAGTGGCCTCACTATGGTATCGATTTTGCAGCTAAAGAGGGTACGGAAATTAAAGCAATGCTTGATGGTACAGCAACAATGGTTGAACCAGATCTATTTTATACAGGTGGAACGTTAATTTTTGATCATGGTCATGGAATATCAACCTTGTATATGCATATGCAAAATATTTATGTCAAAAAAGGTCAGGAAGTTAAACAAGGGGAAATAATAGGTACGGTAGGTTCAACAGGAAGATCGACGGGTGCCCACCTTGATGTGAGACTTAATTGGTTTGGTACCCGTTTAGATCCAATGACAGTTTTAAATATTAAATAGTTTAAGCAGCTACTTGCAATTTATGTTTGGAAACCATTCCGCTTAAAAAATTCCAAAGATATCTTGCTGTATACATAGAAGCTTGCTCGGCCTTTTCTTTTTCCTCTTTTGATAAACCATCCAATAATTTCTCACACTCTACTCTGTGAATTACATCAGCTGCTTTATGAGCTTCGAAAAACTCCAAGCCTTCTTTTGTGTTTACTCCATAAAATTTTTTAAGACCTTTAATCTTTGTCTCTGCAATTTCTGGAATTTGCCTTTCATATGTATAAAGTGATGCTAATCCCTCTGCATAAGAAAGCCTAGCTTGTTTAAAGAAATTATCTATCATTTCCCTAGTAAACCAATCCTGTTTAACATTTTCTATTTTTTCAGAATTAGCTCCCATAGCAAGTGCAAAGTTTTTCCATAGTTTCGGATGATCTGCATCTTTATTTTCTTCATCCTGAAGATTTTCTAAAAGAATTTTTCTTTTTTGAATATCTTCGCAAAGAGAATGGGTCGCACTGATGTATCTCGGAAAAGCCTTCACGTGTTGATAATATTGTTCTGCGTAATCTTTAATTACTTCTCTTGTTAATTTACCCTCATTCCAAGCTTTATAAAATGGATGCTTAAGTAAATGATATTTGTCTAGTTTTTCGTTTAATTGTTTTGAAAACATATTTTCCTCCGTTAAAGCTACTTTAAATAAATTAAAAAATTAAACAATTAAAATAAATAAACACAACTTTAGATTGTTGCTTCTTTTCTTATTGGTTTCTCGTCTATAGGAAGGTGCAGCAATGTGGCTACAAAAGATAAAACTATCGCTAGATACCACGCAAAGTCAAAATTTCCGAAAATATCGTATAACACTCCACCCAAATAAGCGCCTAAGAAGGATCCAATTTGATGATTTAAAAATACAATACCAAAAAGCATTGAAAGATTTTTTGCGCCAAACACCTGAGCCACAATACCGTTTGTTGCAGGTACAGTAGCAAGCCACAAAAGTCCAAAAGTAATTCCAAAAGCTATAGCTGAAATGTTTGATGGAGGTAAAAATATAAATAGCATTATAGATATTGCTCTAAAAAAATATAACCCAGATAAGAGCATTTTTTTACTATATTTATCACTTAAGTAACCCATTATTAAAACACCAATGATATTAAACAATCCAATTAATGATAAAATTGCAAAGCCTGTCCAATCGTCGAGCCCTCTATCTTGTACATATCTTGGAACGTGGGTAGCAACTAATGTAATTTGAAATCCACAAACAAAAAAACCCAAAACTAATAACCTAAAACCTTTATGTGCAAAAGACTCTTTTAATACTGTTATTACATCATCGCTTTTTTCAGGCTCTTTTTTTAAATCAACATTTTCGTTTTGACCCCCAGGTTTTTTTAAAAATAATCCTGGAATACACATTATAAATAAAATTATAGCAAATACTGTAAAAGTACTTTGCCAACCGACTTCGACCATTAAATATTTTGTTAGAATAGGAAATATAAACATTCCTAATCCACCAAAAGCAGTAACGTAACCAGCTGCTTTGCCCCTGCTTTGATTTGGAAAATGTTTTGTGACAACTGGAGCTAAAATTGTTCCTGCTGCCCCACCTAAACCAATACCAACCATTAAGCCAAGATTTATTTGAAACCATGTACCTGTGTTAAAATTATTTCCTAAAGCTAAAACTCCAACACCATAAATAATTAAAGTAAATATAACCATTTTACTTCCGCCATGTTTATCAGCAAATCTTCCAAAAATAGGTGTTACAATACCCCATATTAAAGCGTGCAAAGCAATAGCAAGACCGAACTCTGTGTTGGAGATTCCACAATCAATTTCAAAATCACCAGAAAATAAACCGAAGGTTTGTCTAACCCCCATTGTTACATTAACTACAAAGCATGCAGCTACTAAAGTTATGAGTGCCGTTTTGTTTGGAAAAAATTTTGATTTCATCTTATCTTTTTAATGGCTTTTTTCAAATCTTCAATTAAATCCTTTGGATCTTCTAAACCTATATGAAACCTGACTAAATGATGGTTTGGTTTAATATACTTTTTATAAACACGTTGAATTATATGGCTTTGATATAAAACTAAACTTTCAAAACCACCCCAGCTCTGTCCTATTCCAAAAAATTTAAGCGAATTTATAAATTTAAATACCGAGTTTCTATTTTTTGAATAAATCAAGACTGAAAATAAACCAGTTGACCCTGAATAGTATTTTTTCCAATTAGAATAGTTTTCGGTACCCTTTTTATATGGGTAAAGTATTTCTTTTATTTTATTTTCTTTCTTTAAAAAATTTACAATTCTTTTTGTGTTTTCCTCATGTTTTTTTAGCCTTATATCAAGTGTTCTTAATCCTCTTAAAACTAAATATGCATCGTCAGGTGATGCTCTATACCCTAAAAGTTTATTACAGAACTTAACTTTATCATAAACCTTTTTATTTACCGCTAAAGTACCTAACATTACATCAGAGTGACCAGATAAATATTTCGTTCCAGATGATACTGACATATCAAATCCTAATTTTAGTGGCTTTATTAAAAAGGGGGTACCCCAAGTATTATCTATTGCAGTGATAATTTTATTTTTTTTTGCGATTTTGATAATTTCTGAAAGATCTTGGAACTCAAATGTATTACTACCGGGGTTTTCAATAAATAGCATTTTTGTTTTTTTGTTAATTTTATTTTTTAAACTTTTTAAATTTTCAGGATTATAAAAATGAGTTTTTACCCCAAATTCTTTTAACAATTTCGAGGTTATCATTCTTGTTGGCGCATATACTGCATCTGTAACAACTATTTCATCTCCAGGTCTACAAATACTCATTATAGCGAGCGCAATTGATCCAAAGCCTGTTGAAGTTAAAAATGTTCTGTAAGCACCCTCTAATTCAGAAATAAAGTTTTCAAGAGCAATTGTAGTTTGACTACCTGCTCTTCCATACTCATAAAAATTTACTTTAGCACCCTTTTTAACTAAATCTTCTTGTTTAATAAGTTCCTGCATATTTTTGAAAAATACAGTAGAATTTCTTACAACTGCAGGATTCGCAGATCTAGATATTTTATCCTGAGCAAGATGTTTAAGTTTTGTAATATCAGTTGGTTTCATTTAAATATTTTCGCAACCTATTAACCACAAATCGTATACTGGATGGTCAAATGTTCTTAGTGTTACACTTGAAGAAAAAGTCCATCCATTAAATACGAAAACTTTGTCGCCTCTTTTATCCGATAAATCCTTAACTTGTATGTAGGCAACAACGCCTTTATTATTATCTGAGTTTGATAGTGTGCATTTTTTAGGAAAAATTTCTAAATAACCAAATTTTTTCATTTCTCCCAAAGGTATGTTAATAGTTGAGGTTTTAGCAGTAATTTTGTCTAAAGCTTTAAATTTTACAATTACGGAGCCAGTAGATGTTTTTTGGGGGATCTTAGACTTTAGTTTAGATGTATTGATTTCTTCATTGTTTAGGTTTTGTGTCTCCAATGTTGTTTCGAAAGATGGTTGAATATTTTCTAATTCTAATTTTTCTTGAGAGAAAACATTTGAGGAGAAAAGCATAACTAAAATTAATATATATAAAATTCTATGGTTTCCAACTTTCATATTTTTTGAAATCTTTCTTTTTATTAGTTATCTTATTGGGTCTATAGGCTTTTTTAGTTCCTGTTTTATTATCAGAATGTGGTTTTTGCCAGGAATATTTAGAAACTTTTGTTTTTAATGGATCAGAATTTGTTTGATAATGCATCCACTGATACCAATCTGATTCTATTTTTGATGCATTTATTTCACCATTATAAATTACCCATCTCTTACCTTTGCTGTTTTGATAATATTTATTACCTGAATTATCTTTTCCCACAAATTTTCCAAAAAAAATTGTGTAAAGAAACGTCCCTAAAGTTTGATGATTCCACCAAGTAAAAATTTGTTTTATCATTTTTTATAAATAATTAAGTCCACACAATTCTAAATTGTATAAAATATTAATAGACACAATATACCTATCGTATATATCTAAAACATTATTACTTTCAACAAACATTGAGGATAAATTATGTCAAAATTTTTAGTAGAAACCCATTATACTTGCACTTTTAAGATAGTACACGAGCTAGATGAACTTAACGAAAAATCATTATCTGAGATAGATAATAGAAAAGATGGAAAAGTCGAAATAGTTAATGTCACTGTAAACAATAGAAAAACTAAAAGATCTGATGGTAAAAAAGAAATTAAATCAGATTTAGAAAATTTAAAAATTTCACATTCTAAAGAGGGCGCACCTACTGAAAAAATAAGAACCGAGCTATCAAAGAAAAATGATAAAATAAATAAAAAATATGAAAATAAGTCTAATGAAAAAAGATTTCAAATGCCTGACAGAAGAAAGGGCTATATACAAAAAGCAACCATTGGGGATCATAAAATTTATTTACATACAGGTGAATATAATGACGGCAAAATTGGTGAAATTTTTATTGATACAAATAAAGAAGGGGAACTTGTTAAAGCATTAACAAACAATTTTGCCATCGCAATATCTTTGGGTCTTCAATATGGTGTGCCCCTTGAAGAGTTTGTTGATGCTTTTTTAGATACAAAATTTGAGCCGTCTGGAAAAGTTTTTGGAAACGACAGAATTCTTAGTGCAACTTCCATTTTGGATTATATATTTAGAGAATTAGCTATATCTTATCTTGGAAAAGAAGACTTAGCACACACTCCAGGTATAAGTAGGAAAGATGAAGAGGAGAATAATAACCAGGACGATCAATTTTTGAAAATAGTTAAAAATATTACTAGTAAAGGGTTTGTAAGGAGTAATTATGAGGAAAAACTTGTTGATTTAAGTGATGTGAGAATAAATCTCAAAAGTAAAAACTAATTTTTCTTTACAGTTTTTATATGTAACTCTTTCAATTGTTTTTCGTTTGCCTCTGATGGTGCTTCCATTAAAAGGTCTTCAGCGTTTTGATTGAGAGGAAATAAGGTTACTTCTCTTATGTTTTTTTGATTTGCTAAAAGCATAACAATTCTATCTATGCCAGGGGCCATACCTCCATGTGGTGGCGCTCCATATGAAAGTGCTTTAATCATTCCAGAAAAATTTTGTTTAACCATTTTTTCTGTATAACCAACTTTTGAGAAAACCTTAAAAAGATAATCTGGAATGTGATTTCGAATTGCACCAGATGAAAGCTCATAACCGTTACATACAAGATCGTATTGATATGCTAAAATCTGAAGTGGATCAGTTTTTTCAAAATCTTTCATCTCTATTTGAGGCATAGAAAAAGGGTTGTGACTAAAATCTATTTTCTTTTCTTTTTCATCGTATTCATACATTGGGTAATCTGTAATCCAACAAAACTTAAAACTATTACTATCTATTATTTTTAAATCTTCAGCAATTTTTTGTCTTACAATTCCTGAGAAATTTATTGCCTCCTTTTCCTTATTACAAACGAAAAAGATTGAGTCTTTCTCATTAATTTTGCAAAGTTTTAACAATTTTTTTAAGGCCTCCTCAGAGAAAAATTTTGCTATTGGTCCTTTACCTACAATTTTGGAGCCATCATTCTCAAAGGTAATATAGGCTAACCCACTTGCACCCTCGCTAATTGCCCAGTTATTAAGTCCATCAAAAAAACTTCTTGGTTTTGTGTGGGTATCAGAAACTGGAATTGCTTTCACTATACCGCCTTTAGATATTATTTCTTTAAAAATTTTTAATCCAACTTCTTTAGATTTAAAAATCTCTGTAACATCTATCAATTCAATAGGGTTTCTTAAATCAGGTTTGTCTGTTCCATATTTGTTTAAAGCATCTTTGTATTTAATTCTAGGAAATGGAATTTGATTTATCTTTTTATTTTTGCCAAATTTCTTAAATAAATCAAAAAATATTGGTTCAACTGTTTTTAAAACATCTTCTTGCTCAACAAAAGACATTTCCATATCTAATTGATAGTGTTCTCCTGGGCTTCTATCTGCTCTTCCATCTTCATCTCTAAAACATGGTGCAACTTGAAAGTATCTATCAAAACCAGAAATCATTATCATTTGTTTAAATTGTTGTGGAGCCTGTGGTAACGCATAGAATTTTCCAGGATGGACACGACTTGGTACTAAAAAGTCTCTAGCGCCTTCAGGGCTTGATGCAGTGAGTATGGGTGTTTGAAATTCTAAAAAGTTATTTTCAGTCATTTTTGTTCTTAGAAATGATAAAATTTTAGATCTTAATTCAATATTTTTATGCATTTCATTTCTTCTTAAATCAATAAATCTATATTTTAATCTAGTTTCCTCAGGATAATCTTGTTCACCAAAAACTGGTAAAGGTAGTTCTTTTGCTTCAGATAAAACTTTAATATTTTCAATTTTAACTTCTATTAAACCTGTTTTTAAATCCTTATTTTCTGTTTCTTTGGATCTTTTAATTACTTTGCCCTCAACTAAAATTACAGACTCTGGTCTAAGTTTTTCTAAAACTTTAAAATTCTTATCTTTATTTTCTATTACACATTGAGTAATACCAAAATGGTCTCTTATATCTATGAAAAGTAAATTACCGTGGTCTCTTTTTCGATGTATCCAACCAGATAACTTTATTTTTAT
Organism: uncultured Pelagibacteraceae bacterium; assembly: GCA_902623915.1. Lineage (GTDB taxonomy): Bacteria > Pseudomonadota > Alphaproteobacteria > Pelagibacterales > Pelagibacteraceae > Anoxypelagibacter. The sequence continues at coordinate 39,506 of CACNVM010000004.1, read as the reverse complement.
TCCAATATTTTTTTCATTTAGTTCGGAACAATTATGTGTTCTATATTTATTCATAATATTTTACTGTATATTTATCTCATTCAATACTTTTTTAATTAAATTTAATTTTATAGGTTGTGCCTTAGTAAGGGATAGACTGTCAATAGAATTTGAAAAAGTATTTATTTTTTCATAAGATCTCTCAATGTTTTTTAATATATACTCAATATTTTTTTCACTTACTTGAATTTGTTTGTCCGAAAAGTTCTTTGTTAGTATAACCCTTATAAGTTCATCTGTCGGCAAATCAATGCCAATGTCTACAAAACTACTAAATCTGGACTCTAAATCCTTAATTTTTGTTTGGATATTTTTGATAGAAATTATGGATGAAATAATTAGATATTTATTATCCTGATAAGCTTGATTTATAATTGAATATAAAGTTTTCTCGTCGATATCATTGTTAAAATCATCTATTATTAAACATTCTCTAGTTTTATACTCTTTCAAAATATCTCTTGATATATTTTTTGATAAAACAACAATTGAGTCAATTTTTATTTTTAAGATATTTATTAAATGGGTTTTTCCACAACCCTTTGGTCCAAAAATATTTACTAATCTGCTTGGCCATTTTGGCCAACTTTCAATTAATTTAAAGGCATTAAAATTATTTTTTGAAACATAAAAATCCTGTTCTAAATAATTTTTTTTAAAAGGAAAATTGAATATTAATTGTTTAGACATGCCTCATCTTTTTATAATTAAATTCCACTCGTTATCTTGGATCTCTATTCTAAAACCATTTTGGGTAAGAAAATTTTCTAAACTTTTTATTTTTCCTAAATATTTAATTTTTATTATTGCATTATTTTTATTGAGTTCTTGAATATTATGGGACTTAATAATACTTATTTTTTTTATTTTACTTGTGACTTCTCCAAGATTATGGGGTTTGTCTAATTGTACATTTAAAGTTAAATAAGAGGGTGTAGATGCATCAACAAGATTTTGCTCTTTCCAAATATCATGAAGGATTGATTTTAATTTTAAAATAGTTTCTTCTCTTACTTCTTTATTGTCCAAATCTTTCACAAAAATATCTATTTTTTTTAATTTTTTAATCCCTTTAAAATCAGTTTTGATAAAAACATTTAAAACACTTTCATCATATCTTAGTATTAATATAGCGCTATTTTTAATTTCGTATTTATCAACAAGAGTTTGTAAGTCGATTTCCTCTAAATCATCTTTATTTTTTTTTATGAAAACAAGATCGTCTAAATTTTCTACGGGTAAAATAAAATTTACCTCTTCAAATTCTTTATTCATGTTCCATTCTTCAAAAAACTTGTTGCCGGAGAATACTTGTAATTCTGAGTTTTTAATAAAAATTGGATAAATTAAGGTTTCAAAGCTTTGTGAAGCAGAATATGATATTCCTTTTCTTTGAAAAAATTGATTGATTGATTCTTCTTTAAAGGATAAGGAAATTTCAACTCGATACTTTCCTTTAATTTCTTGCTCATCAACAATTCTATAATTTTTAACAAATGATTTGATTGTTGCTAGCTCAGTGCTGAATATTTTTTTTTGATCTTCAATTTTAAGTATATTGCTTAATAGTTTTTCAAATCCCTTTCTAAAAGCAATATCGATATACCTATCTTTGTAATTGTTTTGTTTAATTTTGCCCTCAATAATAATTTTATCAACAGTAAATGCGTCTTGATAAGCAAAAACATTTTGTGTTTTATATAAAAATAACAATATTAATATTAAGAAAAAAACAATTTTTTTCATAATTATCTAAATACCACCTTATCGATGAAAAAAACAAAAAATAGTTATAAAAAAAGCGGTGTAAATATTGAATCAGCTGATAAATTTACAAAATATATTGGAAAATACTCACAACAAGTCTTTAGAAAAAAATTAAATAAATTTAATAAAAATAACATTGGTAAATTTGCCTCTGTTTTTGATCCTGGAAAATTTAAACTGAAAAATTCTCTTCTAGTAGCAAGCACTGATGGTGTAGGCACTAAACTAGAGTTGGCAAATAAATTTAACAAATTTGATACAATTGGAATAGATTTGGTGGCTATGTGCGTTAACGATTTAATTGTACAGGGAGCAAAACCATTATTTTTTTTAGATTATATGGCCATTGGTAAGATAAACCTTATTAAAATGAAAAAAATAATTAAGGGTATTATTAATGGCTGTAAAATCTCTGATTGTGTTTTAGTTGGTGGGGAGACAGCAGAAATGCCAGGAACATATGAAAAAAATAAATTTGATTTAGCCGGATTTACGGTTGGCATAGTATCAAAGAATAAACTTATTACAGAAAAAAAAGTCAAAAGTAATAATATTATATTAGCAATACCTTCATCAGGTTTGCATTCAAATGGTTTTTCACTTGTGAGAAATGTAATAAAAAATTCTAAAATTAATAAAAAAATTGAAAATGAATTATTAAAACCTACGAAAATTTATACGAAGGAAATTTTAAGACTGGTAGATAAAAATTTAATTTCTTCTGCTGCAAATATAACTGGTGGAGGTATTATCGAAAATATTGTCAGGTCAGTGCCTAAAAAATTAACTGTGAATATAGATTTGTCAAAAATTAAAGTTCCTTTTATTTTTAAATGGTTAAAAAATAAAAATATAAATGATCGCGAAATGCTTAAAACATTTAATTGTGGAGTTGGTTTTTGTTTAATCGTAAAGAGGGAAAATATAAAAAAAATTCAGGCCCATTTCAAAAAAGATTTTATACCTTACGAAATTGGATTTATTTCAAATTCAAAAAAAAAATTAAATCTTATTAATAAAGTTAAATGGTAAAAAAAAGGGCTTGTGTTTTTATATCTGGATCAGGCACAAATCTTAGAGAAATAATAAAAGCCTCAAGAGATTACAACTTTCCAGTAAAAGTATGTTTGGTTGCATCAGATAATGAAAAAGCCAAAGGCATTATTTTTGCAAAAAAATTTTCAATCCCTTATGTTTGTTTGAATACTAATAAATACAAATTTGAGAAAACTATACTGAAAAAATTATTTGAATACAAAATCGACATAATATGCTTAGCAGGGTTTATGAAAATTTTGTCCAAAAAATTTATTAGAAATTTTAAAAAAAAAATAATAAATATTCATCCTTCACTTTTGCCTAAATATAAGGGTTTAAACACTTTCCAAAGAGCTTTAAAATCTAATGAAAAATTAACTGGATGTACCGTACATTTTGTGAATGAAAAATTGGATAGTGGTAAAATTATAATAAAAAAAAGGGTTAATATTTATAAAGATGATAACGTTGAAACGTTAAAAAAGAGGGTTCAATTTGAGGAATATAGAGCTTATTCTTGCGCAATTAGAAGAGTTTATAATTTTAATTAATTTTTAAAAAAGAATTCTATTTCTTTTTTAGCATTTTCGATTGAGTCAGATCCATGAATAGAATTCTTGTCTATAGACAAACCATACTGTTTTCGTATTGTGCCTTCATCAGCATTTTTCGGGTCTGTAGCTCCCATTATTCTTCTGTTTGTTTTTATGGCATCTTCGCCTTCCAATATCATTACTGTGATTGGACCTGAGGATAAATAGCTACAAAGTCTTTCGTAAAAAGGTTTTGTTTGGTGAACTTTATAGAATTCAGCCGCTTCCTCTTTTGATATCTGAATTTTCTTTTCTTGAACTATTTTTAAGTTATTTTCTATAAAAACTTTTTTGATATTTTCGGTTAGATTTCTTTCGACTGCATCTGGTTTTACTATAGATAGAGTTTGCTCTATTCTATTCATAGTTTTCTTCAACGAGTTGATTTAACAGTCTGACACCAAAACCTGTTGCACCACCTGAGTTTAAGGCTCCACCATATTTAGAAAAAGCCATACCAGCAATATCTAGATGCGCCCAAGGAGTTTTATTTAAGATAAATCTTTGCAAAAATTGAGCTGCCGTGGTTGATCCTGCTCCACCAACATAATTTATATTTTGCATATCTGCATTTTTAGAATTCATGAGCTTATCATAATTTTTATGGAGGGGCATTCTCCATACTTTTTCCTCAACCTTTTCTCCAGCATTGAATATTTCTTTTGATAATTTATCATTGTTTGAAAAGAGACCTGCATATTCAGATCCAAGGCAAACAATGATTGCACCAGTCAAAGTTGCTAAATCAACTATAAATTCCGGTTTAAATTTTTCTTCAGTAAATGTTAATGCATCGGCTAATACTAATCGGCCCTCTGCATCTGTATTCAAAATTTCTATAGTTTTGCCACTATATGACTTCACAATATCTCCTGGTCTTTGTGCATTTCCACTTACCATATTTTCTACAAGACCAACAACGCCTACTGCATTAATTTTTGCTTTTCTGATTGCAAAGTTTTTCATTAAACCAACTACTGTAGCTGAGCCTGCCATATCATATGTCATATCCTCCATGAATTTTGCTGGTTTTAATGAATAGCCTCCTGTATCAAAACAAACTCCTTTACCAACAAATGCTAAGGGCTTCGAATTATTTTTTGCTCCATTCCACTCCATTGTAACAAGATAAGAACCTCTAATACTTCCTTGTCCTACACCAAGTAAAGCATTCATACCTAATTTTTTTAATTTTTTTTCATCATATACAGTTATTTTTAATCCATCTTTTCTTAAAGACCCTATTCTTTTTGCATATTCATCTGGATGCAAAACATTACCGGGTTCCGAAACTAAATCTCTAGCGTAAAAAGTGCCCTCCTCGAGAGCTTTAAATTTTAATTGATTTTGAACTGATGGTTTATTCTTAGTTCCCACAATATTTATTAAAATAATTTTCGAGTCTTTTTTAGTTTTATATTTTTTAAATTCATAAGATTTTAATTTTAAACCATGTAGAAAATATCCCAAAAAATTTTCATTTTTTCCTACTACGCTATCAGAAACAACAAAATATTCGTTATTCTTTTTAGAGTCTATTTTTTTGTGAAGTTCTGCTCCCAAATTTTCTATATCAGAATTTTTTAAATTTTTTTTAATCGATATTAATACTATCTTTTTTTTTGAATTGATTTCAAAAATAAATATGTTTTTTTTAATATCAATTGTTCTGATTAAATCATTAATATAAGAAAACTCTGCACTAGAAATATATTTTTTTATTCCATTTATGCTGTATTTTTCATCACAAAATAATACTAAGTTTGATGTAAGCTTATTAATAGTTTTATTTGTATAGTTTATTTTTATAGTCATATGTTAAAAAGTTTAAAAAACTCCTCATTCAGGTATTAAAAAACCTAAATTTTCTTCTTTATCATCAAATTTTTTTATAAAATTTATCATTTAGTCAACTCATGATTGAAATTTGTTTAAACTTGCTTTAATTATATACAAAAATAATAACAATGTTGAGTAATAAAATTTATAAACACTTTTTTTTTGAATTTAGTAAGTATTTCTTAATTACTTTGCTCACTTTTACTGCGATAGTTTGGACTGTTCAAGCAGTAAATTTCTTAGATTTGGTAGTCGAGGATGGACATGCTTTATCTGTATATCTTGGGTATTCACTACTAAATGTACCTAAAATATTAACTAAATTTATTCCTTTATCATTTTTAATATCTTTAGTTCTTACAATTTTAAAATTTGAAAATGAAAATGAACTAATTATTTTGTGGACTGCTGGGGTCAATAAAATAAAGGTTGTAAATTTTTTTGTTAAAATTTCCTTAATCGTAACAGTTCTTCAATTATTTTTGGCGTCAATAGTAAATCCATCTGTATTAAATTATTCAAGATCACTAATTAAGTCATCAAATTTAGATTTTATCTCTAGTATGATAAAGACAAATCAATTTAATGATACGGTAGCAGGTCTCACCATTTTTGTAGAAGCAAAGAATAATAATGGAGATATGAAGAATATATTTATAAGAGATGAAAGTAAAATTTTAAAAAGTATTGAAAATGTAAACGAAACAGAAAATATTTCAATTTTTGCAAAAAGTGGAAGAGTTGTTAATCCAAGTGCTCCAGCATTAGTTTTGTCAGATGGAATAATTCAATCGCAAAAAGCTGATAAAAATATACAGACTATTAAATTTAAAAAAACTGTTTTAAAATTAGATAACATGAAGACAAGATCTATTGTGCAGACAAAAATACAAGAAACTCCTTCAAATTTACTCATTAAATGCTATTTCAATAAAGGTCAGCAACAAATTGTTAATTGTCCAAATGACCATAAGAAGAATGATATCTTGTCTGAAATAAATAGAAGATTTGGTATGCCTCTTTATATTCCTGTAATAACTTTAATTGTTTGTTTCCTTTTAAATCAAAAAAATGAAAACAGATTTAAAAATTATTTTAGATATATATTTACTTTAATTGCATTTTTAATATTAGTTATTGCAGAAATATTAGTAAAGTACTCGGGAAAATCCTTTAATAATTCTTTAATCTATTATTTTACTCCAATTATACTTATACCGCTAATATATTTAGAAATAATAAGAAACTTTTTATATGAAAACTTGAGGAAGAAATGATTAAAAATTCAGTTATCAATACATATATAATTAGAGAATTTTTATTAAGTACTTTTAATGTTACTTTAATAATTTCAGCAGCTGGTCTTATAATGAATTTAAGAGAGGAAGTAACATATTTTACTGATTACGATGTTGGAATAATGTTGCCAATAGCTTTGTCTTTAATGATTATTCCAAGTATTTTAATTAATATTTTTCCCTTCATAATTTTTTTATCTGCGATGTGGACTTTACTAAAACTTAAAAATAGCGGTGAAATTTTATCATTAAAAACGTTTGGTTTATCAAGTACAAAATTTGTATACTTATTGGGAATTACCTCTTTCCTTGTTGGTATTATAATTTTGATAGCTTTTAATCCAATTACATCGGTTATGGTAAAATATTATGAAGATATTAAAGGTAGTTATGATATTGATAAATCTCATTTAGCTTCAATTACAAGCAACGGTGTTTGGTTAAAAGAAAATATTGGATCCAAAACTAATATTATAAAATCCAAAAAAATTGATGGTGATTTACTTTTTGATGTGAGTATATATAGCTTTGAGGATGATATTTTGGTTGAAAGAATAGAAGCAAAAACTGCAAATATATTAAATACTCCTTGGGTGATTAAAGATGGTGTTAAATTAAGTGTAATTGATCAAAATGAAAAGAATAATTTTGAAAATTTAATTTTTGAGTCAACTTTTACAAAAGATAAGTTTAATTCAATATATTCAAATCTAGATACTATTTCTTTTTTCAAAATAATGACAAATTTTAAGGAATTAAGTCAAAAAGGTTATAATGAAAGACTGCTTAATGAAAAAAGACATTATTATTTGTCTCTCCCATTCTTTTTGGTTTTAATGGTTTGTCTTGCTAGTATTTTTATTCTAAGCTCAAATGAAAAAAAACAAAATATTTATTATATAATTTTATCAATTATTACTTGTGTAATTATTTTTTATTTTAAAAACTTTTCAATGGCTTTGGGGACTACTGAGAGGATACCAATGGAACTTTCTGTTTGGTCTCCAATACTTATTTTAACATTATTTTGTTCTGTAGGAATTATTCAAATAAATGAAAAGTAAATTTTTAAAAATATCATCATTGATATTTTGCTTGTTGCAAAGCCCAAATATTATTGCAAACGAGTTAGATATAAAAGCTAATCAGGTAAAGCTTAATAAAGATACTAGAATTATTCAAGCTGAAGGCAATGTTCAAATAACAGATATAAATAAAAATATAATATTTGCTGAAAAAGCTGAGTACGATAAAAATAATGAATTGATGAGATCTTTTGGTGAAACAGATATTGTAACCTCAGAAAAATTTAGGATACAAGGAAATGATATTTTTTATGATAATAAAAAGGGAATTATTTATTCAACATCAAAAACTATAATTACTGATATTAATGGAAATCAAGTTTATGTAAATATGTTTGATTACTCTACTTCTAAAAAAATGTTTTTTTCGCAAGGAGACATCGAAGTATTTGATAATAAAACCAATAAATATTCTTTTTCAGAAATTTACATCGATGAAAAAAATAGAAAAATTGTTGGAAGTGATGTTAAGTCTTTTTTTAATGATGGTAACTTTAAAAATGATGAGAAAAATGAACCAAGATTTTTTGCTAATTCGGCACTTATAGACAATGATGGTGCAACTTTTCAAAAAGGTATTTTTACGACATGTAAAAATAGAGAGGGAAAAAAATGTCCACCATGGTCAATTCAGGCTAAGAAGATTCAACACAGTAAAGCCAAAAAAACAGTTTATTATGACAATGCAGTGCTAAAGATTTACGATTTTCCAATCTTTTATTTTCCAAAATTTTTTCATCCAGGTCCTACTGTAAAGAGACAATCTGGTTTCTTGTTCCCGACTCTAGAGGATAATAGTTCAGTTGGTTTCAGCACGTCGACACCTTATTTTTGGGCAATCTCAGATAATAGAGATATGACTTTCACTCCTAAAATATATACAAAAGAAAATCTTCTAGTTTTACATGAATACAGACATGCATTTAAAGACTCTTTTCTATTGGTCGACTCAGGGTATACAAAAGGTTATAAAAAAACTGATAAATTAAAAAAATCAGAGGGTTCAAGATCACACCTTTTTGTAAAATATAATCACGACCTATCCAAAGATGATTTTTCAAGTAATTTAGAAATAAATTTTCAACAAGTGAACAATGATACTTATTTAAAGGTTCATGACATTGAAACTGAACTTGTTGATAAAAACGATAATATTATCACTAAAGATATAAATTATGAATTTCAGAGTGATAAAAGTTATCTAGGTATAAGTGCAGCAATGTATGAAAATTTAACTAGCAATGACTCTGATAAAACAAGGTTTGAATATTCTATGCCAAATATTTTATTTGAGCGTAATTTGTTTACAGGAGATAAGACTGGGGTATTTGATATAAAGAGTAATGCCTTTGTTAAAAACTTTAAAGTTAATCAAACTACAAAATTTTGGATAAATGATATTAATTGGCAATCGAACCCTTTTGTTAGTCTAAATGGGATACAAAATAAATTTAAAGGGCTTTTCAAAATTGTTAACTACGAAGCTGAAGGAGCACAAAAATATAAAACTGAAGGTCTAAATAGTGAGGTATCAGGAGTTTTAGCTTATGACGCAAAACTTCCAATGTCAAAAAGATACCAAGATAAAAATAAGATTAATTTTTTTACACCAAAACTCTCATTTAGATACGCTCCAGGTCATATGAGAAACATTCAAGATGATGATTTAAAATTATCATATTCTAATGCATTTCTATTAAATAAAAATGCACAACCAGATATAATTGAAGAAGGTGAAAGCATTGCAACTGGATTTGAGATATCTAGTTATGAATTAGATGAAGGACTTAAAGGAGATAAGAATTACTCATTATCGCTTGCACAAATTCAAAGTTTTAAAGAAAATAGCTCAATACCTTCTAAAAGTTCTTTAGATCAAAAAGCATCTGATCTTGTTGGAGAAGCTTTCATAAAAATAAGTGAAAATTTTAATATACAAAACGAATTTTCATTAGATCATAATTTTAATGACATTAATTATAATGACTTGGAGGCTAACCTTATATTAGGAAATACAAGTTTTAATTTAAATTATCTTGAGGAAAACAATCATATAGGTACGAGCAACTATATTAAGTCTGGAATAAATGTTGATTTTAATAATTCTGGACAACTAAACTTTAATATTAAGAAAAACTTAGAAACAGACTCAACGGAGTTTTATGATTTAGCATATGATTATATTAATGATTGTCTAAGAGCAGGACTAGTTTTTAGAAGAGAATTTTATTCTGACAGAGATGTAGAACCGTCAGACTCTTTAATGTTTAGAGTTACACTTTTCCCATTTGGTGAAGCAAGATCTCCACTTATTGATAGATGAAAAAAAAACTCCCATTATTTTTTTTCATAATAATGTTTTTTTTATTACAAAATAAAATTGTCCATTCACAAATTAATAATAAAATTATAATTTCAGTTGGAGATTATCCTATTACCACAGTTGATTTACTAAAGGAGGTAAAGCTAATAGCTATCCTCTCTGATACAGAAATAAATCAAAACAATAGAGAGCAAATTAAAGGGTTGGCAGTAAAGTCTCTAATAAAAAGAAATATAAAAGAAAGTGAAATAAAAAGAAGAAACATTTATAAATATAATAAAAAACAACTAGACGCTTTAATTTTAAATACCTCTAAAAAATTAGGGGTTGATCAACAAGGTTTAAAGCAAATTCTTGAAAGAAATAATCTGAGTTTTAAAGAATTAAAAAAAAGGTTTGAAACTGACCTAAAATGGAATTACATGATTTTCCAAATTTATAAAAACAAGATTTCACTTAATACTGCTGAAATAGAGAATAAAATTCAAATTAAAATTGAAAGTTTAAAAGATAATTCTGACCAAAAAGAAATCAACCTTATAAAAGAAAAAATTATTAATCAGGAAAAAGAAAAAAAATTAAAAATGTTTTCAAACATGCATTTTTCCAATCTTGAAAGATCAATTCAAATTAAATTTTTATGAAAAATTTAATTTGTATAATTTCCGGAGAACCTAATAGTATTAATTCTGAAATAATTGGTAAAGTTTTGAAAATGAAAAAAAAATTTAATAGACAAAACTTTTTCATTATTGGGAATTATAAATTGATTAAAAAACAATTTGATCAATTAAAATCTAATATAAAATTAAAAAAAATTATAAGAATTGATAATTATGATTTTGCTAAAAACAACTTTGTATTAGATGTGCCTCTAGAATTCAAAAACCCATTTAAAGTTCCAATAAAAAATAAAAGGTCCTACATAATGAATTGTTTTAAGATTGCAATTGATCTTGCAAAAAAAAAGAAAGTTGCTGGATTTATAAATTGCCCCATAAATAAATTCGAAACATTCGGGCTTAGAACTATGGGTATTACTGAATTTTTAGCAAAAAAAGAAAAAGTTTTGGGTAAAGAGGCAATGCTTATCTATAATAAGTCATTATCTGTTTCACCAATCACTACTCATATTAAAATCAAAAACGTCTCAAAAAAAATAACCAAAAAAATTATTATAGACAAATCATTAACAATAAATAATTTTTATAAGAAACGGTTTAATATTAAGCCTAAAATAGGTATATTAGGTTTAAATCCGCATAATTTTGAATTTAGAAAAGAGTCTGAAGAATCAAAAACAATCATTCCAGCTATCAAAACACTAAAAAAAAATAAAGTTTTTGTTTATGGTCCAATTTCTGGTGATACAGCTTTTAATAATCAATCAAAAAAAAAATATGATGTGATAATAGGAATGTATCATGATCAAGTTTTATCACCATTCAAGGCATTATATAACTTCGATGCAATAAATGTAACTCTTGGATTACCTTATATCAGAGTATCTCCTGATCATGGAACTGGTGAAGGTATTATAAAAAAAAACTTAGCGAACCCAAAAAGCTTAGTAGAATGTATTAAATTTTTTAGTAAGATTAATGGTTAAATTTAAAAAATCATTAGGTCAAAATTTATTGATTGATCAAAATATAATTAATAAAATTTCAAATCTTGTTGATATTGAAAATAAAACAGTTTTAGAGATTGGTCCAGGAACAGGAAATTTAACAACAAACATTTTACAAAAAAAACCTAAAAAAATTTTTTTAGTTGAGAAGGATAAAAGACTTTGCGAGATCTTAAATTCAAAACTAAATTCTTTCCCAAATTATACTTTATTTAATGATGATATTTTAGAATTTAATATTGATAAAAATTTAAGTATTGATTTAATATTTGGAAATCTACCCTACAATATTTCTACTCAAATATTTGCAAAATTTATCAAGTTAAAAAAATGGCCTCCTTCATTTTCAAAAATAATTTTTATGTTTCAAAAAGAAGTTGCTGATCGAATTTTAGCAAAACCTAATACTAAAGACTTTAGTAGAATTACAGTACTATCTAATTTAAGATTAGATATTGTTGAAAACTTTAAGGTTTCAAAAAGGTGTTTTTTTCCAGTACCAAAAGTTGAGTCAGAAGTAATAGTTTTTAAACCAAAACTTAAGGAATCTTTCAATATTAAAAATATTGAAAATTTAGAAAAAATTACTCAAATCTTTTTTTCCGCTAAAAGAAAAATGATAAACAAACCCTTTTCAAAAATTTTTAAGAATTACAAGGATATTGCTAAATTATTAAAAATTGATTTAAATAAAAGGCCAGCAGATTTATCAAGTAACGATTTTTTTAGAATAACTGAAAAATATGAAAAAAAAATTAATTAATTTATTCAATTTAGATGTTTTGAAACAATTTTTTTAAGTTCATTAAAACAATTTTCAACATTGTCATTAATGAGAACATAATCATAATCTTTTTTATGAGAGATATCTTTAGAGTATGCAAGCATCCTTCTTTTGATTGCCTCTTTATCATCCTGATTTCGTGCAATTAGCCTTTTTTCTAATTCCTCCTTGCTGGGTGGAAGAATAAATACTTTAACCAAGTTTAATTCTTTAAACTTGCTCAGTTGCTCGCTTCCTTGCCAGTCAATATCAAATAAAACGTTATGGTTATTGTTTGTTATTTTTTTTATCGAAGTTTTAGATGTCCCGTAAAAATTTCCAAATATTTGTGCATGCTCATAAAAAGCTTTCTCTTTCAAAAGTAAACTAAATTTTTCTTTGCTTACGAAATGATAGTCTACGCCGTCAACTTCATTTGGTCGTGGTTTTCTTGTTGTGTGAGATACTGAAATTTCAAAAGAACTGTTAGATTGTTGAATTTTTTTTGAAAGAGTTGTCTTTCCAGCCCCAGAAGGTGATGATAGCACAAGCATCAAAGGCTTTTTAGATTTATTCATTTAGTGAAAAAAATTACTTTAATTAATTAGAGTGACTCTCAATAAATTTTATTGCGTCTCCAACTGTTAAAATTTTTTCAGCTTCACTATCAGAAATTTCTGATCCAAACTCTTCCTCAAAAGCCATGACTAATTCAACTGTGTCTAAACTGTCCGCACCGAGATCATCAATAAAACTTGCTTCTTCGGTTACCTTTTGTTCGTCTACACCTAGGTGATCTGCTACTATCTTCTTAACTGTTGCTCCTACATCTTTTGTCATTTTTAAATTCCTTTTTGAATATTTATTAACCGTATTAAATTTTTTCTGTTTTTTTGTCAAGACATATACATTCCGCCATTAACATGTATTGTTTCACCTGTAACATATGAGGCCAAATCAGAAGACAAAAAGGCAACGCAATTCGATACATCTTCTGCCGTTCCTAATTTAGCCATGGGTATTCTTGAGATCAAATTAAGTTTAACCTTTTCGTTAATTGCATCAGTCATGTCTGAAACTATAAATCCAGGTGATACACAATTAATTGTAATATTTTTTTTCGCATACTCTATCGCTAAACTTTTGGACATTCCGATTATACCTGACTTCGATGCAGAGTAGTTAGATTGACCAAGATTTCCTGTATGGCCCACGATAGAGGTAATATTTACAATTCTTCCAAATTTATTTTTAAGCATATTTTTAATCGCATATTTTGACAATAAAAAAGTAGAAGTTAGATTAACATCAATTACTTTTTTCCAGTCTTCATCTTTCATTCTTAATGATAAATTATCAATATTCATTCCCGCATTATTTATTAAAATATCTAATCCACCTAATTCCGATGTTGTAGAATTTATAAAATTTTCAATTTCATTATGGTCTGAAAGATTAAACTTTTTGGTTTTTACTTCAGGGTTTTCTTTTTTTATAATATCTAATTTTTCTGGTTTTGTACCAGTACCTAAAATAGTTCCTCCAAGGGAGCTAAACTTTTTAACTAATGCACCACCAATTCCACCAGTGGCACCTGTAATCAAGATTTTTTTATTTTTAAAATTTATCATTTAAGACTTTTGATATCTTCAATTGTATTTATACTTTTGACATTGATATTTCCACCAATTCTTTTAGCTAAACCTGATAAAACTTTACCAGGACCAATTTCAATAAATTCATTAACACCATTTTCTACCATATATAGAAGGCTTTCTCTCCATCTTACTTTAGAACTGATCTGGTCGATTAATAATTTTTTAATAATCTCGGTATCCACTACTGGTCTTGCAGTAACGTTGCTGATTATTTCCTTATTTGGTTTTTTAAAATTTGTTTTAAGAATTTTATCTTTCATTTTTTCAGCTGCACTTTTCATTAAAGAACAATGGAAAGGAGCGCTGACAGGTAAAAAAATTGATTTTTTTTTATTTTTTTTTAAAATGTCACTAATTTCATCTATTGCTTTTTTTTCGCCACTTAAAATTACTTGACTATCTGAATTGTCATTTGCAATTTCGCATGCCCCCTTAACTTTTATTTCATTAATCAATTTCTCTATATCTTCTAATTTAATTCCTAAAACAGCTAACATTGCACCGCGACCTTCGGGAACGGCCTCCTGCATTGATTTACCTCTCTCATGCAAAAGATATAAAGCATCTTCAAATGTGAGTGATCCAATTGAAACTAGAGCGCTATATTCACCTAATGAATGTCCACAAAAATATTTTATATTTTTAATATCAATACCAAACTCTTCGACAATAAGTTTATAAATTGAGTAACTTAATGTCATTATTGCTGGCTGAGTATTTTTGGTAAGTTTAAGCTCATTTTCAGGGCCATCCAATATTATTTTTGATAAATGAAAATTTAATTTTTCATCTGCTTGATTAAAAATCTTTTTTACTAATTCAAAATTTTTATATAAATCGGCACCCATTCCGACTGATTGCGAACCTTGGCCTGGAAACATTAGAGTTTTCATTTTATTCAAATATAAATCTCATTATTATTACTATTGTACAAACAAAATTTAAATAGTATAAGTCCCGACTAAAAAAGTATTATTTTATTTGAAAAATGGCATTTTACGAGCATACAATCGTTGGAAAACAAGATCTTTCAGAAAAAGAGGTTGAAAACCTAATTTCTAAATATTCTAAAATAATTGATAAATCTGGAAAGATATTAAAAACCGAAAAATGGGGTTTGTTAAATTTAGCCAATAAGATAAAAAAAAATAAAAAAGGTATTTTTGTCCATTTTAAAATGGAAAGTGAAGGCAAGGTTGTCAGAGAAGTTGAAAAATTACTTTCAATTGATACTAATGTCATTAGATATCTCACTGTAAAATATAATAAATTAGATTTAGAAAATGAGTATTTTGGAATAAAAAAATAGATTTATATGCGTAGAGATAAAAAAAATAAAAAAGGTAAGAAGTTTGGTTCCCAGAATAAACTAACTCTTTTTCAAAAACCAGAAATGAAATTTGGAAGAAGTTGTCCACTATCACAGAAAAATTCCCCTATAGTAGACTACAAAAACATTAAATTATTAAAAAGATATACGTCTGATACGGGCAAAATCTTACCTTCAAGAATAACCTCGGTAAGTCAGTTTAAGCAAAGAGAGTTATCTACTGCTATAAAAAGAGCAAAAGTATTGGGGCTTATTTAATGGAAATAATCTTACTAGAAAAAATTAGGAATTTAGGGGATGTTGGTCAAGTCGTAAATGTGAAAGACGGGTACGGAAGAAATTTTCTTATAAAGTTTGGAAAAGCACTTAGAGCAGATAAAAAAAATATAGAATTTGTTAACAAAAAAAGAACTGAAATTAATAAAAAGAATTCAGAGCAGAAAAAAATAGCAAAAGAAATTTATGAGAAAATTAAAAAGAAACTCATTATTTTTAGTAAAGAAACTAAGGAAAATGGTGACATGTATGGTGCAATTAAACCAAAAGAAATATCAAAATACTTCTTAGATAATTTTAAACAGACCATACACCCATCCCAAATAGACATTAAAAAAGAGATCAATAAAATTGGTCAATTTCCAATTACAATAAATTTACATTCTGATTTAATTGCTGAATTACGTGTATCAGTTGAAAAAAAGACTTTAAAAAAATAATCAAATTCTCCACAGCCAAAGAAAAAAGTTAATAACTTTTATTTTTACAAAAATAGTTTTACTAGTGTAAATTAGAATTTAAATGGACAATTTACAGATTAAACCAATTTCAAAAGAAATAAAATTGCCTTCAAATATTGAAGCAGAGCAAACTTTAATAGGTTCTGTTCTAGTAAATAATGACATTATTGATGAAATTGCAAATATCATAAATGAAAAAGAGTTTTATGATCCTCTGCATTCAAAGATTTATCAACAAATTGAAAAATTACATAACAAGGGGATGATAGCAAATCCAATAACTTTAAAAAGTGCTTTTGAAAATGAGAGTAGTTTATCAGAAATCGGGGGTACGGAGTACCTTGTAAAACTTACAAGATTTTCCTCGTCTGTAAGACAATGTGTTGATTACGCCAAAATTATTCATGAGAAATTTGTTAAAAGAGAGTTAATAAAAATTTCTGAAAATTTAACGGATGAGTCTATGAATGAGTCTCTTGAACTTTCAGGGGACGAAATAATTCAAAATACTGAAAAACTTTTGTTTGATTTAGCTGAGCGAGGAACTTTTAGTCAATCCTTTTCACAATTTGGAAAAGCTTTAGACCAAACTTTAGAAATGGCAACTAATGCTATGAAAAATGATCAGGGGATTGTTGGAATTCCCACTGGACTAACTGACCTTGATGAAAGACTAGGTGGACTTCATAAATCAGATTTAATTATTATTGCGGGACGTCCTTCAATGGGTAAAACAGCTTTGGCTACCAATATAGCTTTTCATGCTGCAAAAAAAAATTCAGATGATAACAAAAAATCTGTAGTTGCATTTTTTTCTTTAGAAATGTCTTCAGAACAACTTTCGACAAGAATTGTTTCAGAACAATCAAAAATTAAATCAAACGACATAAGGAGAGGTAAAATTACTGAGGATGAAATGAACAGATTAATAGAGACATCTAGAAGTATACATGAACTTCCCATGTTAATTGATGAAACACCTGCTATTACTATTTCTACATTATCAAATAGAGCTAGAAGGATTAAGAGATTGTTTGGATTGGATTTAATTGTTGTAGACTACATCCAGTTAATGTCAGCGGGATCAAGACGATACGATGGTAGAGTTCAAGAAATTTCAGAAATTACTCAGGGCTTAAAAGCTTTAGCTAAAGAACTCAATGTTCCTGTGCTAGCACTTTCTCAGCTTTCTAGGGCAGCAGAGCAAAGGGATGATAAAAGACCTCAGTTATCTGATTTAAGAGAATCAGGATCTATCGAGCAGGATGCTGATGTAGTTATGTTTGTTTACAGAGAAGAATATTACTTGGAAAGAAAAGAGCCTAAACTAGGTAGCATTGAACATGCAGAATGGCAATCAAAAATGAACGAAATTTTAGGTTCTGCAGACATAATAATCGGAAAGCAAAGACACGGACCAACTGGAAATGTAAAAGTTGAATTTGAGGCCATTTATACTAAGTTCAAAGACGCTCAAAAAAATTAAAAAATATATAATTTTAAATTCTTTCCTTTTACGTTATATCTCATAATAGTGTTGTTTAATAAATTATACAAAAAACTAATAATAGAAAAACCAAAGTTTACTTTGACTTTACTATTGATTCTACTTCTAACTTTTGGATATTATTCAAAAAATTTTCAATTAGATGCATCTTCGGATACTCTGCTTCTTGAAAACGATCCGGACTTAAAATACTTGAGAGAAGTTAACAAAAAATATGGTACTAAAGATTTTTTGGTTTTAACATATAGCCATCTACCTGAAGAGGAATATGATTTTAAATCAGAGAGTACTATTAAAAATATTGGACTATTAAAAAATTCATTAGAAAATCTCGATTGGGTAGATAATGTAATTACAATTTTAGATGTTCCACTGCTAAAGAATAATGACGATCCTTTATCAGAAAGGATTAGAAACTTTAAAACTTTATCCAGTGCAGATGTTAACCTAGAAAGAGGTTTTAACGAGATAACCGAAAGTCCAATATATAGGAATTTTGTCATAAGCGAAGATGGTCAAACCAGTGGAATATTAGTTTATATTAAGCCCGACAAAAAACTTTCAGAATATATAAAAACTAAAAACGAGTATTTAGAACGTAAATCAAAAGGAGAATTAACAGGTAATGAAAAGAATGCTTACAAAGCTTTCTTGAAAGAATTCGATAATTATAAAAAAAATTTTAATAAACAAAATCATGAAAACATAAACGAAATTCGAAAAATAATAAAAGATCATCCTCCGCCAGGTAAAGTAAAAAGAGCGAAATCAGATATTTATCCTATAATTCATCTTGGCGGTATACCTATGATTGCTGATGATATGATGACTTTTATAAAAAACGATATTGTAGTTTTTGGTGGAGGGGTATTTTTATTTATTGTTTTTACGTTGTGGTTTGTTTTTAGAAATTTTTTATGGGTTGTCGTACCATTATTAAGTTGTTTTTTTTCTGTTTTTATAATGATTGGCTTTTTAGGTTTAGTAGGTTGGAAAGTAACAGTAATATCATCAAATTTTATAGCTCTGATGCTAATTTTAACTATGGCTATGAATATTCACATGAGCGTAAGATATTTGCAATATAGAAAAGATAATCCTCAAGTCCCGAATAGCGAAGCTCTTATTTGGACTTCACAAAAAATGTTTTGGCCAATATTTTATACTGTACTCACAACAATTTGTGCATTCTTATCTTTAATTTTTAGTGAAATCAAACCAATTATTGACTTTGGTTGGATGATGACTGTTGGTTTGTTGGTGTCAATGTTCATTACTTTTACATTATTACCTTCAGTATTAACCATTTTGAGTAAAAAAAATATCAGTTACAAAGAACAAAAAAGATCAAAAATAACATCTTTCTTGGCCAAAGTATCTATGAACAACACAAAAATTATATTTTCATCTGCTTTAATAGTAATAATTGTAAGTGTTATTGGAATAACAAAACTTGAAGTGGAGAATAGTTTTATTAACTATTTTAATAAAGAAACAGAAATTTATAAAGGGATGAAGTTAATTGATAATAAATTAGGAGGTACTACACCTTTAAATATAATCATTAAATTTCCTGAAAATAGTAAGACAGATGAAGATAATGAAGATGATGAATGGGGTGAACAAGATGAAGACGATTCTAAGTATTGGTTTACGAGAGATAAAATTGATAAAATTACTAAAGTGCATGATTATCTTGATAGCTTAGACTCGGTTGGTAAGGTTATATCTTTTGCATCGATTGTAAGAGTTGCTGAAGATTTAAATGATGGAAAAAAACTTGAGGGACTTGAGATGGGAGTTTTGTATACAAAATTACCAGACTCAATTAAAAAAGAGGTAATTGATCCATATATATCGATAAAAAATAATGAGGCTAGGATAGGTTTAAGAGTAATGGACTCAAAGGAAAATCTAAGAAGAAATGAATTACTAAAAAAAATTGATTATGATTTAAGAAATGAAATCGGTTTAGAAGCTAAAGAATTTAAATTAGCTGGTGTATTAATATTATTTAATAATCTTCTTCAAAGTTTATTTAAATCTCAGATATTAACTTTAGGTGTGGTAATGGCAGGTATCACATTAATGTTTTTAATTCTTTTTAGAAATACAACACTTGCATTGATTGGAGTAGTTCCAAATTTTATGGCTGCATTTTTAATTTTAGGTATAATTGGTTTATTAGAAATACCATTAGACATGATGACAATCACAATAGCGGCAATTACAATAGGTATAGCTGTAGATAACAGTATTCATTATATTTATAGATTTAAAGAGGAATTTGAAAAAAATAATGATTATAATTTAACTCTTGATAAATGCCATAATACTGTAGGTGTAGCAATATTAAATACTTCAATAACTATTGTATTTGGATTTTCAATACTAGTACTTTCTAATTTTATACCAACAATCTATTTTGGTGTTTTCACTGGAATTGCTATGCTTTTAGCTATGCTTTCTGTGTTAACTCTTTTGCCAAAATTGATATTAACTTTTAAACCTTTCGGAAATGTTTGATAGCATAATTGCTTTTGTAAAAGAAAATATTGTTTTATTTGATATTATATTTTTATTTTTTGTTATCTATTTTTCATTTCAATGTTTTGTTAAAGGTTTTTTTTTAAGCCTCATATCTTTTTTAAAATGGATATTAGCGCTAGTTATAACTATAATTTTAGTTCCAAATTTAGAACCATACATTACAGATTATTTTAACAATAAATTTTTATCAGGAATTGGTTTAGGAATATTTATTTACATAGTCTCAATTTTTGTGCTGATTCTTACTGGAAAAACGCTGGGTAAACTTTTTTCATATACCGGAGCAGGATCTGTGGATAAATCATTTGGTTTCTTCTTTGGTATTTTTAAGGGTTATGTTTTTATTGTTTGTATATTTACAGTAGTTAATTGGTTTTATTCTTATGAAAAATGGGATATGTCATTAAATAAATCTTTTTCTTTTCCAATTGTAGAAAAAGGAAGCAAGTTGTTAATTGAAGAATTTCCAAGTAGAAATGAAATTGAAGAAACAAAAGAAGAAATTGAAAAAATTTAAACAAAAAAAAATTAGAGAGGAATGTGGTGTTTTTGGTATTCATGATTTTAATGATGCCTCAACAATTACTGCGTTAGGTCTTCATGCCTTACAGCATAGGGGACAAGAAGGTTGTGGAATTGTCTCATTTGATGGAAAAAATTTTCACTCAGAGAAAAGACATGGTTTAGTAGGAGACAATTTTACTAATAATGAAATATTAAAAAAATTACCTGGTAAATCAGCAATTGGTCATAATCGTTATTCAACCACTGGTGAAACATCTCTTAGAAATATTCAGCCTTTTTTTGCTGATATTTTTAGTGGGGGCATAAGTGTTGCTCATAATGGAAATTTTACTAACGCTTTAAAACTTAGAGATAAGTTGGTCAGAAATGGCGCAATCTTCAGGACAACGTCTGATACTGAAACTGTTGTGCAATTAATTGCAAAATCAAAAAGAACTAAAATGATAGATAAAATTATAGATACACTTTTTCAAGTCCAGGGTGGTTATGCATTAGTCATGATGAGTAATAAGAAATTGATAGGTGCTCGTGATCCTTTAGGAATTCGTCCTTTAGTTTTAGGAAAAATAAAAAATTCATATGTTTTAGCATCTGAGACATGTGCTTTTGACATAATTGGTGCAAAATTTATTAGAGAAATCGAAAATGGGGAAATTGTCGTAATCGAAAATAATAATTTTAAAAGTATAAAGCCTTTCACAAAAAAAAGAGCTAGGCCGTGTGTTTTTGAGTATGTTTATTTTTCAAGACCAGATAGTTATCTGCAAGGTAAATGCGCTTATGAATATAGAAAAGATTTTGGTTACGAATTGGCAAAAGAGTCAGACGATGTGGGCGATATAGTAGTTCCAGTTCCAGATTCAGGTGTACCTGCGGCTATTGGCTATAGCCAACATAAAAAAATGCGATTTGAACTTGGATTAATAAGAAATCATTACGTTGGGAGAACTTTTATTGAACCAAAACAAAATATTAGAAGTTTTGGAGTAAAGTTGAAGCTGAGTTCAAATAAATCATCTATAAAAAATAAATCAATCATATTAATTGATGACTCTATTGTAAGAGGTACAACGTGCTCAAAAATTGTCAAAATGTTATATGACGGTGGAGCAAAAGAAGTTCATGTAAGAATAGCGTCTCCTCCAATTAAACATCCAGATTTTTATGGAATAGACATGCCTTCAAGAAAGGAATTGCTAGCAGCAAATAAAAATTTAAAGGAAATGTGTAAACATATTGAAGCTTGTTCATTAAAATTTTTAAGTATTGATGGACTCTATAAAGCGATTTTTCGTGAAAGTAGAAATAAGACATATCCACAATTGACTGATCATTACTTTACAGGTGATTACCCAGTTGATTTAGTTGATCAAATCAAAGATGATAAAATAACTCAATTATCATTACTAAGTGGTAAATCAAGTAATTAGAATTAATTGAACTGTAATATTCTCATTTTGGTATCTATAATGAAAATTTTTCCATCATTGACTATTGGCTTTGTTAAAAAACCTTTAGCAACTTTTGTATAACTAATAATTTTACCTGTCTCAAAATTCAAAAATATAAAGTAACCATTTTCAGTTGTTAGAAAAAGTTTATTAGATAAGAATAAAGTAGAAGTTACATCGCCAGTCTTTTCATAACTTAATTTTTTTAATTTCTTAAATATTTTTTTTGACCAAATTACCTTGCCACTATTTTTTTCTACATTTAAAATAAAACCATCTTTTGAAGAAAGGCAAATGTTGTCTCCAATTAAAATAGGTAAAATGTTACTTTCAACTGGTATTTCCCAGTTTAATCTGCCATCATTAGAATTCATTGAGAAAGTAGATATAGCACTACTTAAAACAATTTGATTATTTTTGTAAACTATTGGAGACGAAAAAAAGAGATCAATTTGTTGGTCAGTGCTTCCCGCGGTTAAACTAAATAACCAGTTTATGTTCCTATTTTTATAATTTAAAGAATAAATTTCTGCTGAAGAAGTTATAAAGTACACATTTTTTTTAACTTTATCAACACTTACATTGGTTTTGGTATTTGTTTTTAGTAATGATGGAAATGTTTCTAAATCTAAAATTTGTTTACCAGTTTTTGCAGAAATTATATAAAACTTATTATCCTGATTTATTAAAAATATATTATCGTTATCAATTTTTATATTAGATTTAAATGGAACATTATAGTTTTTTGCCCATTTTATTTCCCCATTATTTTTACTTAAATTGTAAATATATCCAAAGTTATCTGATATAATTAAATTTTCATTTTTAATTGACATGTTGAGGTCCTTCGGACTATTTCTAAATCTCTTTTTATAAAAATTGTACTTCCAATTAATTTTCTCATCTTTTAGCGAATAACTAAATATGGTTCCACTTGGATCATAAAAAAAAATAGTATTATTTTCTAATATAGGTTCAAAATCTAGATTTTTAACATTAAATTTATTTTTACCAATTTTATTGCTTTTAAAAATTAATTCCTTTTTATTCTTATATTCAAGATGCGGTATTATATTATTGCTGGAAAAATTTTGTTCCTGCCAATTTTTGTTAAGTAAAGATTTTTTAACATTTATTTTAGTTTCGCCATTTATTTCTAAATCAAATTTTTTTTTAGTAGAAAAAATTATTTTGGCATTCTCTCTTTGTTTGGCTATCTTAAGGTCTTCCTCAATATTATCCCATTTACCAGCCCCAAATGAACAACTTATAAGAAAGAATATTATATTTAAAAATAATATTTTTCTAAGTAAATTTTTTTTTAAAAAAATCATTTTTTCTTTTTAATTATTATTAGATAGTAATGAGTAATATTGGTTTGCTTTTTGAGTTTGATTATTTGATTTATAGAAATCCCCTAAAAATTTAAGAACATGATTTTTCCATACTGAATTTGAATTAATAATCGGGTTCAACAACTTTAGTATATCTTGTTCATTTTTTAAATCTGAAATGTAAATAGCTTTTTTAAATTTAATTAAATTGAGATCTTCTTTTTGAAGATTGCTATTTTCGATAATTTTATCAAAATAACCCAAGACTATACTTTTGTTTTCAACTAAATTGTTTTCTATGATTAGAAAAAGTGCCAAAGTTGAATATGGTGAGTTATTTTTTTCTACAATATCTAACAAAATTTTTTTTGCATCATCTTTATTTTCATTCTTTAAAAATGACTGAGCTTTAATATAATTATCAGAAATTATGGTTTTTTTATTTTCTTTATTATTAAGATACCAAAAAAAAATTAATAGCGTTATGAAAATTGTAACTAATGAATAAATAAATATTTTTGAGTTCGATCTAATAAAATTTAGGAAGTTATTTTCTGGTGAGTCAACGTTCATTTTATTTGATATGCGTTTGAATTTTTAGGGAAATTATTTCTTATAACATCATTCCTAAACTTTTTGATTACTTTATTTAAAATTTTGTCTAAACTAATATATTTTTTAACAAATTTAGGATAAAAACCACTTAAACCAATTAAATCATCTAATACTAAAATTTGTCCATCGCAATACTTGGATGACCCAATACCAATAGTAGGTATATGCAAGTTTTTAGTAATTTTTTTTGCAAGGTCCACATTCACACATTCAAGAACAATTGCAAAAGCTCCGGCCTCCTCGATTTTTTTGGCTTCTTTAATTAATTTTATTTCTTCGTTATCTTTAACACCTTGTGGGGAAAAGTATTTTTTGTATTGTGGCGTGTATCCTATATGTCCCATCACTTTAATACCAGAGTTAGCTAAAGTTTTTAAAATTTTAAAATTTTTTCCATTACTTTCTAATTTAATAGCATCACAATTTGTTTTGAGTATAACTTTTTTAATATTTTTTTTTGCCTCTTTTATATTTCTGTAAGTATTGAAAGGCATATCAAATACTAATAAACTTTTTTTAACTGACTTTCTAACGCTTATTGCATGATTGATCATTGTGTCTAGCTTAATTTCTCTTGTATTTTTCATTCCATAAAAGGCTGTCGCCACAGAATCACCCATTAATATAATATCACAATGTTTATCCAAAATTTTAGCTAATGGTTTTGAATATGCTGTAAGGCAAACGATTTTTCTTTTTAAATTTTTTATATTTTTTATTTTTTTTATAGAGCTCATGTAAAAAATTCTAATTAGTTTCTAAAGTTTTTAATTTCGAAATCAATTCAGATTTTTTCTCACAAATTTTTTTACATACTTTATTAAATTTTTTAATTAATTTGCCAGATTCTTCATAATCTGATTTTTTAATATTTAGAAGTGTCAATAAATATAAGGCTTCCTCATTTTGCGGGTTTATTAATATAACAGTATTTAAATTTTGTTCCTGAAGTTCATCATTTTTTCTTTCTTTATATATTTTAGCTAAATAAAGATAAGAATTCTCACTTTTTGGATTAAAAACAATATCCTGTTCAAATTTAAATTTAGATTCGGGAAATTTTTTTTCATTGAAAAGTTTAACTCCCTCTGAAAAGAAATTTTCTTTTGTAATTCCATTCATATTTAAAATGCTAAATAATATGATGATAAAAAAATATTTTTTTGTTTTTGTCATAAATTTTAAATCATTATGTACTTAATCCACAACAATGTATATAGCTTTCTCTTGACTCACCCCTGCTTGACTGTGGTTTAAAAAAATCAATTTTTTTAAAGTTTTTTTTTGCTTTAATTTTTATTTCATTAAATTCTTCACCCATAAAAAACTTGGAGATAACAACGCCATTTTTACTTAATTTATCTTTAGAAAAATCAAGTATATCAAGGCATAATTGATTAGTCCTAATACAATCTAAACCTTTGTTGCCAGTGGTATTTGAAGCCATATCAGATAAAATTAAATCAATGCTTGAAGCAAAATATTCACTTATTTTTTTTTTTGATTTTGTATCAAGAAAATCTCCTTCAATTAATTTGATCCCTTTTATTTGATCTATTTTTTTCAAATCTATTCCTAAAGTTTTTCCCTTATTATTTCTTTTTTGAATAACCTGGCACCAACCGCCTGGATATGATCCAACATCTAAAATATTTAGACCATTTTTAAGAAATTTAAACTTTTCGTTTAATTCAATTAATTTAATAGCAGATCTTGAGCGATAACCTAATTTTTTTGCCTTGAAAAAAAAATGATCTTGATAGTTTGTTTTGTCCATTTGAAATTACAAAATATCTTGTTGGTCTTCCTCTAATAATTCATTTTCAACTGATTTAGATTTTTTATTATAATTTAAAATCCCTAAAGGGAAGAGTAATAAATAAATCAATAGACCCAAAGATAGTGTTTCAAAAGTAAATTGTATAATAGATACAAAGAAGAGACCAACACCTAATAAAAGAAATATTGTCATATTTCTTTTAATTGAAATTTTTTTAAAAGAGAAGGTAGGTAATTTTGAAATTAAAAGTAATGATATTATTATAGTTAAATATGGCGTAATAACTTTTAAACTCACCAAATTTGAAAAGTTGGATAATTCAAAAATTAAAGGCAACAGTATTAAACATCCACCAGCAGGCGACGGGATACCTTGAAAAAAATTATTTTTCCATTCCTCTTTTTCTTCAAACTTAGTTAAATTAAATCTCGCCAATCTTAAAACACAACACACTGCATAAAATAAAACGATTAACCATCCAACTTTACCAAATTTATTTAGCTCCCAAAAATAAATTATAAATCCAGGCGCAATACCAAAGCTAACAAAATCTGTCAATGAATCTAGCTCTTTTCCAAAATTTGATGTTCCTTTGATTAATCTTGCAACTCTTCCGTCTAATCCATCTAATATTGCAGCAACAATTAAGAATAATACTGCAAACGCAAAATTTCCGTCCATTGCAAATTTAATTGAACTTATTCCTAGACAAACTCCTACAAGTGTAAGCACACTTGGAAGTATATATCTAGTTTTACTTACAGAGACGATTTTAAATTTTTTTTTATTCATTTATTTCCTAGCGATTAAGCTTTCGCCTGCAATAACGTTTTGACCAACTTTAACCATTGTATTTCTTTGACTGAAATATATATCAACTCTGCTCCCAAATCTAATCATACCAAGTCTTTCGCCTTGTTTAATTTTTTGAGTTTTTTGTACTTGTGTTACTATTCTTCTAGCTATTAATCCTGCGATTTGAACAACGACAATATTTTCATTTGTATCATCTTTAATTTTAAAATAATTTCTCTCATTTTCTTCACTTGCTTTATCTAAAGAAGCATTAAGAAACTTTCCAGGCTTATAAAATATTTCCTCTATTTCACCATTTGAGGGAGATCTATTAACATGACAATCAAAAACATTCATAAAAATACTAACTCTGGTAAATTGCTGGCTATCTAAACCTAATTCAACTGGTCCTTTTACTTCACTAATAGATGAAATTCTTCCATCTGCAGGGCTTGTTAAATAATTTTGATCCTCTATTACAACTCTTTCTGGATCTCTAAAAAAATAATAGACCCAAATTGTTATAAAAATAAAAATAAAGCCAAAAAAGCTAGATATTGATAAAGCTACAAGTGTTATTATTGAGGAAATAATCAGAAATTTATATCCTTCTGGGTGAACTTTGGGAAATATTTTTTCAAACATCATAACTTATAATTTGCTTATAATGAGTTAATATGTATAAAAATCTTAAATTATCAATTTAAATTTTTATTATGGCTAAAATCAAAGTTAAAAATCCAGTAGTAGAGCTAGATGGCGATGAAATGACCCGGATTATTTGGTCATTTATTAAAAAAAAATTAATCGAACCATACTTGGATATTGACTTAAAATACTATGATCTTGGAATGGAAAATAGAGATAAAACAAATGATCAGGTTACAATTGATTGTGCTAAAGCTATTCAAAAATTTGGTGCTGGTGTTAAATGTGCAACAATTACACCGGATGAGGCCCGGGTAAAGGAATTTAATTTAAAGAAAATGTGGAGATCACCAAATGGTACGATAAGAAATATTGTTGGAGGAACTATTTTTCGAGAACCGATAATTTGTAAAAATGTACCTAGACTTGTTCCGCATTGGACTGAGAGTGTAATAGTTGGAAGACATGCTTTTGGTGATCAATATAGAGCAACAGATTTTAAGGTTCCTGGAAAAGGTAAAATGACAATTAAGTGGGAGTCAGAAGATGGAAAAAAGAAAATCGAGCATGAAGTTTTTAAATTTAACGACTCTGGAATTGCATTATCAATGTACAATTTAGATAGTTCAATAAGAGATTTTGCTAGAGCATGTTTAAATTATGGTTTAGTAAGAAAATGGCCAGTTTATTTTTCATCAAAAAATACGATCTTAAAAGTATATGACGGAAGGTTTAAGGATATATTTGAAGATATTTATGAAAAAGAGTTTAAGAAAAAGTTTGATGAAGCTGGAATTACTTATGAACATAGATTAATTGACGACATGGTTGCGTGTGCAATGAAGTGGAGTGGTAAATATATTTGGGCATGTAAGAATTATGATGGAGATGTCCAATCAGATACGGTTGCTCAGGGTTATGGTTCATTAGGTTTAATGACTAGTGTGCTTAGAACACCAGATGGTAAAATAGCAGAAGCTGAGGCAGCTCATGGAACTGTTACTAGGCATTATAGACAACATCAACAAGGTAAAGAAACATCAACAAACCCAATTGCATCTATTTTTGCATGGACTAGAGGTTTGGCTCATAGAGGTCAATTAGACGGTAATGATGAATTAATTAAGTTTTCAGATACTCTAGAGAAAGTTTGCATTGAAACAGTTGAAAGTGGATCAATGACTAAAGACTTGGCAATTTTAATTAGTAAGAGTCAAAAATTTCTTACGACAAATCAATTTTTGGAAGCAATAGACTCTAATCTTAAAAAAAAACTTAACTAATTTTATTATTTAAAGTTTTAAAAGCTTCTTCGATATTATCTTTATGAGATCCTCCTGCTTGTGCAAAATCTCCTCTCCCTCCACCTCCACTACCTCCAAGAACTTTGGAAGCTACTTTCACTAGTTCAACTGCGTCGAATTTTTTAGTGAGGTTTTTAGTTAAACCAACAGCTATACCAACCTTACCTTCATAAGTTGAAATACTTACTACGATACCATTTTTAATATCTTTTTTTCCTTGATCGATTACACTTCTTAATTCCTTTGGTGGAAAATCTTTCAAGACTTGTTGTCTGAATAAAAAATTACCAACTTTTTTATCTTTTATAATATTTTTATTTTTATCTTCAATTATCTTTTTAATTTTAATTTTTTCTAATTGTTTATTAAGATTTTTTAAGTTTTCTGACAAATCAACATTATCCTTAAAATCTGGTTTCACTTTAAGTTTTAATAAATCTTTTTTTATTAAATTGATTTGGTTTTTAAGATTTTTTTCTTTTAAATTCTTATCTTCTTTGAGTGATTTTTCATAATCTTGAAGTTGTTTTTTTCTTAATGCTTCTACTCTTCTAATTCCAGAAGCTATTGATGACTGGCTAATTACTTTAAACTCTCCAACTTCTTTTGTGTTTTTAACATGTGTTCCACCACATAGTTCCGTGGAAAAGAAACCATTCTTTTCTTTTCCCATAAAAACTACTCTGACTTCATCACCATACTTTTCGCCAAATAAGGCTAAGGCTCCTAAATTAACAGCTTCTTTAGGAGACATAATTCTTGTTTGTACATCACTTGCACCATTTACTATTTCGTTAACAATTTTATTAATTTTTACCACTTCATCTTTTTCAATAGGCTTATTGTGACTAAAATCAAATCTTAGTCTATCTGGACTTACTAATGATCCTTTTTGAGTCACGTGTTTACCAAGTGTTCTTCTTAAAGCCTCGTGAAGTAAATGTGTTGCAGAGTGATTTGCTCTTGCATTGTTTCTTTTTTGAATGTTTATTTCAAGATTTACACTATCTCCAACTGCGAATTTTCCTTTTTGAACTGTTCCATAATGAACAAATAGGTCGCCCATTTTTTTTTGTGTGTCTAGAATATTAATTTTACATTTAGAATTTGAAATAATTCCTTGGTCTCCAACTTGACCGCCTGACTCACCATAAAAAGGTGTTTGGTTTGTTATGACTTCAACTTCATCACCTTCTTTTGCATTTTCAACAAATTTATTTTCTTTCGATATTTTTAAAACAATACCTTCTGCTTTATCAAATTCATAACCTAAAAATTCTGTTGGGTTCAATTGTTCTCTTACTTTAAACCATTTTTCCTCTACTGACTTATCACCTGATCCTTTCCAGCTTGCTCTAGCTAATTCTTTACTTATCTGCATTGCTTTATCAAACGCAGAAGTGTCAATTTTTATATTTTTATTTTTTAAAATATCAGCAGTAAGGTCTAATGGAAATCCATATGTATCATATAATTTGAAAGCTATTTCTCCGGGTAGGATATTGTTTTTAACTTTTTCTAAATTTTGACCTAAGATTTTCATTCCTCTTTCCAAAAGAGACGAGAATTTTTCTTCTTCGTTTTTTAATGTTTCCTTAATTAGATCTTTTCCAGTGTTTAATTCTGGATAA
Organism: uncultured Pelagibacteraceae bacterium; assembly: GCA_902623915.1. Lineage (GTDB taxonomy): Bacteria > Pseudomonadota > Alphaproteobacteria > Pelagibacterales > Pelagibacteraceae > Anoxypelagibacter. Next base: position 9,266 of record CACNVM010000004.1, on the reverse strand, counting down.
CTTTTTGACATTTCGTTTAATAAAACATCAAATAATTTAAAAAAGATTGGTTTTTTACTTCCAAGTGTGTGAGCGTGTCTCATTCCTCTTCTCATAATTCTTCTAAGAACATAACCTCTTCCCTCGTTAGAAGGTAAAACTCCTTCAGCTATGAGAAAGCTACTTGCCCTAAGATGATCAGCAATAACTCTATGACTTGCAATTGTATCATTATTAATTTTAGTATTAGTAATTTCGGATGACGCAGTTATAAGTTTTTTGAAATGATCTATTCCATAATTATCGTGAGTACCTTGTAGAACAGCCGTTATTCTCTCTAAGCCCATTCCTGTATCAACTGATGGCTTAGGCAAATCAATTCTTTTATCTTTAGAAATTTGTTCAAATTGCATAAAAACAAGGTTCCATATTTCAATAAATCTATCTCCATCTTGATTGGCGCTTCCAGGAGGACCTCCTTTTAATTTATCACCATGATCAAAAAATATTTCAGAACAAGGTCCACAAGGTCCAGTTTCACCCATTGACCAAAAATTATCTGATGTCGAAATTTTAATTATTTTACTTTCTGGTAATCCAGCAATCTTTTTCCATAGTTTATAGGCCTCTTCATCCTCAGAATAAACAGTAGCTGATAGTCTATCCTTTGAAATACCAAAATCTTTAGTAAGCAGTTCCCATGCGTAATAAATTGCTTTTTCCTTGAAATAATCTCCAAAAGAGAAGTTTCCAAGCATTTCAAAAAAAGTGTGGTGTCTGGGGGTATAACCAACATTTTCTAGATCGTTATGTTTTCCACCTGCCCTTATACATTTTTGTGAAGTAGTGGCGGTTTTATAAGACTTATTTTCTACACCCGTGAATACATTTTTAAATTGAACCATGCCTGAATTCGTAAACATTAATGTTGGATCGTTATTTGGAACTATATTGCTTGATTCTATAATTTCGTGTTGGTTTCTTGAAAAATAGCCAAGAAACTTCTTTCTAATCTCGCTCATTAGAATTTTGCTCATATGTCTATTAAATACAGATATTTTATTTGATGTCTATAATAAGAAATCACACGAAAGGTGCGAGGGGCACCTTTCGTGTGGAGAGTATAATGAAAATATCGTTATTTATCTGTTTCTTTTTCTTTAGGAGTTGGATTTCCTTCAATTTTTTTTGATATCAACCCAGCTTTAGTTCTGATAGCTGTTTCAATCTCATCCGCTACTTTTGGATTCTTTTCTAAATAAAGTTTAGCGTTCTCTCTACCTTGGCCAATTTTTTCTCCCTTATATGCGTACCATGCACCAGATTTCTCTACTACATCTGCTTTCGCACCAAGATCAATTAATTCGCCTGATTTACTGATACCTTTTCCATACATAAGATCAAATTCAACCATTTTAAATGGTGGCGCTACTTTATTTTTAACAACTTTAACTCTTGTGCTATTTCCAATGATTTGATCTTTTTCTTTGATAGCGCCTATTCTTCTTATATCCATACGTACTGACGAATAAAATTTAAGCGCATTTCCTCCTGATGTAGTTTCTGGGTTTCCAAACATCACTCCGATCTTCATTCTTATTTGATTAATAAAAATGACCATTGTGTTTGATTTAGAAATTGAACCGGTTAATTTTCTTAAAGCCTGACTCATCAATCTTGACTGTAGACCAACGTGATGATCACCCATTTCACCCTCTAATTCAGCTTTTGGAGTTAAAGCTGCAACAGAGTCGACTACTAAAACTGATAATGATCCAGATTTTATTAATGTATCTGCGATTTCCAATGCTTGTTCTCCGGTATCTGGTTGTGAAATCAATAGGTCATCTGTTTTAACACCTAATTTTTTAGCATATACAGGGTCTAAAGCATGTTCTGCATCAACAAAACCACAAATTCCACCAGCTTTTTGGGCTTCAGCAACAACTTGTAAAGCTAACGTCGTTTTACCTGATGACTCTGGGCCATAAATCTCTATAACTCTTCCTTTAGGTAATCCGCCTATTCCTAATGCTAAGTCTAAACTTAAAGATCCAGTCGAGATAGACTCAACATCCATTGCTTGTTGTTGACCTAAACGCATTACTGAGCCCTTACCAAAATTATCGTCGATTTGGCTAATTGCGGCGTTCAATGCCTTGTTTTTTTCTTTAATCTCTTGCTCTTTCTTAGAGTCAGACTTAACTACTTTTAAATTATTTTTAGTCATTTTTTTTTCCTTTTTTTAATTACGAATCAATGTTTTAAATGTACACATTTTGTTCTTTTAATCAATCTTAAAATAATATATTAATTTACCTAATATTTTCTAAGAAAAGATCGCCAATAGACGCGAGCAAACTAAATTGCGCTATTGCAAAATTTTTTTGTGCGTTTGCATAGCTTGTTCTGGCCTCTAAAAGAAGTGTTCTGGATTGGATAACTTCTAGTGTAGTTCTCTCATTACCTGAATCGTATTCAAGTGTGATGCCCTCATTAGCTATTTCAGCAGCTTTTAACTGGGCTGTTGTAGCATCTAGTATGCTTTTAGATGAATTATAGTTTGTCCAAGCATTTGCAGTATCTATACTAACTTGATCTGATATATCCTCAAAAAGTAGTTTTTTTTCCTCTACTCTAAACTCCGCTTTTTTTACTGACGATATATTCTTTCCACCTTTGAAAAGTGGCCACTTAACAGTTGCTTTCACTTCTTCTTGTTCTCTTTCATCAACTGTGGTGCTTAAGTCGTAGTTTTTTTTCTTTTCGTAAGATATGGAAGCTGATGGGCTTAAATCGCCTCTTGCTGCAAAAAGTTCTTTTTTTGCAATTTCTAAATCTATCTTAGCTAAATTTAATCTGGGATTTATTTGATCAGAGATCACAGAGGCTGTTCTTAAGCTCGTTGGTGTACTCAAATTAGGTATAAATGATAGATTAATCTCATCTGGAGACTTGGAACCTATGATTTTTTGAAAGTTCTTTTTGCCGGATATAAGCTCATTTCGGGCAGTTATTAATTTTGCTTGCGCGCCAGCGAGAGATGATTCTGATTGAGCAAAATCGGTTAGGCTTATTTCGCCTCTTTCTAATCGTGATCTATCACTTTCAACCTGTCTTTCAAAAAGGTCAACGTTTAATTGGTTAAATTCTAGGTTTTTAAAATTATATCCTAAATTATAGTATGCGGTTGCTGCACTTAATATAACCTCTTGTTCTAGTTTTATAAGTTCATATTTTGCGTACTCTAATTCGAGCTGTGATTTTTTAAGATTATTGTAATTACTGAAACCACTAAAAATTTTTTGCTCAATTAAAATGGATCTGGTCTCAGGTGTTGAATTTGTATTTGTCAATTTTTCTCCAGATTGATTTGTTCTATTTGTATCTTCCTGGCTCGATATATTTCCTGAAATGGTTACTGACGGTAAAAATTCTCCTCTGGAGATGTTTACATCTTGTTTTGTTGCATTTAAACTTGCTCTTTCAGCATTTAATTTTGAATTATTTTTAAATGCATCAGATAAAGTTTTTATAACATCTTGTGCGCTAATATTTGTGCAAAATAAATAAAAAATAATAATAAAAAATATCTTTTTCATAAATTTAATTGATTAATATTTTTTTTGATCTATGGTTTTTATCCAAGAAAATTGTTAAATCTGATATCTTTGAATAATTTTTCATCATATGCTTAGTTAATCTTTCATAAAACATAATAAATTCCTTTACTTGTGTTTTTGACATAGTCTTTTTACTTTTTGTTGTCAATTTCATTTTTTGCTCCTGAAGCCATCTCCACTTTATAATATAATTAAAATGAGGGACTTTTAAGAAAACTATTTTGTCGATCTTATTGAATATATTTTTGTACCTTTTTTTGATTAAATTATTCACCGTTTTTCTCCATTTAAGATTTCCATCATATTTTTTTTCAATTAAATTGAGTGGTCTTTTTAATTCATTATTGTTTTGATGTGTGGCACCAACGCACCAACCCTCAAAAATAATTATATCCGGTTTAATTTTAATTTTTTGCCATTTGTTTTTTCTGAGTCTGTCGTCTTTAGATTTATCAAATTTTGGTATTAAAACTGTTCTAAATTTTTTTTGTTTAAGTTTTCTTATTATTTGATTTAATAATGTTATATCGTGAGTACCAGGTACACCCCTTGTAATAAATAATGGGTGTTTTTTCTTTGACATTCTTAGTCTTTCATTTTTTGTTTTGTAAAAGTCATCTATAGAAAATACACAAATATTTAAACCATATTTTTTCTTTAAAATTAATTTTAATATTCCTGTAATCGTACTTTTGCCTGCTCCTTGACCACCAGACAAACCAATTATTTTTGTTTTAAAATCTTTACTATAAATTGAATAAATCCATTCTGACAATGGTAAGTAAAATTTATTTAATTTTTCTATTTTGTCGATGATAGGTTTGCCGTAAACCTCTTGTTTTTTTAAATATTTTAAATAATCACTTTTTATCATGAGGGTGGTTTTCACCATCGATAACAGGAATATTTTTTAGATCAAATGGTTTTATTCCTTCTACACACGCGATATTTATACCATAAATTTTAGGATCTCTTCTTGGTCTGTTATGTGTGTGTATACCACAAATTGTACAAAAATAATGTTTTGCGGTTTTAGAATGAAATTGATAAAGTTTTAAAAGTTTTTCTCCTTTTGTAATTTCAAAATCATTTGGACCTGCAACTCCAATAATGTACCCTTTTCTTTTGCATATAGAACAATTGCACCGCATAATTTTTTCAAATCCAGTTTCCGGCACTTCAACCTGACCCTCTACTCCACCGCAGTGACAACTTAATTTTCTTTTTGACATTTTGGTTCCCTTAGAATTAAATTAATAAAAGATATCCACACAAAGTTCATCATTTATTTAAATGTTCACGTTTTGATTCACTTTTGATTCTAATACAGACTCAAAATACAACCTTTTATTGTGTATATGTTTTAACATTATCAACGTTTTCTTCTGACTTAACAAAATCCTGAATGCTCTCCCTAAAAGAGTTAAGGTATATTAGAGCTAGGAAAGTAATTAAAGCTAAAATTAAATAATTAGTAGAGTTGCCTAATATACTTTTAAAAACATAAATTAATATTCCAAATATTAATCCTCTTAGAAAAACTTGAGATTTAAAAACAGCAATTATTGAAAAAGAATGAATTCCAAGATTTAAAAGGGACATTTTAGATGGGCCAAAATATCTTAAACCTCTAGTGGAATTAATTGTGTTTAATCTGCTAATTGATTTTTTTAATGTTCCAGAAAAACTACTCCATAAACTTTCTTGCTGGGACAAAGTAATAACATCTTTTTTTGTTAAGCAACTGTAGTTTCCAAAATTTATTTGTTTGCCTGTGAAAACTAAAGTTATTAGTTTGTGAGTCTCGTAAAGTATTTGAAACAAAAATCCCTCGGACCTTTTTACTCTTTTTGCAACAACAGATATATTCTCGTCTTCCAAAGCTTGGTTGACTAGATATTTTATTTCCTCTGGTCTATCTTCACCATCGCCATCCATAACAATTAAATGATCAAAGTTACCCTTTTTTGATAGATACCTTATAGCAAAAGCATTACATCTACCATGTCCCCTATTTTGTTTCATATTAAATATCTCAATTTTTTTAATATTTTTAGGAACTTTGATTTCAGGTGATGTAATAGTGGATGCATCGTTCACTATCATACAATCAAATTCGGTATTTTTAATATCTGAAATAACCTCATTTATTTCATCCAGAAGTTTAATTAGGGATTTCCAATCGTTATAAATGGGTATTAAAATTTTAATTTTTTTCATTTATTCCCTATAATTAATGCTGGATAAATATTTTCAAGACTCATTGCTCCACCCATTCTATCTTTTGATTTTATGAGTTCATATGCCTTTTTATCATTTATTGATATCCATTTAGGTCTAGATTCAAGATGATAGGATAAATTTCCCCCGTACCATTCATCACCAACTACAAATTCTATTTCGCTTTTATATTTTTTATTCCACGCACTCTGAATTTTATCAGCCTTTTCTTTTCCTGGAAAATCTGTTCTTTTATCTGTTTTGGTAATTGAAATATATGCATAAGTAAATGGTGAAATAAGAAATAAAAATACAAATACAGCAGTGAAATTTTTTAGTTTATTTAAATTTATTTGTGATTTAAAAATATAAATAACAAAGGTTCCAGCAAATAAGTAAAAAGGTGTCATCCACATTGTTCTAATTTTTGCCCCCATTATCATTGAAGTTAATAACATCAAAAATATTGGCATAATAGTTGTTAAAAGTAGAAATACCAATTTTTCATCTTTTAAATTTATTTTAAATTTTATTTTTTTTATAAGAAAAAAAGACATTAAAAGAAAAGGAATCAATAGACCAATTTGCTTCCCTAGAAATATTAGAGGATAAATTAAGTGGTCTAGAAACCCCCCTACTCCACCAGTTCTTTGAAGACCATAAAATATAGTAATATAGTTGTTATCAGTTAACCAAATTAAATGGGGGAATAAAATTAATAAGGTTATTGGACCTGCAATAAAATAATGTGAAAAATTAATTTTTTTTCCTTTTTTTATAAAGTAAATAAAAACAATTTTTATACCTATAATTAAATAAATAAAAAGATATTTTGATAAAATTCCTAAACCAGCGAATAAACCTAAATATATATAGTCTATTGCCTTATCGTATTTAATACATCTCCAGGAACAATAAATAGTGAGTGCCCAAAAAGGTAATTGAGCAATATTTACGTTAAATTCTGGAGTTGTAAAATTATAAAAGTAAATACCCTCAATTAGAAGTACTGATAAAAGAGCGAGTTTTTGATTAATTAAAATTTCCTCTGAAAATTTATAGACCACAAAAAAAGCTACCACTACAAAAATTTGGCTTAATAAATAGTAGGCCCAATCTTGACTTCCGAAAATTTTATAAAAAATTTCAACTGCAAAAGCACTTAGAGGTGGATGTTTATTAAATCCCCAATCTAAGTTACTGCCCCACGCTAAAGCCTCAATAGTATCCAAAGGAAGGTTGTTGTTAGTTAAAGAAGGAATCAGTGTCCAGATCAACAAATGAACAATTAGTAACAAAAAAAATATCTTTGATGGATTTTTTGTCATAAAATTTAACTATATTTATAACTTAAATTATATTGACACTAATATAAACGTTAATATACTCCCCAAGTTTAAAATATGGTCAAAAAGGCTTCGAAAAAAAAATACACTCCTAATAACAAAGAAAAATACATGTGTGCCAAGCACAAAAAATTTTTTACTGAAAAGTTGCTTGAGTGGAGAAAAGAGATTATCAAATCAAATAACGAAAGTGTAGCTTTGAGTAATCTTGATGATAATAGTGCGTCAGCAGATATTATTGATCAAGCATCTTCTTACACAGAAAAAACTGTAGAGATGAGAGCATCTAATAGAAGAAGAAAATTAGTAAATAAAATCGACTCTGCCTTGAGAAGGTTAAAAGATGATACTTACGGCTATTGTGTAGAAACTGGTGAACCGATCGGTTTAAAAAGATTGATTGCAAGACCAATTGCTACTTTAAGTATTCAGGCTCAAGAAAAACATGAGCAAGAAGAAAAAATATACGTAGATAATTAAATTGTAGGAATTTTTTCATCTCTTTTCAAAAGATCAAATCCTTTAATTACAGCCTGTCTTTTTGAAATATTTTCATACCATCTACACAGGTTTTTAAAATTTTTAAGACCTATATCGTGCCACTCATGACGAGCAATCCATGGGAAAGTTGCTATGTCAGCAATGGAGTAATCTCCTGCCAAAAATTCACTTTTTCCTAATCTTTCATCAAGATCTTTATAAATATTTTTTGCTATTTTAAAGTATCTTTCTTCACCCCAATTACTTTTCCCAGAATTATAGTGATGAAATTGATGGTGCTGACCTAACATTGGTCCAACATATGCCATTTGTCCCATCAACCATTGGTTAATTAGATTTTTGTTTTTTTTTGGATAAAGTTTACCGCTTTTTTCACCCAGATACATTAGTATTGCCCCAGACTCAAATAATGATGTTTTATTATCATGGTCAATAATAACAGGAATTTTACTAAAAGGACTGATAGCTCTGAATTTAGGATCAAATTGTTCATTTTTTTGAATATTTACTTTTGTAACTTTATATTCAAATTTTATTTCCTCCAACATTATTGAAATTTTTTTTCCGTTAGGTGTGTTAGCCGTAAGTAGTTCTATCACTTAGTTTTTACACCTAACCGTGCTTGAATCTCTTTTGAAGAAGTGGTGAATTCAAAACGGTATTTTTCATTAGGTCTTGCTCTTTTAAAACATTCCACAGATGCTAGGGCACCCTCATGAAAACCGGACAATATAAGTTTGAGTTTGCCTGGGTATGTGCAAATATCACCTATAGCAAAAATTCCTTTTTTATTTGTCTCAAAATTTTCAGTATTAACTTTAATTGTTTTTTTATCCATGTTTAGACCCCATTCAGCAATAGGACCTAGCTTCATAATTAATCCAAAGAAACTTAAAATATAATCTGTTTTAACTTCTGTCTCTTCTCCATCATCATTTTTAATATTAATCGACTCGATGTTATTTTTGCCGCTAATTGAAGATAATTGAAATTTAGTTTTTATGTCAACTTTGCCTTCTTTTTTTATTTGATTTAATGTGTGAGGAGCACCTCTGAATTCTTCTCGTCTATGAATCAAAGTAACTTTGGCTATTTTTGATAATTCTAGAGCCCAATCCAAAGCTGAGTCTCCTCCTCCAAAAATTGAAATTTTTTTATTTTTAAACATATTTTTGTCTGAAATCGAATAAAAAATATTTTTTCCCTCATATTTTTCTGCATCTTTAACAGATAATCTTCTTGGTTCAAAGGATCCGACTCCACCAGCAATTATAACATTCGGTGAACTAAAAACTTTATTTTGACTTGTTTTTATTATCCAATCATCACCCTCGCTATTTATTTCCTGAACTCTTTCATTAAAATGGAAATTTGTTTTAAATGGTTTTATTTGATCTAGTAAATTATTTGTTAATTCTTCACCTGTACACTCTGGAATTCCCGCGATGTCATAAATAGGTTTGTCTGGATAAAGCTCGATACATTGGCCTCCAGCTTTATCTAAATTATCAATAACTTCTGATTTTAATCCTTTTATTCCAAGTTGATGAACTGCAAAAAGTCCTACGGGACCAGCTCCAACAATTACTACATCTGT
>CACNVM010000003.1 GCA_902623915.1 uncultured Pelagibacteraceae bacterium | reverse complement strand
GAAATATCCACTTCTCTATAAATGGATTACTTGGAGCAGGTGGTTCCACGCTAGCTATTGTGTGAGTTAAACATAACCCATCATCAGTTAAAAGTTCATTTATTTTAGAAAAAAAAACTCCAAGAAACTTTGGAGATGTGTGTTCTAGAAAACCTACATTCACAATTCTTCGAAATTTACCTTTCACTTGCCTATAATCAATTACTGAATAATTGAGCGCATTATCCATTCTTAGTTCTCTTGCTTTATTTTTACAATATTCAATTTGATTAGGAGCAAGACTTATTCCATGAACCTGGCATCCGATTTTTTTATGTATATAACGCGAAAGCCCTCCCCAGCCACATCCTATGTCTAGAACAGTATCATTTGGTTTCAAATTTAGTTTTCTTAAAATTAATTCAAGTTTATTTGTTTGTGCTTGCTCTAGTGTTTCGTTTAAATCCTTAAAGTAAGCACAAGAATATTGTCGGTGATCTTTATCTAACATCCAGTCATAAATATCCTCTCCTCTTGAATAATGATGCATAGCATTACGTTTTGATACTCCTATTAAATTATGTTTGGTTAGAAAACTAAAACTATATCTTAAAGAATTTAAAATAGCAGATAATGGATTTACTTTTCCCCTTCCAAAATTTTCTCTATGAAGAATAAGATATAAAAAATCATAAATAGACCCGTTTTTGATCTCTATATTTCCTTTAAGGTACTCCTCTCCGAGATATAACTCGGGTAACAATACAAGTTTCCAGTTAAGATTTTTTTTTAAAAGTTTTAATGTTAAAATATTTTTGTTTGAATTCACGAGTCCTATAGAGTGTTTTTTTAAGTTGGCCTCCTCAAGTATAAAGCCTCCAAATTTAATTTTTTTATTTAAAATTTTTGCCAATAACATTTTACGCAGCCATATTTTTATTATTCAGAACTCCAAGTCCTTTTAATTTTTTAATTAGCTCGTCTTTTTTATTTTCGTTTAACAATTCTAAAGGAGGAAGAAGATTTGCGTATGCTTTATTTTCTATACTTTTCAAAGTATGAAGAGCGGTAATTAAATTCCCAGTTTCATCAAATGCACTTCTGATATCCTTTAGCTTTTCTTCTTCATTGGAAGAACCAGTTTTTTTAAAATCATCATAAACCTTTTTAGCCAAAGAACCAGAGAAATTGGTTGTGGCAGAAATGACGCCTGCTCCGCCAATTTTTAAATTATCTATTAATTTTTTTTCGCTTCCAACAAACATGGAAAAATTTTTAGATTTAAAATTATTCCAAAGATTTCCTGTACTATCTTTCATACCAACGATTTGAGAAAAATCTTTTATTAATCTTGTTGTTACTTCCTGAGAAAAAGCATAACCACTCAAATTTGAGAAGTTGTAAAGTATAATTCTCGAATCTGGAACAAATTTTATAATGTTAGAATAAAAATTATAAACCCCATTATCATTATTTTTATAGTATGCAGGATTCATTATCAAAAAGTTTTTCATTCCTTTTTGAACAGCGTATTTCATAATATTTACAGTCTCTCTTAAACTATTGCAGGAAGGACCTATAAGTATCTGCTCCTTAAATTTCATTTTGGATAATGAATCGATTAATTCTTTCTTCTCTGAAACTGATATTAATTGACCACATCCCGTACTACCAAAAAATGCTGAGCCTACACCTTTATCATCTAAATTAGTTTTTGAATGGTGTAAGGTTGCTTCAATGTCTAAACTTAAATCGGCTTTTAATACCGACATTGACGCTGCAAACACTCCTTTTAATGTTTCTGCCATATTTTTTTCCTAATTTTTTATATAAAGTTACTATAAATTAAAAAAGAATGAAAATTCTTATTATTCAACAAAGATACGGTATTGGGGATCTTGTTATTTTTCTACCCTACATACATGCTATTTCTAAAAAGTTTAAAACCAAGGTAAGCCTACTTGTAAAAGGGAGTTCAAAAGCCTCAGATCTATTATCGAATGATGAGAATATTGATGAAATTATAAAATTGGACAAAGACAAAGATGGGATTAAAGGTTTCTTTAAATTATCAAATGAAATAAGAAAAAGAAATTTTGACAAGGTTTTTATTTTTAACAGTTCTTTAAGATACAACCTAATTGCAAAATTTTCAGGTATCAAATCAGTTTTTCAATATCCTCTATTTAGATCGAAAGATAATTTAGTTCATAGTGCAAAAATATTTACAGAAAATGTCACTGGAGAAATAATCTCAACTGAACCAAATCTCAATATTAAAAGTATTGATGAATTTGATAAAAATATAAAACATATTGTATTAGGTATTTCAGCATCTGGTGTAACTAAAAGATGGGATATTCAAAATTACATTAAACTCGCGCAAGAATTAAAAAAAAAACATAAATGTAAATTTTATTTAGCTGGTGGGACAGAAGATATTGATTTGATTAGAAAATTTAAAGACTCAAGTGTTGACGACAAATGTGAGTCTTTTGAAAAATTAACAATTAAAGAAACTTTACCTATTATAAAAAATTGTGACCTTGTGGTTTCTAATGATACAGGATTTGCGCACATAGCCTGTGCACTCAAAGTCAAAACGCTTACTTTGTTCATGGATAGTCCTGTAATGACTTATGGCAAATATTCCTCATTAATGGAGGTTATAGAACCTGTAGGAGAAAAAAATACAACAGTACATGACACATTGGGGAGTGATAGAATATCTTTTGATGAAGTTTTAGCTAAATCAAATTTAATGTTAAGTTAACTAAAATCATTTTTTAGAATCGTTTCTTTAGCCTCAGATACCATTTGCGCGAGCTTAGTCGTATCAGTATCATTTCTGTCTGGGTGGAGCTTTGCCATAATTTTTTTATATTTTGAAAGCACCTCAGATTTTGTGCAACCTTTTTTACAGCCTAAAATATTATATGCATCATCAATTGAAATATTCGATGAAGCTTTCGAGTAATTTGTTCCTGATCTAAATGAATACCTTCCTGTCTGACGAAGGTAACTTATCAATCTCCAAAGTTGAATAAGCTGGAAAATTCCACCAATACCTTTCAATTTAAGTAATGGAAGTAAAAAGATTAATATTGGAATACTAAAAGCATATCTTCCAACGATAAATAAAGCTATCGCTAGGAGAATTCCAACTGTAAAGATTATATATCTAATACCTTTTGCGATTTTTTTGCTACTTGCTTTAGCAAAAAAATTCAATAAAAGATATAACACTACTAAACAAATTCCGATGATCAAAAATAAATTCATACAGATATGATACCACGATTAAGGAAACAACCTGAGAAGAAAAGTTGTCATGGTTACAATTGGATTGATGATTATTCATGGGTACATCAAGACAATTGTCTTGAAATACTTAGAGATCCTAGCAAAGTTAATCCTGAGGTAAGAAAATATATTGAGTCTGAAAATGCTTACACTAAAGATAAAATGGGAGATACAGAAGAAATTCAGAAAAAAATTTTTAAGGAAATTGAAGGTAGAATTAAATTGGATGACGAAAGTTTACCATATAAAGATAAAAAGTACGAATATTGGACCAAAACTACGAAAGAAGGTAACTATTCAAAAAAACTTAGAAGAAAAATTGGAGATACAAAAGTAGAGACATATTGGGATGGAGATCAAGAAGCTAAAGGGAAGAAGTTTTTTAGTACAGGTGACCTTGAGGTTTCATATAATGATGAATTATTAGCGTATTCAATTGATGATAAAGGAGGCGAGTATTTTACAATTTATTTGAGGAGAATTTCAGATAATAAAATTATAGAAGATCCTATTAAGGATACGGCCGGTGGAGTTGTTTGGGCTTACGATGATAAATCTTTTTTTTATAGAAAACATGACTCACAACATAGACCTAGAAAAATTTTTCAACATAAACTAGGAACATCAAGTAAAGAAGATAAATTAATTTTTGAGGAAAAATCTGAAAGATTTACCTGCTCTATTAGCACGAGTAGCTGTGAAAATTATTATTTTATCGACACAAGTGAACATACAACTTCTGAGGTTTATTTTTTTCACAAAGATGAAAAAGAATTTAAACCAAAAATAATTATAAGAAGAGAAGAGGGTATTCAATACACTGTAGATAGTTTTGGTGGATGGTGGTGGATGTGGACAAATAAAAATGCTGAAGATTTTAAAATAGCAAGGTGTCCCCAGACTAAACTTGGAGAGTGGAAAGATTTTATTCCAGCTAAAAATGGGGTTTTAATCGGAGGCCTTACTTTCTTAAAAAATTGGATTATCAGATCTGAAGTGTCCGATGCTTTACAAAAAATTTTTATCAGAGATGTAAAAACAAATAAGGAGGAACAGCTTTTATTTGATGATGAAAAGGTAATTTCATCGGGAATAAGTTTAATGCAAAAGGATAAAGATACCGATGTTATAAGGATTAGTTATGAATCACCTAAAACACCATCTAGAACTTTTGAATATAATTTAAGAACAAAAGAAAAAAAACTTGTAAAAGAACAAGAGGTTCCATCAGGTCATAATAGAGAAGATTATATTGTCGAAAGAATAAACTCCCCAAGTCACGATGGTAGAGAGATACCAATTACTATTACGTATCACAAAAATACAAAATTAGATGGTAGTGCAAATTTATTATTATATGGATATGGAAGTTATGGAAGTTCGATGTCACCAAATTTTTCAACATCAAAATTTTCCTTGATTGATAGAAATATAATTTGGGCGACCTGCCATATTAGGGGTGGTCTTGAAAGAGGTATGGCTTGGTGGAGAGAGGGAAAAATGATGAATAAGAAAAATACTTTTTCTGATTTTATAAGTTGTGCAAAATTCTTGATCCAAAAAAAATATACTAGTAGAAAAAAAATAATAGCTTACGGAGGATCTGCAGGTGGACTTTTGGTTTCAAATGTTGTCAATCAAGAGCCAAATATTTTTTTAGGGGCTATAATGGCTGTTCCTTTTGTAGATAATTTAACAACGAATATGGATCATTCTCTTCCATTAACACCAGGGGAGATATTAGAATTTGGAGACGCAAAAAATAATAAAGATCATTTTGAATATATTCGTTCCTACGCCCCATATGATAATATTGAAAAAAAAGAATATCCAAATATTTTAATTACTACATCCCTTTCAGACTCAAGAGTTTTATTTGATGAACCAACAAAATATTGCGCAAAACTGAGGGATCATAAAACTGACAATAATTTACTTCTTTTTAAATGTGAGATGGATGCGGGCCATGGTTCTAGGTCGGGGAGAAAGAATATCATCGAAGATATAGCTTTCGATTATGCTTTTGCCCTAAAAATTGCAAATAAGACTTAATTAAAAACAATTCTTGCTGCTATACCCCACAACGATATTTTTTGGGTTTATCTCAAACCTTCTTTCACATTTAATTTTTAATTTTGATTTAAGATAAACAAAATTTTTATTTTCTTTTTCTGTAGTTTCAACTAAATCTGGTTCTCCAAACTCTATCTTTAGCTCCTCTACAGTCTTATTAAGAAATTTACTAAGTTTTTGTTCTTCTTTAGAAATTGTATTGTCAACTTTATTGCTTACAGTTTTGCAGCCTTGAAATAGCAGAAATATTAAAAATACTAAAATTAAATATCTGTTTCTCATTATTCAACTTTCTATAGAATACACGAAAAATTATAAACAGAAATACAACTTTAAATATATATTAAAAACCCATTTTGGATTTTTCTTTAGATTCGATCTTAAGAATCAAATACTACTTTTTTTTAATATTTAAATTACAGAAAGAGGAAAATCATGCTTGATAAATATTTTGAATATAAAAAGCACAAAACCACTTTCAATACTGAGGTTGTAGCTGGGGTAACTACGTTCCTGACTATGGCTTACATTATGTTTTTAAATCCATTTATTCTTTCTGGGGAGTTTGCTGGAACAGAAAAAGGGTTTTTTGACTTTGGAGGTGTGTTCACAGCTACAATAGTAGCAACTGCCATTGCTTGTTTTATTATGGCATTTTATGGAAAAACTTGGCCGATAGGATTAGCGCCTGGAATGGGTATTAATGCTTTTGTTGCATTCGGTGTTGTTGGCGGAATGAAATATACGCCCGCTGAGGCATTAGCAACGGTACTATTGGCTGGAATATTGTTCCTATTAATATCTCTTACACCAATAAGAGCTTGGATTATTAATTCTATTCCTAGAAGTTTAAAACTTGGAATTGGAGCAGGTATTGGTCTTTTTCTATCAATCATCGGTTTAGAAATTATGGGCGTTGTTGGTGATCATCCTGTAACTTTAGTTACTTTGGGGGACATTAAAAACCCATTAGTTCTTCTAGGCTGCTTAGCTCTAGTGGTTATGATTGTTTTAGAAAAAATGAAAGTAAAAGGAAACATTATTATTGGGATTTTAGTTTTCAGCGTTCTTGCTTGGCTACCAATGTGGGACTGGACTGGAGCTACAATAGAGGGTGGAAAATCATTAGCAAAATTTAATGGTATCTTTTCAGCACCTCCTTCAATGAGTTATCTTTTTGATGCTGTAGAAGGCTTTAGTACAGGTAAAGTTTTATCTGGCGGTGGTTTAACCGTTATATTTACTTTATTCTTTATTGACTTTTTTGATACTGCCGGAACTTTAACATCAGTAGCAAACGTTTCTGGAAAAGTAAAAGGAAATAAAGTTGAAGATATTGATAGAGCAATGCTTGCTGACAGCGCAGGTACAGTTGCTGGAGCTTTCATGGGTACAACGACTGTAACAAGTTATGTTGAGTCCGGTGCTGGAGTAAAAGCTGGGGGAAGAACTGGTATGACTTCATTAGTAATTGGAGTGCTATTTCTTTTATGTCTTGGTTTTGCACCTTTAGCAACTAGCTTGCCTAAAGAAATAGATGGTGCAGCACTTGTATACGTTGCAGTTTTATTTGTTAGAAATATTACTGATATCGAATGGGATGATATTGCAGAAGCAGCTCCTGCTGTAATTGCAATGATAACTATGCCACTTACATATTCTATTTCGAACGGAATAGCTCTAGCATTTATAGCTTACGCGCTTATAAAAATCCTAAGCGGAAATGCAGCAAAAACATCTCCTGCGATTTGGGTTGTAGCAGTGCTTAGTGTTTTAAGCTTTTCAGTTTAGAATAATAAATTTTTAAAGAAAAAGGGTTAAACTTAGTTTTAACCCTTTTTTTTATGTTTTTTTGCAATTTCTTCAATCCTTATTTCTTCGTAATGTTCAAATGGTTGGACAATCCATGGATCATTTTTTAGTTTAACTGCACAATAATCTGGTTCAAAAGTAGATTTTTTTTTCTTCCAAAGAGTTGCTGTTTTAATATCTTCGATTTTATCTTTTATTGGTTTGTACTTTTTTAACCAATCAACACTTTTATTCAGTGTAATACCTGTATCAGACAAATCATCACATAATAATATTTTTCCACCCATATTTTTTGCAATTGAACTCATTTCTCTTGAAAAAACTATATCGCCCTGCTCGTCCTCAACACCTTTGCCACTGTAAGACTCTACAGCTAAGTAAGCACATTTTAATTTAAAAACTCTACTTAGAACATCTATCATAGGTGCAGCTCCACGCATGATACCTACTAACAAAGTTGGTCTATAACCACTTTCGTGAACCATTAGTGCTAATTTTTCTACGGTCTTGTTATAATCATCCCAAGAAATAATTAGTTTTTCTGTCATTGTTTAAATCTAATACTGTACAGGTTCATTGTCTACTGAATACCACAATGCCATTACAGCGAGAGTACAATATGGTGAAAACTTTTTTTGTAGTTTATTAACAAAAGATTTGGGAGGTAAGTATTTTTTTTTATAATTATTTGAAATTGCCCTTAATAAACCAATATCCTGAACAGGCCATATGTTTGGCCTATTGTAAAAAAAGATCAGCACCATTTCACTAGACCATCTTCCAATTTGTCTTAAAGTTGAAAGGTAATTAATTGCCTCTTCATCAGACATTTTTTTTATTAATTTTGGATTAAATGATTTATCTAAAATTTTATCAGCCAAACTTTTAATACCTAATGCTTTCATCCTACTCAGACCACATCTCCTAAGATCTGTTAAGCTCAATTTCGATACAATTTTTGGGTTTATTTTACCCCTACATTTTTTCTCAAATTTTGAAAAAACTGAGTCTGCTGCGGAAACTGAGATCTGTTGCGAGATAATTGATCTGGTTAAAGAATAAAAAAAATTATTTCTTGTAGTTAGGTGCCCCTTATAAACACTTAAAAGTTTTTTCATTACTATATCGCGCTTACTTAGTTGTTTTTTGGCTTTATTCCACCACTTAGGTTTCATATCTTGGAGGAACCACCTGTTTTTTAAGAGTTTCTTCTCTTCTAAAAATTATGTACGTACCAACGACTATAAATCCAGCACCAACTAAAGTTGTTAATTTCAGAGACTCTCCAAAAATAAAATAACCTGCGGTAGCAGCAAAGACTAATGATAAGTATTTAATTGGGGTAACAAGCCCAGTGTCTGCCATCCTCAGCGACTGTGTTAGTAAAATATTAGCGTAACCACCAGCCAAACCTAATATCACAAATAAAACAGCCTCATATAATGTTGGCCAAATCCAACCATTAACTAGAGTACAAAGACCAATTATCATTGATAATAATGAAAAATAAAAAGCTATTAAATAATTTGGTTCAGTTTTAGATAAAGATTTAATTGATAGAGCTACCTGAGCAAAACCAAAAGCAAAAATTAAAGGCATAAAATAAAATAAATTAAATTGGTGAAATGTTGGCTTTATAATAATTAATCCACCAATTATTCCTAGAATAATTGCAGAAATTCTTGTCATTTTAATTTTTTCGCCTAGAAAAAGTGCAGATAATATAGTTACGAAAACAGGACCTAAAAAAGTTAAAGATATACAATCAGCCAGCGGCACATTTCTAATACCAATAAATAAAGCAACGATTGCTATTGCTCCCCATATTGCTCTCCAAGCATGAAGTCCTGGTCTTTTAGTTTTATAAAAAGTGGAAAGTTTTTCGCGAGGTATTAGAAGAACTATTGGAATCATACCAAACGCAAATCGCATAAAAAGGACTTGGCCAAAAGGTGCGTCTTTCAAATATTTTACAATAATATCCATAATACTGAAGCATGCTACGCTAGCTATCATGTAAATAATTGCTAATTGGGATTTTGAGAGCATTTTACCACCTTTAATTAATTGAAATAACATATTAGAATTTTAAAACAATGAAAACTGCTTATTTTTCTCTTGGATGTTTCTGGAGCCCACAATTAGAATTTGAAAAAATTAAAGGTGTAAAAAAGGCTGAGGTTGGTTATTGCGGTGGTAATGACCCAAATACAACCTATGAAAAAGTTTGTTCAGGTTCAACAAACCATGCAGAAACTATAAAAGTTGAGTTTGATGAAAACGAAATTTCATATGAGGAATTAGTAAGATTTTTTTTTAAAATTCATGATCCGACACAATTAAATAGGCAGGGACCAGATATAGGGACACAGTATAGATCAGAAATATTTTATAAAGATGAAAATCAAAAAAAAATTGCAGAAAAAATAAAAGAGGAATTCAACAAAAAATTCAATGGAAAAGTAGTAACTAATATTTCAGAAGAAAAACTTTATCAACCTGCTGAAGAATATCATCAGTATTACTTAAAAAGAAAAGGTATATTATGAATTTAGTTTCAACAGAATGGCTCGAAAAAAATTTGAATGCTGTGAAAATATTTGATGCTTCCTGGCACATGCCATCAACAAATAGAAATGCAAAAAATGAGTACAAAGAAAAGCATATCAAAGGAGCGATTTTTTGGGATGTAAATGAACACTCTGACAGAAACTCACCATTCCCACACATGATGACAAATGCAGAGTATTGGAAAAATATGCTCTGGTCTTTTGGAATTCTAAATGATGATCATATAATTATCTACGATAATAGTGATCTTTACAGTTCGTGTAGACTTTGGTTTGCTCTTAAATACTTTGGTCATGAAAAGGTTTCAGTATTAGATGGGGGTCTTAAAAAGTGGCTAAGAGAGAAACGTTCGATTAATAGTGATATAGTAAAACATGAAACTATAAAAAAATATAAAGTTTATGAAAAATCAGAATGGATTAAAAATAAAAAACAAATTGATGAGAATATTAAAAATTCATTATTTCAAACGGTTGATGCTAGAAGCCGAGAAAGATTTTCCGGGAAAATTGAAGAACCAAGACCTGGCCTTAAAAAAGGGTGTATAGTTGGGTCAAAAAATATTCCTTTTCAAGAATGCATTGATAGAGAGACTAATACATTTAAACCTAAGTCAGAATTAATTAATATTTTTAACAAAAATGACATTGATATTTCTAAACCTATTGTCTTTACGTGCGGATCTGGAATGACAGCTTGTGTTTTAGGTATGGCATATTCTTTAATAAGTGGTAAAAATGCTGTGATTTATGATGGCTCTTGGTCAGAATATGGAAAAAAATGAGAAGATCTAAAAAAGTAACAATTGGAATAATAATATTTTTCATCATAGTCGCTACTGTGATTGGCGGTAGAACTGCAATGGGAGTTTATTTTAAAAAGAAATTTAGCAAACGTCCTCCACCAGGAGTAGTAGTAGAAATAGTTTCGGAGAAGGGTTTTAGTAAAACAATAGAAAGTTACTGTACTGCTTTAAGTAGCAAAACAACTTCATTTAAAATTAACAAGAGTGAGCTTCTAGAGGATATAAAATTTAGAGCTGTCAAAAAAGGTGGGGTTATAGCAAAACTTCAAGACAAAACCATTACTGCCCCTTTTGCTGGTAATATTGGAACAAGAGGTATAAGTTCGTCGATACTTGGGACAGATTCGATAATAGTAACTCTTGATGACTCTAAGAGAATACTTTGTGATTTACAAATACCTGAAGTTTATGCCGCTATTTTAAAAAAAGGTCTTAAAGTAAACGCAAAATTCTTAGCATATAAAGATAAATTGTATAATGGAGTAATTATTTCTCATGCTTCAAGGGTCGACGCGCAAACACGAAGTATTTTAGCCAGAGCACAAATTAAAAATTCTGACCTTGAAATACTTCCTGGATCGCTTTTAGATATTGAACTTCTTTATGATCAAAAAGAAGCGCTTTCTGTAGCAGATACTAGTATTATTTTTGAAGATGAAAAAAAATTCGTTTATAAAATTTTAGATAACAACAAAATTAAAAAAACCGAAGTAGTAACGGGAATAAGAAAAGACGGTAATCTTGAAGTTTTAGAAGGTCTTAATGCTAATGAAAAAGTTGTTAAAGAAGGTTTAGCAAGACTAGCCGACGGAATGACTGTTAGGCCTCTTACAAAATAGATAAAATGCATAATTTTTGTTTGCTTAATATAAGGAGACCAGTTTTAAGTGCGGTGTTTTCTTTGCTGCTTGTTGTTTTTGGTCTTTATACATTTTTTGAACTAAGTACGAGAGAACTTCCAAAAAATCTTCAACCACCTGAGGTTGTTATTTCCACAAAATATACAGGTGCTAGTCCTTCTATTATCGCATCAGAAATTTCTGAGCCAATTGAATTAGCTGTTGGAGGTGCCGAAGGAATTAAATCAATTGACACAGTTTCTGAAATTGGGAGAAGCACAATAAAAATAGAATTTTTTACTAGTATTGATATTGATGATGCCGCTAATGACATAAGAGAGAGAATAGCAAGGGTAATTGATAATTTACCTGAGGATAGTAAAGTACCTGAAGTAAGAAAGTCTTCCGCAGGTTTTTCAACAAGTATGTGGTTATCAGTGAGTAGTACAACTTGGGATTCTTTAGACATTGGTGATTATGTTAAAAGAAACTTAGTAGATGCTTTTAGTTCTGTTCCTGGAACTGGACGAGTTATTGTTGGTGGAATAAATGAAAAAGCTGTACGAGTATATCTTAATCCGGTCAAGCTTAGTGCTAATGATTTAGATATAAGGGAAGTTGAAAACTCTATAAGAAAAAATAATATTGCTGTACCTGCAGGAACTATAGAAGCAAATAATGTTGATCTTACTCTTGATTTAGGAAAAACTTATACAGATATTAATTCTATAAAAAAACTTCCTATTAAGAAGATTAAAGGTAAAACTATAACTTTAAGTGACCTGGGAGACGTTCGTTATGGTCCTGTATCTGAAAAAACATTATTTAAAGCTCAAAGTCCAGATGTTTTAAATGAAAATACTGTGGGCATAGGTATATACGCTCGAACAAATGAGAGCACAGTAACACTTTCTAATAATATAAGAGAAAAGATACAAGAAGTAAGACGGACACTACCAGACGGTCTTAAATTATCAGTAAGTTTCGATAGGGCGACCTATATAAAAGAAGCTATTCAAATGTGTTATCAATCCATAATTTTAGCTTTAGTTTTAGTTGTGGGAATTATTTACCTTTTTTTAGGAAATATAAGAGCAACTGTAGTGCCAGCTGTAACATTGCCAGTTAGCTTAATAGGAGCATGTTTAGGTTTATGGATATTCGGTCTAACTATCAATGTTTTTACTCTTCTTGCAATAATATTAAGTGTAGCAATCGTTACAGATGATAGCGTTGTAATGACAGAGTCTATTTACCATCGTATAGAACAAGGTGATACTCCTCTTAATGCTGCCGCAACTGGTTCAAAAAACGTAATTTTTGCAATTATTTCCACAAGTATAATTCTAATAGCAACATTTGCTCCATTATTATTTATCGAAGGAATTAGTGGAACATTGTTCAGAGAAATGGCGATTACACTTTCTATTGCAATTGTCATAAGTACTTTTACAGCACTTTCCATAGCACCAATGCTTGGTTCAAAATTACTTAATAAGAAAAAATCAAAATCTAAAATTGTTTTAAAATTTGAGAGAATATTCAATTCATTTGAAGAATTTTACTCTGATACTTTAGGTTATTGGATTAAAAAACCAAAAACTATAGTTTGGTTTATGATTTTTGTTGTTGGTCTAACTGTTTTTCTTTTTAGCTTTACGCCAAAAACTTTATTAGAGCAAAATCCAGACAGAGGTGTTTATTTGGTATTTGGAAAAACTGATGAGTCATCATCCTTTGAGTACACTGTAGATAAAGCAGAAAAAGTTGAGAAAAGATTAATACCATTACTTCAAGATGAAAATGAGCCCTATCAAAAACTAATAATGAGGGTTCCAGGGTTTGGTAGATCGTCACAATCTTATAACAGTTTTATTATCATAGCATTGCTTGATAACTGGAATGACAGAAAAGATAGTGCTCAAAAAATTGTTAGAAAGGCTATTGGAAAAATAGTTACTGTTCCAGGAACTATGGCCTTTCCTCTTACTCCTAATTCAGTAAGAGTCAGCAATTATCAAAAGCCAGTTGTGGTTACAATGACAGGTCCATCATATGAAACTTTATATGAGTGGCAAAACAAAGTGATGGGAGAACTAAGAAACAATAGAGGTCTTGCCGATATAACTTCTGATTACACAAAAAATAAACCTGAGGTAAAACTTGTTATTGATGAAAATAAAGCTAAGGACTTAGGTCTATCCAATCAATCAATTGGAAAATCAATTGAAACATTATATTCAGGTAAAAGTGTTACTACTCTGAATGAATCTGGAAAAGAATATCCAATAATTTTACAGGCTGACATTAAAGATAGAAGAAATACTGAGACACTTAGCAAAATATTTGTAAGATCTGAAACAACAGGAAAATTAATTTCTCTGGCTAACGTAGTAAGTTTTGAAGAAAAAGGTTCACCTAAATTATTAACCCGTTATCAAAGATCCAAATCTGTAACTATTACAGCTAGATTAGTAGGTGGGTATACTCTTAATGAAGCTCTAAATTTCATTGAGCAAACAATAGATGATAAAGCACCGACTGCTGGTATTTTTTACAAAGGTAAATCTTTAGATCTTAAAGAGGCTTCCGGTGAACTATTAATAATTTTTGCTCTGGCGTTAGTGAGTGCTTATCTCGTTATGGCAGGTACTTTTAATGCTTGGAGGCAGCCTTTTGTTGTAATGTTAACAGTTCCATTAGCAGCTCTAGGTGGTTTAATATTTATATTATTGTTTGGAAGTACAATTAATATTTTTTCACAAATTGCTTTGATTGTTCTAATCGGTATTGCAACCAAAAACAGTATCTTAATTGTAGACTGGGCAAATCAACTTCGTGTTTCAGGTAAAACAGTCGAAAGTGCAATTGTAGAGTCTTGTAAAAGAAGGTTTAGGCCCATAATGATGACCAGTTTATCTACTCTAATTGCTATGGTGCCTTTAATAGTTGGAAACATAGGACCAGGTGCAGGTGAGGGAATAAGATTAGCTGTAGGATGCACAATATTTGGTGGGATGTTAATCAGTACTTTTTTAACTTTATTTACAACACCAGTATTTTATTTACTGCTTTGTAAAAATTCTAAGAGAATGGATGAAATAGATATTCAATTAAACAAAGAGTTTAGTAAATAATATATTTTTTTCTATTTAATTTATCTTTACACATTGTTAGCTGTTTTCTGTAATTAGACGCTGTGTCCTTTGCAGACTTTGCATAAATGATTGCCTTTTTATCTTTAGCGTAATTTTTGTAATCACCCCAGCCCTTGTAATAAGCAAGATATTGTCTGTAAGCGTCGTTCTTAGGTATTTTTAAAATCTTGTGTGTCTTACTCACATACCATCCGATAAAATCAACCGAGTCTTTAAATCTGGCTCTTGTCGCTAATTTGTTTCCAGTTTCTCTTTTATACTGCTCCCATGTGCCTTTAATTGCTTGAGAGTAACCAAATGAGCTGGATTTACGTTTATAAGGTATCACTTTAAAAAGTTTAATTCTCTCAGGTTTTGCAAGCCAGTTAAAATCACTCTCTTTTTTCACAAATGCTAATTGAATATAAACAGGAACGCCCCATTTTTTTTCTACAGCTTTAGTATGCTTATACCAGAGATAACGTTCCTCAAAAATTGCACAGCTATTTTTTGTATTTTTTGGAACAGATGAGCAAGCAGCAAATAAAATAAAAATAATTAAGAAAAAGTATTTTGTTTTTAAAAAATGAATCACTTCCTAATTTATATAAGAATTTAATTCATAATTCTTCTCCATTTTTCAGGTTCCATAAAAGTCCCCTGCCAAATGCCGAGTTTATTATCTTCTGCGTATTGCTCGTCTATAATATATTTTTTTGAATATCTTCTATAAGCTATTGCGTATCCATTCTTTACTAACCAAGAGTTAATGTCTTGTTTTTTTAAATAACAAATGCCGATATTTCTTCTGTATCTATCCTTTTTATCTTGTACCAAACATCTTATTTTTTTATTTTTTATTTTTTTCTTTAAAGCACTAGTTGATTTTTCTCCACACTTGTAATCCCTTTTAAAATTAAATATTAAAAAACTTAAATAAACTTCTTTACAAAATTGTTTTGTTTCAGGTGCATCAATACCAAAAAGTCTAATTTTTTGATCATTAATTTTTATAGTATCACCATCAGTAACGTTTGCTTTTCCTATAATTATTTTTTCAAATGAGATCGCTGAAGTAATTATTGATGAAAATAAAATAATGCTAAATAAACTCAGACTTAGCTTTTTCATTAAATTCTTTCATTTTATTTCTAATTTCGTCGTCAGAAATATTATGACCTTTTAAATCTGCCTGAATTTTTCTAAATACATCCTCATCTCCAGCTTCTTGGAAGTCTGCTTTTATTACAGATTGAATATATTCTTTTTCCTTATTCTCATCATAACCAAGTTTTTGTGATGCCCATTGACCAAGATATTTATTTCTTCTTGAGGCAACTTTGAATTTTAACTCTTCATCATGAGCAAATTTTTTTTCAAAGGATTTTTTTCTCTCGTCAAATTTTTCCATATTTAAACTTTTTATATAAAAATATTATAACAATAGCTAAAAATGTTCCAAGTAAATTTGCAAAAAGATCTAGGGACTCAAAAGACCTATTTGGTATAAATAGATGAGATAATTCTAAAAATAATGACAGTGTAACAAGAAAAATTAAGATCTTATTAAAACTAATTTGATTTATATGACTTATTAATCCGATAGTTGTTAAATAAAAAAAGGCAAGTGCATGATTAATTGATGTTCCGATTGGATTTGGAATCATATCTGGTTGCTTTCCTAAATCTCCATAAAGAAAATAACCAATTAAGCTTCCAGGAAAAAGGTATAGAATTAATAAGCCTATCAGGGAAAAATTATATAAATAACGAACTATACGGATTTTATAATCCATTTTAAAAAGTCTGTATTTCCGTTTTTTATATCAAAAAAGATAACGCAGGGAACTTCGTAGCTGTGTAATTTTTTAACATTTTTTATTATCTTTTGAACATTTTTGTTCATGGTCTTTCCTACTATCAAGATTTCTTTTGCTTTTGTTACTTTTCCTTTCCAAGTAAATATTGAGTCGACATTATTAATTATATTTGCACATGCAACCAATTGGTTTTTTACAAGAAACGAAGCTATTTTATGCGCCTCTTTTTTCTTAGGACAAGTTATGTAAAAGAATTTAATACCCTTCATTTTAATAATTTAATATATTAAATATATTATATTCAATGGGAAAACTCATAGCAATCAGACATGGACAAAGTACCTGGAATGCGGAAAATCGTTTTACGGGATGGGTAGATGTCGATCTCTCTGAAAATGGTGTTGCTGAAGCTGAAAAATCAGGAAAGTTAATTAAAGAACTAAATATAGATTTTGATATGTGCTTTACCTCTTATCTTAAAAGAGCAATTAATACACTTGAGATAATTTTAGAGGTTCTTGGAAAAAAATATAAATACACAAAAAATTGGGAATTAAATGAAAGACATTATGGTGCCTTAACAGGCCTAAATAAAGCTGAAACTAAAAAGAAATTAGGTGAAGAAAAATTTAAAAAGTACAGAAGATCGTGGGATATACCTCCGCCATTACTAAAAAAGGATTCTGAGTATAGTTCTCACAATGATAAATTATATGAAGAATTAAAAAAAATACCTGATACCGAGTCTTTAAAAGATACTTACAATCGTGTTGTACCTTTCTATGAAAAAAATATAGAAAAATACATTAAAACTGAAAAAAATATTATTATATCAGCTCATGGGAACACAATAAGAGCTTTAGGTAAAAAAATTTTTAACATTTCTGACAAAAATATAAATTTACTTGAAATACCAACCGGTAATCCTTTAGTAATAGATTTTGATAACTCAGGTAAAGTTTTGGGTAAAAGATATTTAGATCAGTCTAGAAAAAAAGATATAATAACTAATACTTAATTAATTTCCTGTAAATCTTATAATTATTGATATGTAAGAATTTTTGTTTACTTAAGATACCTACTAATTCCTTTTTTTTAATTAAATTATCCCACACTTTATTCATAGAAAACGGCTTTATTTTTTTCGACTTGAATACTGATCTTGTGAGGATTTGGGCACCTGTAAAAATAAGTTTATTATTTTTTTGCCTCAAAACTTGTTTTCTAGAATTTAAATTGAAATCTCCTTTGAATGATTTATCGAAACTTTTACTCTTCGGAATTAAAAGCAAAGCTGGTTTTTTATTTTTTTGATAAATTTTTATTAAATTTTTAAACTCTTTCTTATATCCTTTTCTCCAAAGAGTATCTGGATTTAATACAAAGAAGACTTGTTTTTTAAATTTTTTTGAAGCATTTAAGACTCCCCCACCGGTATTTAATATTTTATTTTTTTCAAAAACTAAATCTATTTTGCAAGAGAATTTTTTGTTTTTTACGAAGCTAGAAATTTGATTATGGAGATAATGTGTATTTATAACTATATGTTTTATTCCAAGTGAAATTAAAAAATTGACAGTATTCTCAAGTATAGTTTTGTTTTTGATTTTTACTAGTGGCTTTGGAATTTTTTTTGTGATTGGGTACATCCTTTTTCCAAAACCAGCTCCAAGAATAATTGCTTTTTTAATTTTCATTTAAAATTTCTTTTTATTCTAAATTTTTTACTTACTGCATTTAGTAAGGTTTTTTCTAAATTTTTAAAAATTTTACTTTTCATCCTTAACTCAATAAGCTTCCAAGTGTAAGGTAAATATTTTAGATATTTTGGTTTTTTGTCTCTTTTATAAAGTCTATAAAAGATTCCAAGTATCTTTAGATTTCTTTGAATTGATAAAATATCAAAATCATTTTTTAATAAATACATCTTTTTTCTTAAAGAACTCTTTTTAAAATAATACTGAAAAACTTTATTTTTTATTTGTAATGGTATTTCTATTCTAACATCATCAATTAGAGAGGCTACGTCATACATGGGGTTACCTAAGATGACATCCTGGGTATCAATAATTCCTAATTTTCCTCTAACAGGCATAATATTCGAAACATGAAAATCTCTATGGACTATAAATTTATTTTTGAAATAGATTTGTTTATATAACTTATTTAATTCTATTTTTATTTTGGTTTTAAATTTTTTAGATTTTTTTTTGCCTAAGATTCCTGGAAGGTACCAATTCAAAAATAAATCGGACTCCTTATGTAAATTTTTTAAGTTGTAATTGTCAAATTTTAAATTTTGATTTAATTTAATTTTAATTTTATTAATTGGTTTTATTTTTTGTAATTTTAAAATTACATCTATACTTTTTTTATAAAGGGGAAGAATATTTTTTGATTTTCTAACAAAATTAAGAAGGGTATTGTCACCAAAATCTTCGATTTCCATAATACCTTCACTATAATGTTGACTTATTGTTTTGGGAGTATGAATACCTTTGCCTCTTAAAAATTTATTTATTGTAGAATATGCAATTAAATTTCTAAATCTTTCTTTTCTGGCTGTAACGATAATTGATGTTTTGTTTCCTTTTTTGAGCCTAAAAAATTCTCTAAATGATGCGTCGCTGTTTATTTTTTTTAATTTATATTGCATTTAATTTAAATTTTTTCCATTTTCCGTAACCTTTTATTTTCAATTTTCTACTTTCTTGTTCTTTTTGATGATAAAAAGTAATTTCAAGTCTATTAGCAATTGCTTTCCTAATTATCTCTGGCCACTCAATTATTGTTATTACTCCATCATTTTCTTGAAATATCCCGAGTTTCTCTAATTCTTTACTTTTTTTTAATCGATATAAATCATAATGCATTACTTTTAAATTTTTTATCTCGTATTCATGAAGCAGACTAAAAGTTGGACTTACAACTTCTGTTTTTTTAATTCTATTTTTTTTCTGCAATTGATGAACCAAACTTCTTACAAAAGTAGTTTTTCCAGATCCTAATTCACCGTATAAAAATATACAGTCAGTTTTTGATAAAGATAATGAAATTTTTTTAGATATAGTATCTATCTGAGATAAGTAATATTTCAACATTGGCTACTATTTTAGTAGCGATAAGTATCCGGTTTAAATGGTCCTGATGGTTTAACGCTAATATAGTCTGCTTGCTCCTTAGACATTTTGGTTAATTTAGCACCAACTTTTCCTAAGTGTAATGTTGCAACTTTTTCGTCTAAATGCTTCGGTAATACATAAACTTTCTTTTCGTAATTTTTTGAGTTATTCCACAATTCAATTTGAGCTATAACCTGATTTGTAAATGATGCACTCATTACAAAGCTTGGGTGCCCAGTTGCACAGCCAAGATTTACCAATCTTCCTTCAGCTAATAAAATAATTCTTTTTTTACTTGGTAGTTCTATTTCATGTACTTGTGGTTTTATCTCAGTCCATTTATAATTCTTTAAAGCATCAACTTGAATTTCATTATCGAAATGACCAATATTGCATAATATTGCTCTGTCTTTCATTTCTCTCATGTGATCAGCAGTTACAATATCTTTATTACCTGTGGCAGTTACAACTATGTCTGCATCTTTAATAGCCTCGTCCATCAATACAACTTCATAACCTTCCATTGCCGCTTGGAGTGCACAAATAGGATCTGTTTCTGTAACCATAACTCTTGCACCTGATTGTCTAAGAGATGCCGCACTTCCTTTACCAACATCACCAAAACCAGCAACTATAGCAACTTTACCAGACATCATTACATCTGTTGCTCTTTTAATTCCATCTACTAAACTTTCACGGCAACCATACAAATTATCAAATTTAGATTTTGTTACTGAGTCGTTCACATTTATGGCAGGGATTAACAATGTTTTATTAGACTCCATTTTTTTTAATGCTAAAACTCCAGTTGTAGTTTCTTCCGATACTCCTTTAATATTTTTAAGTAGATCTTTATAATCCTTGTGCATTAGTCCTGTGAGATCACCACCATCATCTAAAATCATATTTGGTTTCCAACTTTTATCACCTTCGATAGTTTGTTTAATGCACCACCAATACTCTTTTTCCGTTTCGCCTTTCCACGCATAAACTGGTATTCCCGCTTTTGCAATTGCAGCAGCAGCATGATCTTGCGTTGAGAAAATATTACAAGAAGACCATCTCACACTTGCGCCAAGTTCAACAAGTGTCTCTATCAAAACAGCTGTTTGAATTGTCATATGAAGACAGCCAAGAATGTTTGCTCCCTTCAAAGGTTTCTTACCTTTATATTCTTTTCTTAAAGCCATTAATCCTGGCATTTCAGACTCTGCTATGGAAATTTCTTTTCTACCAAAGTCAGCTAAATTTATATCTTTTACTTTAAAATCTTGGCTCATTTATAAAAATCTTGTAACAATTTAATTTATAGTAATCAAGTAGTCACTATTGATTATATTTTTTGGGAAGTACTACTTCAATTTGAGCCCCTCTTTGATTATCAGTCCTATTTGAAGCCTGAACATTTCCTCCATGCATTTCAACTATACTCTTTACAATATTTAATCCCAAACCTGAGTGTTCACCAAATTTCTCAGGTCTATTGCTATAAAATCTTTTAAATATCTTATCAGTATTTGTCTCGCTAAAACCAGGGCCTTGATCTTTTACATTAAAAGAAACAGTGTCCTTTTTCCCTTGTATATAAATTGAAACTTGGCCACTGTTTGGACTAAAAGATAAAGCATTATCTAAAAGATTTGCTAATATTTGCTCTAATCTATTATCTATACCAAAAAGTTGAAAGTCATAACCATTAGGTTTTTCTTTAATAATTTTAAATTTTATATTTTTTTCTATTACCTTTGAATTACTCTCAAATTCATCAATCACATTTTTAACTAAAACTTGTAAATCAATTTTTTTCATTTTTTCTCTCGATAAAGAAGCTTCATCTTTAAGCATTTGTGAATAATCTGTAATCAATCTATCAATTCTTTCCACATCATGACTTAAAATCTTAATTAATTTTTCTCTTTCATTTCTATCTGAAGAATTTTCTAAAAGCTCTGATGCACCTTTTAATGAAGCCAATGGGTTTCTAATCTCATGGGCTAAATCAGCTGAGGAATTTTCCGCTCTTCTGGTTCTTTGTTGTAAGTCGGTTGTCATATTATTTAAAGATCTTGAAAGCAAACCAAGTTCATCGGTTCTCTCTAAAAATTTCTCTATTTTTCCTGATGAGTCGTCTTTAGATTTTATAGCTTCAGTATAACCAACTAGGGCAGCGATCGGAGTAAGGATATATTTATTTAAGAATATAGAAAATACAAATATTGCTATAGCTATAGCTATTACTGTTCTAAGAATAAAATTTCGTCTTTCTTCAACGGCTGTTAAAATTTCATTAGCTTGTTCTGTAACCTGTATATAACCCAAAACTTTACTATCAATTTTGAGACCATTTAAAGTCTTTATAAAAAAATTATTATTTTCTTTTATTTCAATAACAATTGGTTCTTCATTTTTTTTATTTGAAATCAAATTTCTGATATTCTCTTTCTTTCGAGGTGATTTCTCTGAAGATAAATCTTTTTCAAAGATATTAGAATTAGCATCAATATTTTCCTGAATAACCGCGTCTGATCTAACAAAAACATTCTGATCCAAATCAATGATGTTTGTATCTCCAATTAATTCTCCGTCAACACTAAAAAATTGAACTCTTTCTAGATTTTGAAATAAAAACCTTGTTGATATTAAAAAATTTTTTAAGTCCTTTTCTTCAAAATTTATTTTTAATCTTTCAATGTGGTTGGAAGTATTATTTATTATAACTGTATGTTTTTCTACTCTTTGTTTTACTAAGTTAGGTTGAATAGCATTAAGATAAAAAAAGGTGAATAAGCCTAATACTAAGAAAACAACAGAGTTAAATATCAAGAACTTTCTTAAAATAGATGATGAACTTTTAACTAAATTCATTAATTAATATTCCACCTATATCCACTTCCATAACGAGTTTCAATTGATGAGAATTTTTCATCAACCTTTTTGAATTTCTTTCTAATTCTTTTTATATGACTATCTATTGTTCTGTCTTCTATATCAGTATTTTCTTTATAAGCTATATCCATAAGGTGTGCTCTCTCTTTAATAACACCAGGTCTTTGGGCTAACTCTTTTACTATTAAAAATTCTGTAGTTGTTAATTTTTCAGGAAGGTTTTTTCCATTCCATTGGCACTCAAGTTGACTAGGGTCTAATTTTAATTTTCCATGTGCTATTAAGTTTTTAGTTTCATCTTGTGAAGTACTTTTTTTTCTTAGTTGAACTCTAATTCTTTCAACTAAAACCTTTATTGAAAAACCTCCCGATTTTTTTATAAAATCATCTGCACCAAGTTTTAAACCAAGTAATTCGTCAACCTCTTCGTCTTTTGATGTAAGAAATATAATTGGAATAGACATCTTTTTTTTTATCCTTTTAAGTAGTTCTTCTCCATCCATTCTAGGCATTTTTATATCAACTACTGCTAAGTCAGGAGGATTTCTAGATAATCCTACCAGGGCGCTTTCTCCATCAATATATGTTTGAACTTTAAATCCTTCTCTCTCTAGAGCTATACTTAGACTGGTTAATATATTTCTGTCATCATCAACAAGAGCTATAGTTTTAGACATATATAATATCCTAATAGTTTAAATTAAATTGTCAAAATTTAGGCAATTTAAATTTTAGTGAGCTTCATCCCAATTATCACCAGAATTGATGTTTACGTCTAGTGGAATTTTGAACATGTGGTACTCGGAACTCGAGACTGACTCCATTGTTTTTTTTACAATTTTTTCAACAAGTTTTTGATTCGATTTTTGACATTCAAAAACAAGCTCGTCATGTATTTGAAGAAGCATTTTTGCTTTGTGTATTTTGTTTGAATTAATTAAGTCATCAATTTTAATCATTGCAAGTCTTATTATATCAGCTGCTGAACTTTGAATTGGTGCATTAATCGCAGCTCTCTCTTGAAAGCTTCTTACGCTAAAATTTTTGTCGTTTATTCCTCTTAAATGTATCCGCCTACCAAAAATATTATTTACATATCCGTTTTTTCTGCAAAACTTAATTGTTTTTTCCATATAATCTTTGATTTCGGGAAATTTTTTAAAATATGAGTTAATAAAATCTAAAGCCTCCTGATTTGACACAGAAATTTGTTTTGCAAGACCGTATTGGGTAATTCCATAGATAATACCGAAATTTATAGTTTTTGCTTTCCTTCTCAAATTTTCATCTACCTTTTTTATGGGTACGGAAAATACTTGGCTTGCTGTAAGCGCGTGAATATCTTCATTGTTTAAAAAAGCTTTTTGGAGCTCTTTTACCTCTGCTAAATCAGCTAAAATTCTCATTTCAATCTGATTATAATCAGCTGAAATTAAAATATTATTTTTTTCAGCTATAAATGCTTTTCTAATTTCTCGCCCATCATCTGTTTTAATTGGTATATTTTGTAAATTTGGGTCACTAGAGGCTAGTCTTCCTGTGTTAGTTGCGGCTAATAAAAATGAGGTATGTACTCTATTAGTTTTTGAATTAACATGATCTTGTAGTGCATCAGTATATGTATTTTTTAATTTTGATAATTGACGCCAATCTAGAACTAATCTTGGAAATTTATGTCCTTTAAAAGCTAAATCTTCAAGAATATTTGCATTTGTAGCTAGACTACCTTTCTTTGTTTTTTTTAAATTAGCGATTTTTAATTCATTGTAAATTATTTCTCCTAGTTGTTTAGGAGAACCTATATTGAATTCTTTTTTTGCTATTAAAAAAATTTCTTTTTCAATTTTTTTTATTTTGTTTGCAAAGTTTTTAGATAATTTTTCAAGATAGTCAGTATTAATTTTAATACCATTCATTTCTATCTGTGAAAGAATCTGAACCAAAGGTTTTTCGAAGGTTTCATAAATTATGTTCAATTTTTCTTCATCTAATCGACTTTTTAAAATATCAAATAATCTAAAGGTCACATCTGCATCTTCACCTGCATATTCAGTTGATTTTTTTAAATCTACTTCTTCAAAAATCAATTTATTTTTTCCAGACCCAACTAAATCTTTGTAAGAGATAGTTTTGTGATCTAGATGAATTTCAGATAACGTATCTAAATTATGGCGGTTTAGGCCTGCATCTAAAGTGTAGGATAACAACATAGTATCCTCAATCGGATTAATATTAATACCTTCTTTTTTTAAAATTAAATTATCAAATTTAATATTTTGACCAATTTTTTTTATACTTTTGTCTTCAAGAATTTTTTTTATTTTTTCTATGACTATTTTTTTATTTAAACAGTTTTCTGTTTTATGTTTGACAGGAATGTAATAAGCCTCGTTTGGAGAATAACATACCGATATACCTACTAGATCTGCATCTAGAGGGTTTAATGAGGATGTCTCGGTATCTACAGATATTAATGATTTGTCCTCAAGGTTTTTAATTAGTTTATCTAAATCAGTAATTTTGTTTATAGTTTTATACTTCGTAACATCAATTTTTTTTGAGATCGATTTGGTATTTTGTTGGACTATTTTTCCTTCAGGTTCTCCGTAAAAACTTATTGCTTGACTCAAAAGTCTATTAAATTCCATTTCTCTCAAAAACTCATAAAGTTTATTTTTATCAATTTTTTTAATATCAAAAGTATCAATTTTATTTTTTGTTGGGACATCATCTTTTAAGGTTACTAATTTTTTGCTTATTAAAGCTAAATCTTTATTATTTATTAAAGTTTCTTTTCTTTTTTTTTGAGGTATCTCTCCTGCTTTCTTAAGTAGATTTTCCAATGTTTTAAATTTATTTATTAATTCAGATGCTGTTTTAATACCAATCCCTGGAACACCAGGAATATTATCTGAGGAGTCCCCTGCTAATGATTGGACATCAACTACCTGGTTAGGTTTTACACCAAATTTTTCTATTACTTCTTTTTCTCCAATAACTTTACTTTTCATTGGATCAAATAACCTTATTTTATTGGATACAAGTTGCATTAAGTCTTTATCAGAAGAAATAATTGTAACCTTTGCTCCAAGACTAATTATTTGTTTAGCATATGTTGCTATCAAATCATCAGCCTCATAATTAATTTGTTCAATTGAAGGTAGATTAAAAGCTTTAACTGCTTTTCTTATATATTCAAATTGTGGTGCTAAATCATCAGGTGCTTCTGACCGATTTGCTTTATAATCTTTGTATATTTCATTTCTAAAATTTTTTCTTGCAGAGTCAAATATTACTGCAAAATGTGTAGGCTTATTTTTTGAGTCATCTGACCTTACCTCTTCTAAAAGTTTGAAGAGCATACTGCTAAAACCACTAACAGCTCCTGTAGGTAAACCATCACTTTTCCTAGATAAAGGTGGAAGAGCGTAATAAGCTCTGAAAATATAACCAGATCCATCTACTAAATAAAAATGATCTGTTTTTTTTATTGCGCTCATCTTTGTAATGATATCTTAATTTTTTTAATGTTATAATAACATTATATTATGAACAAGATCGCATTATCTTCTGAAAATTTAACTAAAATTTATTCAAAAAGTAATAAACTAAAACAAGAAGTTTTGGCACTAAAAAATTTAAGTTTAGAAGTAAAGCAAGGAGAGATTTTTGGTCTTTTAGGTCCAAACGGTGCAGGAAAAACTACATTTATAAATATTTTAGCTGGAACAGTAATGAAATCATCAGGCAAAGTAACTGTGTGGGGATATGATCTTGATAAAAATCCTAGACAGGTGAGAGCTTGCATAGGAATTGTACCACAAGAAGTTAATTTTGATCCTTTTTTTAGTCCAAAAAAATTACTTGAACTTCAGGCTGGATTTTATGGCGTTAAGAAAGAAGATAGAATTACAGACTCAATTTTACAAACTGTTTCGCTAGATAAACAAGCTAATGCATACACAAGAAGTTTGTCGGGAGGTATGAAAAGAAGATTGCTAATAGCAAAAGCAATGGTGCACCAACCTCCTATTTTATTTTTAGATGAACCTACTGCAGGTGTCGATGTTGAGCTTAGACAAAACTTATGGGCAAATGTAAAAGAACTTAATAAGCTTGGTATCACAATTGTATTAACAACGCATAATTTGAACGAGGCCCAAGAAATGTGCGATAGGATTGCAATAATAAACAAAGGTAATTTGGTGGCATTAGATACTACTCAAAAATTGCTTGAGAGAATTGAAAGTAAAATCATTAAATTTAAAGTAAAGGATTCAAAAAACTTTGAAAAAATTAAATTATATGGTGTTAAATTCGCGAAAAGTAACGGACAAATTACTGCAAGCTATGACAAAAATAAAATTAAATTTGATCAAATTATTGAGGAAGTAAAAAATAATGTAGAAATACTTGATATTTCTACCGATGAGGGTGATTTAGAAGATATATTCTTACAGGTAACAAATAAGTAGATTTTTTCAAAAATAAAAGTAATAATATGTAATGGAGTTAATTAAAAATTTAAAAGAAACTTCAATAATAAAAAATTTATTTATTGCAATATGCGGAACGATAATTCTAGCAGTATCTGCGAAAGTAAAAATTCCTTTTTATCCGGTGCCTATGACAATGCAAACTTTCGTTGTTTTACTTTTGGGAATTTCTCTTGGTTGGAAATTAGGTCTTTTTACGGTTTCACTTTATCTAATTCAAGGTATAGCTGGTTTACCTGTTTTTGCTGGAACGCCTGAAAAAGGAGTAGGTATAATTTACTTTACTGGACCAACGATGGGTTATTTAATTGGTTTCCTAGTGGCAGTTTATTTAGCTGGTATCTTTAAATATACAGATAATTTTTTTAAAAATCTTATTAAGCTTATTTTTTCTGTAAGTTTTATTTATTTATTAGGAATGATTTGGTTAGGTTCATTAATTGGATGGGATAAACCAATATTTAAGCTTGGAGCCCAACCATTCCTATTAGCTGAGCTATTTAAAGTTATTCTTTTAACTTTAATAATTCCTGCTCTATTGAAATTTAAAAAATCTTAATATTTTAGTTTGGTGATCTTTTAGAAAGTATTCTCTGGAGAGTTCTTCTATGCATTTTTAGTCTTCTTGCGGTCTCTGAGACATTTCTGTTGCATAATTCAAATACCCTGTGGATATGCTCCCATTTGACCCTGTCAGCTGACATAGGATTTTCAGGTGGTTTAGCCTTCGAATCGGGGTCTGCGAGTAGAGCTGCTTCTACGTCATCAGCATCAACTGGCTTAGCCATGTAATCTATGGCCCCTGCCTTCACTGCAGCCACAGCTGTGGGTAGATTTCCATAGCCTGTTAGCATTACTATACGACTATCTTTCTTAGCCTTATTTATCTCCTGAACAACGTCTAGACCGTTACCATCCTCTAATCTAAGGTCTACTAGTGCAAATTTTGGTGGCTGAGCCTTTACCATTTTGATAGCATTTTCAACGGTTTTTGAGCTTCTTACGACAAATCCCTTCTTCTCCATGGCTCTGGAAAGCCTATCTCGTAGCGGATCATCGTCATCAACTATGAGAAGAGATTTATCTTCGAAGTCAGTTATTTTAAAACCTGGAGGTGTTTCAGTTGATCGTTTCATGAGACTCATATAGTCACTATGACAAATATTACAATGCGACAATATTGAATTATTTTCTTTACATAAATTGAAAAAACGTTAAATACCAAATTTAGAAAGCTTTTTTATTAATTTTTTAAAAGCTTATTGTGTAATAAAACGAGGGAACACATTTAATAATGCAAAAATTTAGTGACGTTAACGAGCTAGTTAACACATTGAAACCAGAGGAACCGGTCTACTGTATTAGACCCAACTCAATAAAAAAATCAGTAGAATTTTTTAAAAATAAATTCCCTGGTAAAATCCTTTACGCTGTAAAAACCAATCCTGACGAAAAAGTTTTAAAAATCATAAATGACAGTGGAATTCAAAATTTTGATGTTGCTTCAATTAATGAAGTAAAATTAGTTAGAAAAATAAATACTAAAGCAAAAGTATATTTTATGCATACTGTAAAAAGCAGAGAAAGCATAAAAGAGGCATACACAAAATATAATGTTAAGGATTTTGCTTTAGATACAAAAGATGAATTACTTAAAATTCTTGATGAAACAAATAATGCAAAAGATTTAAACTTATATGTAAGAGTGAGTATTTCAAATGAACATGCAGAAATAGATTTATCGAGAAAGTTCGGTGCAACATCAAGTGAAGCATTAGGTTTATTAAGACTTTGCAAAGCACATGCAAAAAGAGTTGGATTAAGTTTCCACGTAGGATCTCAATGTATGCACAAAATTTCTTTTGCAAAAGGGATTAATGAAATCGGTAAGATTATTAAAAAAACAAAAATTGTACCAGATGTGATTAATGTAGGTGGTGGTTTTCCAGCAATATATCCAGATCTAATACCTGAACCACTAGAAAATTATATGGATGTAATAAAACAGTCTTTGAAAAGTTTAAAATTAGAAAAAACTACAGAAATATTCTGTGAACCAGGACGATCGATAGTAGCAGAAGCTGGTTCTACTTTAGTCAAAGTTCTTTTGAAGAAAAAAAATAAACTTTACATAAACGATGGAACCTACGGGTCTTTATTTGATGCAGGTGTACCAAACTTCGTATTACCAACTAAAATGATTACGAATGGGAGAATCGTCTCGAAGAAAAAAACAGCTTTTAATTTTTATGGTCCAACATGTGATAGTCTTGATTATATGAAGGGACCTTTCTTGTTACCTAATAATATAAAAGAAGGTGATTATATTGAGCTTGGACAATTGGGAGCTTACGGAACAACTTTTAGAACAAAATTTAACGGTTTTTTCTCTAACGCAATTTACCAGTTAAATGACAAGCCAATTCTTTCGATGTATGATCGAGAGGAAAATATTGATTTCTTAGTTGCGTAATGGATAAAAAAAATGGTCCATCACTTGGACATAATAAAAAATCACTATTAAAGTCAGAAGTAGAACATATAGATATAACATCATTTGACTCTAGGAAAATTATTGAGTCTATGAAAAAAATGTCTTTTACTTCCAGAGATACAGCAAAAGCAGCAGAAATTTATAATGAAATGATAAACGATAAAGATTGTGCAATATTTTTAACAATTGCAGGATCAACATCTGCTGCAGGTTGTATGCAGCTTTATTCTGATCTAGTTAAATATAATATGGTAGATGCTATCGTAGCAACAGGGGCTTCAATTATAGATATGGATTTCTTTGAGTCATTAGGATTTAAACATTATCAAGGAGATCAGTTCCAAGATGACAAAATTTTAAGAGAAAATTACATAGATAGAATATATGACACCTATATTGATGAGGAACAACTACAAGCTTGCGATAAAACTATTTGCGAAATAGCAAATGGTTTGTTTCCAAAATCCTACACTTCAAGAGAATTTATTAAAGAAATCGGTAAATACTTAAAGAAACATGCAAAAAAGAAGAATTCCTTGATTGAACTTGCATACGATAACAATGTTCCAATTTTTTGCCCTGCTTTTACTGATAGTTCAGCAGGTTTTGGACTTGTAATGCATCAAGAACAAAATCCCTCAAAACATATTACTATAGACTCAGTTAGAGAATTTAGAGAGCTTACAGAAATAAAATTAAAATCAAAAACATCTGGATTAATTATGATTGGCGGCGGTGTCCCAAAAAACTTTGTGCAAGATACGGTCGTATGTGCTGAATTATTGGGCAAAAAAGTTGATATGCACAAATATGCTGTTCAAATAACAGTCGCGGACACAAGAGATGGCGCATGCAGCAGTTCTACATTAAAAGAGGCAAGTTCCTGGGGCAAAGTTGATACTTCTAAAGAGCAAATGGTTTTTGCTGAAGCAACGAGTGTACTTCCCTTGATTGCAAGCGATGCTTACCATCGTCAAAATTGGAAAAATAGGGAAAGAAAAAACTTTTCAAAATTATTTGGATAAAAATTGAACTATCTATCAAACAAACAAGGTTTTTTGGGAATTGATAATAATTTCAAGATAAAAGAAAAAGCTGTAATTGTACCATTCGGATTGGAAAAAACTGTTAGTTACGGTAGTGGAACTAAAAATGGTCCAAAAGAAATCATTAAAGCATCACATCAAGTTGAATTATTTGACGAAGATTTAAATTGTGATCCATATAAAAAAATAGGTATTAAAACTATTAAACCTTTTAAAATTAAAAGTAAAATAGAAGATGCTTTAAAGCAAATTGAAAAAATAAATAAAAATTTATTATCTAAAAAAATATTCCCTTTAGTACTGGGTGGAGAACATTCAATTACACCCGGTTGTATTAGACCTTTTATTAAAAAATCTGAAAAGCTGTATTTGTTACATTTTGATGCACATGCTGATTTAAGGCAAAGTTATAATGGAAATAAATTCTCACATGCTTCAGCTATAAGAAGATGTTTGGATTACAAAAATATTAATGTTATTTCATTTGGTATTAGAAATATCTCAAGTAACGAAGCAATTTATTTAGACAAAAATAAAAATAGAATAAAGATTTTTTGGGGTAAAGATAAAAAAAAATGGGATTTAAATTATTTTAGAAAAATTATAAAAAATAAAAAAGTTTATATAACTTTTGATATTGACAGTTTTGATTTAAGTTTAATGCCAGCAACTGGTACACCAGAACCAGGTGGTCTTTTCTGGAATGAAACAATTAATATAATTAAAATTGCATGTAAAGCATCCAACGTGCTTGGGGCTGATATAAACGAACTCGCACCAATTAAAGGTTTTCCTGGATACAATTTTCTTGCTGCTAAATTAGCTTATAAGATATTATCTTATAAGTTTTTAACCTCTAGATATTAGATCAATATTTTTCCAGGTAATTTCAATTAATGCACCACCTTCATTAGATTTTTGAAATTCTATACTAGCTTTTTTCCTTTCTAGTAGAGTTTTTCCGATGAATGTTCCTAATCCCAAACCTGCTTTTGATTTAAGTTTTTTTGATTTGGTAGAAATGTAAGGTTCCCCTATAATTTTATAAATGTCATCTGGAAATCCTGGACCATCATCAGAAATTTGCAAGATTGTGTTTTGATTATTGCT
The DNA here is from genome assembly GCA_902623915.1 of uncultured Pelagibacteraceae bacterium. Lineage (GTDB taxonomy): Bacteria > Pseudomonadota > Alphaproteobacteria > Pelagibacterales > Pelagibacteraceae > Anoxypelagibacter. The sequence continues at coordinate 26,867 of CACNVM010000003.1, read as the reverse complement.
TACCAAATTAATATAAATATTTTTTTTTGAAAATTTTACAGCGTTTCCAACAAAATTACGTATTCCGTATGTCAATTCTGCTGATCTTTTTATTGAAATTCTTTTTTTTGCGTTTTCTAAATTTAAATTTAAGTTCTTTTCAGTTATGCTTTCAAAAGATTTGGTTATTTCAAAAAGCAAATCCTGAAGTGTAATATTTTTAACGTATTCATCATCTACTATTTGATTCTGAGATATTTTTTTAAGTATGTCGCCACATTTTTTGGCTTGTTCTAAAATAGTGTCCACATCTTCTTTAAATTCTTTATTATGATTTATTTCTTTTTTAAGTTCTTTAGCAATTACAGTTATAGTTGATAATGGTGTTCCTAAAGAGTGCGCTGCTGCAGCTGCTTGGTGACCAATTGACTCTAATTCTTGTTCTTTCGCAAGCACAAGTTCCAATTTATTCAAAGCATTGCCTCTTCTTCTTGCTTCATAACCAAAACGAAAACCAAAATAATTAAGAAAAATTAAGGCTATGACTAGAGCAGAGGGTATTGAATAAATATAATAATCAGGAACATGAAAATGTATATTTCCCTCGCTTGGTAAAGGGAAATAATTAAACGTTAAAAGTGTTAAAGACATAATAGTTATAATTGACAAGAAAAGAGTGCTCGCTAGATTTAATAAAGTAGAGCTTATTAGTGCTGGCACAATAAGAAAAATTATAAATGGATTAGTAACACCACCAGTTAAATATATTAAAACTGCTAATTGAATAACATCATAAAATAAGAGAATTGTAGACTCTATATTGCTTAATTGATTTTTTCTAAAATTAAATTGTATAAATATATTTGTTAGACCGCCACAAAATATTGTTAAAGAACAAAAAATTAGTGGTAAATCAAAACCTACATAAAAGTGAACAAAATAAATTGTTAAAAGTTGACCAATAAGAGCTATCCATCTAAGAATGACTACTGTCTTTTTTTCTAAACGTAAATCCTCCTCAAATTTAAGAAGATCAGATAGTTTCATATTGCTTATATATCTAGGTTTTCTACCTCTAAGGCTTTTTCAGTTATAAAATCTTTTCTCGGAGCTACTTCATCTCCCATAAGTATTTTAATTATATTTTGGTCTTCCTTAGATTTTTCTTTGCTACCTTTAGAATACTCAATTTTTAAAAGTGTTCTATTTTCAGGATTTAAAGTTGTCTGCCAAAGTTCTTCTGGGTTCATCTCTCCCAAACCCTTAAATCTTTGTATATTTAATTTTTGTTTTTCATCGTTTAAAAATTTCTCTAATTCAGATTTTTTCAATTTTTTTGCCCCATTTTCTGAGGACTTTAAAATATATTTTTCTAAATCTTTTTCATTTTTTATGTAGGTACTTTTTGTTCCTCTCGTTACCTTAAACAAAGGTGGCTGAGCTAAATATAAATGACCTTTTTCTATTAATTCATTAAAGGGCTTATTATTAAAAAAAGTTAATAATAAAGTTCTTATATGTGAACCATCAACGTCGGCGTCTGTCATAATAATAATTTTTTCATACCTTAAATTCTCAATATCGAAGTCTTTTGAACCAGTTCCTAAAGCATTTATAAGTGTAACAATTTCATTTGAGGACATCATCTTGGATAATGCTTTTGTTTCATTGGCCCCATTAACTTTTTTATTTTCATTTACATATGTATTTAAAATTTTTCCTCTTAATGGTAAAACTGCTTGAAATTCCCTTTTTCTTCCTTGTTTTGCGGATCCTCCTGCCGAGTCTCCTTCTACGATAAACAATTCAGTACCCTCCATAGATGAAATTTGGCAGTCTGCTAATTTACCGGGCAAACCAGATAATTCCAATGTTCCTTTTCTTCTAACACTATCCCTGGCCTTTCTAGCTAGATCTCTTGCTAAAGCTGCTTGTAATACCTTGTCTAAAACAGATTTAATAATTGATGGATTTTGGTCGAACCATACTGAAATTTTTTCACCGACGATTGTTTCTACAATATTTCTAATTTCTGACGAAACTAATTTATCTTTTGTTTGAGATGAGAATTTAGGATCAGGCATTTTGATTGATAAAATTGCTGTAAGACCCTCTTTAATATCTTCGCCTCCAATAGTTACTTTGTTTTTTTTGGTAAGATTTTTTTCAGATGCATATTTATTGATAATTCTAGTTAATGAACTTCTAAATCCTAAAAGATGTGTGCCCCCATCTTTTTGATGAATATTGTTTGTGAACGGCAATACTTCTTCGGAATAGCCTGCGTTCCATTGTAAAGAACATTCAACTGTTACATTATTTTTTTGACCTTGCAAATAAAGGGGTTTTTTAAACACAGCCTTTTCATTTTTGTTAATTAAAATAGATTTCTTTTGATCTAAAAATGTAACAAATTCGCTTATACCCCCATCGTATTTGTTTTCATAAACTTTAGTTTTTGAGGAAGTCTCATCAATTAAATCTACCTTTAAACCCTTGTTTAAAAAAGCTAATTCTCTTATTTTTTTTTGTAATGTTACAGCACTAAATTTAATTGATGAAAATGTTTCCTTAGAGGGTAAAAAATTTATTTTAGTTCCAGATTTTTTTGTCTTTTTTAAAAATTTTATTGGTTTTATTGTCTTTCCATTTTCGAAAGAGATAAAGTACTCTTTTTGATCTCTATAAATAGTTAGATCCAATTTTTCAGATAAAGCATTTACAACTGAAACACCCACTCCATGCAATCCTCCTGAGACTTTATAAGAGTTTTGATCAAATTTTCCACCTGCGTGAAGTTGTGTCATTATTACTTCTGCTGCCGACTTTTTCTCACCTTTATGAGTATCTACAGGAATACCTCTACCGTCATCTTCTACAGTGACTGAATTATTTTTATGCATCGTAACTTTAATGTTCTTACAAAAACCAACTATTGCTTCATCTATGGAATTATCCAAAACCTCAAAAACCATATGGTGTAAACCAGACCCATCATCTGTATCACCAATATACATACCGGGTCTTTTTCTTACGGCGTCTAATCCTTTAAGAACTTTAATTGAATCTGCTTTGTATTCTTTGTTAGAGTTAGTGTTTGCGTTATTTTTCATTTTAAATGGAAAATAAATATATCATCTTTCTATTGTTAGATAAAACCATGCTTAAAGCAGAGATTAAATTACCATTGATTGATAAGGATAATTTAGGATAAATTATTTTTTTTTGCTGAAAAATTAAATATCATATTTTCATGGGCATTATAACGAAATAGCTATTTGTATCGGAATTATCTTGTATTAATACAGGTGAAACAGAGTCATTTAAATTCATTGTTAATTTTTGGTCTTTAATTTCAGAGGCAATATCCAATAGATATCTAGAATTAAACCCAACGGTTAAATCTTCGGAGTTATAACTAGCTTTTAAATTCTCTTTTCCCTCACCAGAGGAAGAACTATTCACAAATAATTCAATTTGATCTTTTTTAAGGGCAATTTTAACACCCTCTTTTCTGTCAATAGATACTGTTATAACCCTTTCTACTGAATTAATAAACTCCTTCGTATCAACTTTCAATATTTTTTGATTATTTTGCGGGACTACTTTTTTATAATCTGGAAATTTTCCGTCAATCACTTTTGAAATAATTTTAGACTTACCTATTTGAAACAGAATTTTAGTTTCACTAGATTTGAGAACTACATCATCATTATTATCTTGGATCAAATTACAAAGTTGAAAAACTGTCTTTTTTGGTAAAATGAATGGTTTAAAATTATCAGCTTGATTTAATGAAATACTGCTCGATGAAAGTCTATGGCTATCAGTTGAGACGCCTGTGAGATAAGATTTTTTCTCAGATTCTGTTAGATGTATATAAATGCCATTCAAATAGTGTCTTGTTTCATCATTAGACATTGATATTTTGGTTTTATTTAAAAGGCCCAAGAATTTCGTGCCGTTTATATTTAAACCATTTGTTGAAAAACTCTCATTTAAATTTGGAAAGTTATCAACTGGAAGACAAAGAAGGTTGAATTTTGATTTGTCTGCAGAAATATTTAATTTATTTTCATTTTGTAAAGCAAAAGAAACTTCTGTATTTGCGGGTAATTTTTTAAGTATATCATATAATACGGTTGCTGAAGTTGTTGTGCTTCCCTCCTCTTCTATTTTCAAGTCTGATATTTCATCAATAAATAAAAGATCTAAATCCGTTGCAATTACATTTAGTTTACTATTTTTGATTTCAAGAAGAACATTTGAGAGAATTGGTAAGGTGTTTTTTCTTTCGATTATATTGTGTGCTATCGCGAGTGACTTGAGTAAAACGTCACGATTTATTTGAAATTGCATTTTAATCACTCAAAATTATCGATGTTATTTCATCAATATTTTTTTTCATTAAACTATTTTCTTGAGATAACTTTTCTATCGTTTTGACAGCATGAATAACAGTTGTATGATCCCTGTTTGCAAATTTTCTACCTATCTCAGGTAAGGATCTTGTGGTTAATTTTTTTGCTAAATACATAGCTATTTGCCTTGGCCTAGCCAAAGGTCTTGACCTTCTTTGTGAGAGCATCTCTTGAAGATTTATACTAAAGAAGTTTGAGGTAACGTTTTGAATTTTGTCAATACTAATGACTTTATTATTGTTATGGACGTCTTTGAGAATTATTTTACAATCATTCACACTGAGAGGTTTTTTGCTCATTTTGCTAAATGCAACCACTCTATTAAATATTCCAATTAATTCTCTTATATTCAAATTTTGCTCTTTAGCCATATAATCAATTATTTCTTCGTTTAAATTTGGATATTCGTGAAAAGAATTTTGGAACTCAATAATTTTCTTTTTTAAAATTTTCTGTTTTAAATCATAATCTGGAACTCCAATATCTACTACTAGTCCTCCGGACAATCTAGATTTTATTCTATCTTGAACTCTGTCCAATCTATTTGGTGGACGATCTGATGATATTATTATCTGAGCACTTTTGTCGAATAAACTATTAAAAGTATGAAAAAATTCTTCCTGCAAACCCTCTTTGCCTCTTATAAATTGTATATCATCGATAATAAAAACATTAGCCTTTCTAAAAAAATCTTTAAAAGTAACCATTTCATTTTTCTTTATTGATTTAATAAATTGGTACATAAATCTCTCAGCAGAAATAAACATTACGTTAGAAGTATCTTTTAATGCGAGACCTATAGCATTGATCAAGTGTGTTTTCCCTAATCCAACACCACCGTAAATAAATAGTGGATTATATCTCGAAAGCTCTGAGGTTATTTTTTTCGCAGACAGAAAGGCTAGATTATTACTTTTTCCAACTATAAAATTTTCAAAACTCAGATTTGGATTTAGTCGATTATAATTCAAAACTCCATCTTTAATATCTGATATTTTATTAATGTCTGGTTTTTGAGATATAGTTTTACTGCTAGACCTTTCACCCTCTATTTTAAATTCAATTCGATTTATACTTAGTTTGTGTTTTTGTAACTCGTTTAAAATTTTGTCTGCATATCTGGATGTAATCCAATCCCTAAAAAACCTAGTTTGCACTCCTAAAATAACGTAATGATTAAACTCCTTTAATAATGATATATTTTTGAGCCAACTTGAATAAATCTCGCTACCAAATGCTTTTTGAAAGCTATCTTGAACAGAATTCCAATTTAAAATATTTTCTTCTGAAGCTAAGTTTTTTTCAATTTTAGATGACTTTTCCATAATAAAAGATTTTCTTTTTTAATTAATATTATTTTTTTATTCAACTTTTTTTTATAAATAATAAAAAAAAAACGGAATGAAGTTGTAGAATGATCGTTTAAGATGAAATTCAAAAAAAAATAAAAAAAATTATCGCTGTAGTCGAAAATCAAAAAATAAAATTCAACTTGGAATAATAAATTCCTACATATAGTTTCGCATTAAAAACTTAATCAAACTTTTTTTTTGAAGAGTGAGACAACTATAAATTGATTACAACTATTTATTGATTTTTTTTATTTTTTTAGAAACTCTCGCTATTTTCCTTGATGCACTCTCTTTTTTTACAACCCCAGTTTTAGCGATTTTCATTAACTCAGATTGAAATGTTGGGAAAAACTTATTTATTTCTTTAAGATCTTTTTTTTCGATTAGCTTATTGATTTTTTTAATTGCTAATTTGTATCTACTTCGCCTTAATTTATTGACCAATGATTGTCTTTTAACCCTTTTTACTCTTCTTATTGCTGATTTGGTATTTGGCATTTATGGCAGATATATATCTTAAGAATAATGAGGTCAACATTTAACTATTTCTGACATTTCAAGCAATAAAATGTCGAACGATTAGAAATGTATATTTTTTTAATTAATCCTCTACAACCTGGCTTTTTACACATTTGATCACTTCTATTATAAACCATAAAATTCTGTTGGAAATTACCATTATTTCCAGAAACACCTTTAAAATCACTTATACTTGATCCTCCTAGTAAAATTGCCTTTTTTAAAGTTATCTTTGTGTTTCGTATAATCCTTTTTGTTTCTATATGGGTTAAATTTTTAGATATTTTTTTTGGATTAATTGAACATAAATTCAATATTTCATTAACATAAATGTTTCCTAAACCTGATACTATTTTTTGATCCATTAAAAGGCTTTTGGCATTTTTTTTGATATTTCGAATTTTCTTGCTTAGATAAATGTGGTTAAATTCTGAATTTAAAGGTTCTGGTCCTAAATTTTCAAGATGGTTATTTGTGTCTCGTTGGTTAGGTGAAATTAATTTTATAAATCCAAATTTTCTTACATCATTATAAATTAACTTAACTTTTTTGTTAAATTGAATAATGAGATGAATATGTTTTTTATTCATTTTACTTTCAAAATAAAAGCTTGTTTTAAAAATTTTTTTAGTTTTTTCTTTTGAAATAAATATTTTTCCTGTCATGCCAAGGTGTATTAAAATAATAAAATTATTTTCTAGGCCGAGTAGCAAGAACTTTGATCTTCTTTTGACAAATATTATTTTTTGATGCTCTATAATTCTTTCGAAGTTTTTTTTAATTTTATACCTTAAATTTCTATTAAAAATCGTCACTTTTTTAATTTTAAGGCCATTAATAAATGATTGTAGCGATCTTCTAACAACTTCAACTTCGGGTAATTCTGGCATATAACTTAGTGTAAAAATGAAAAATATTATTCAGTCAAAAGAAACAAATGTAACAAAAGTCTTTGATGATGTCTTTAATAAATATGACCTAATGAACGACATAATGTCTTTTGGGGCTCATAGAATTTGGAAAAATAAACTTATAGATTGGATGAGCCCAGGTAAAAATGATCATGTAATCGATATTGCTTCTGGTACGGGTGATATAGCTAAAGCTTTCCTAAGAAGAACTAATTTTACTGGGATTATAAAATGCGTCGAGCCAAATAAAAATATGCTTGGGACAGGAAAAAAAAAATTAGAAAGATTTAAAAATGTAGAATGGTTTTGTTCTTCCGCAGAAAAATTACCGTTTAAGGATGAAACTTTTGACATATATGTTGTAAGTTTTGGTATAAGAAATTTTTCAAATATCAAGGTTGCGCTAAAAGAAAGTAAAAGGGTTTTAAAAACTGGAGGTAGATTTTTATGTTTAGAATTTTCAAAAGTTAATAATGAAGTTCTGTCTACGATTTATGGAAGATACTCGAAATTAATTCCACATTTAGGTAAATACATAGTTGGTAAATCTGAACCTTATGATTATTTAATAAAAAGTATAAATGATTTTTATAATCAAGATGAGTTATTAAGCTTAATTAAATCAACTGGTTTTGAAAATACAGAGTATAGAGACCTATCGGGTGGGATTGCAGCAATCCATTCAGGTTGGAAAATTTAAGAATGTTTAAGAAAATTTATAATTTATTTAAAATTTTAAGAAAGCTATCAATATCTGGGGCGGTTGAGACCCTGGACCAACTCAAACCTCTGCCTTTAAGTCTAAAAATTTTATTCAAAGTATTTTCGATAGGATCAAATAAAAATGAAAAAGTTTTAGACACATCGCCTGGTGAAAGACTTTGTGAATCTTTAGAGGATATGGGGACAACATTTATTAAACTTGGTCAATTTTTGGCGACAAGACCTGATATAATCGGTGATAAAATTGCTGGAGATTTAGAGAAACTTCAAGACAAACTTCCTGCATTTGATACTGAAAAAGCTAAAACTATTATAGAAAGGGAAATAGGATCAAAATCATTTAAAAATATCTTGTCTTTAAGCAAGCCAATCGCAGCAGCATCTATTGCACAGGTACACTTCGCAAAAATAAAGATTGACGAACAAGAAAAAGATCTTGCTATAAAAATTTTGAGACCAAATATACATTCTCAAGTTAACGAAGAACTTGATGCTTTAATGTTTTTAGCATTTTTAATCGAAAGTATTTTTAAAAAGACTAAAAGATTAAAGTTAGTTGAGGTTATTAGTCTTCTAAAAGAAATAACGAACGTTGAAATGGATTTAAGATTTGAAGCTGCTGCAGCTGGTGAGTTAAGAGATAATACTATTAATGACGAGGGTATAATTGTTCCTAAAATTTATTGGAATTATACATCTAAAAGAATATTAACTTTAGATAGAATAGATGGTGTTTCAATTCGAGAGGTTAAGCAACTCAAAGAATTAAATATAGACCATAAAAAAGTTTCTAGAAATCTAATCCAGTTATTTCTAAAACAAGCAGTAAGAGATGGTTTTTTTCATGCAGACATGCATCAAGGAAATCTTTTTGTTAATAAAAATGGAAACATTATGCCAGTTGATTTTGGCATTATGGGAAGATTAGATAAAAATAACAGAAAATACCTGGCCGAAATTCTTTTTGGTTTTATCGAAAGAGATTATAACAAAGTAGCTGAGATACATTTTTTAGCAGGACTTGTTCCCCCAAATACTTCGAAAGATGACTTAGCCCAAGCACTAAGATCGATTGGTGAACCAATATTTGGGCAATCAATAAAAGATATCTCTGGTGGTAATTTATTGGGACAATTATTTGAAATTACTGAAAAATTTAATATGCATACACAAACGCAACTTTTATTGCTTCAAAAAACCATGGTAGTGGTTGAAGGCGTTGCTAGAAAATTAGATCCAGATACAAATATTTGGGAAGTTTCAAGACCAGTTTTAGAAAATTGGATCAAAAGTGTTAAAGGACCTGAGTCTACAATTAAAAAAACACTAGAGATATCAAAAGATATACTAGACCGAATACCTGATTTACCAAAAGTTATGGATAATGCAAATACTACATTACAAATGATTGCAGAAGGTAAGTTAAACCTAAGCGCCTTAAATGGAAGAAATTTTGAAGTAGAGGAATTAAAACTTAAAAATTTAAGAAATAACATGCTTATACTTTTTTTAAGTATTGTAATAGTTGTTTATATAGTATTTTAATTACAAATGGATTTAAAAAACAAAAAAATATTGTTAGTTATCGGTGGCGGCATTTCTGCCTATAAATCTTTAGATTTAATTAGGTTGTTACAAAGAAAAAATTGTTCAATTAAAGTAATTTTAACAAAAACAGGAAAAAAATTTGTAACATCTTTATCTATTTCATCTTTATCAAAAAATAGAGTTTTTGAGGATACATTTGGAGAAAAAAATAATGGTAAAATGGATCATATTAGCCTTTCAAGATGGGCTGATGTAATTCTTGCTATACCTTCAACTGCTAATTTTATGTCAAAACTCTCAAGAGGTTCGGCTGATGATTTAGCTACAACTGTTATTCTTGCATCTGATAAGGAAACTTTTCTTGTTCCAGCTATGAATGTAAGAATGTGGGAACACAATGCAACTCAGAGAAATTTAAATAAATTATATAGTTATGGATATAAATTTATTGGGCCTGTTGATGGGGAGATGGCGTGTGGAGAATACGGAAAAGGAAAGATGTCTAGTCCTAGACAAATAATTTCACATCTAGAAAAATATTTTAAACAAAAAGATTATTTAAAAAAAAAAAATATAAAAGCAACAGTAACTACTGGTCCCACACGAGAGTATATTGATCCAGTAAGATATATTTCTAATGAGTCTAGTGGAAAACAAGGTTATGAAATCGCTCTAGAGCTATCCAGATTGGGAATTAAAACGACTTTAATATCTGGACCTACAAATATAAATTATTCAAAAGAGATTAAAGTAAAAAAAATAATTTCTGGAAAGCAAATGCTAAGTGAAGTAAAAAAAAATCTTCCTACAGATATTGTGGTATGTACAGCAGCTGTGTCAGATTTTACACCACTTCTTAAAAATAAACAAAAACTTAAAAAAAAATTGAATTTGAATGAAATCAGACTAGAAAAAAATCCTGATATACTTGAATTCTTAGGAAAAAATAATAGGTTTAAACCAAAACTTTTAGTTGGTTTTTCTGCAGAAACAGAAAATCTTTTAGAAAATTCGATTGAAAAAATGCGAGAAAAACACTGCGATATAATAATTGCAAACGATGTATCAAATAAAGAAACTGGCTTTAACTCAGAATATAATGAGGTAACTGTAATTGATAAAAATGGTGAAATACAAAAAATTAAAAAAAATTCCAAAAAATTTATAGCTTCAATCATAGCCAAAAAAATCGTTAATTCTTTCTTAGATATTAAAAAAAGACTTAATTAGTAATGGAATTAAATACTTCTGAACTTAAAAAATATTCTCGCCAATTAATTTTAAGAAATATTGGAATTCCAGGGCAAAAAAAAATTTTTAATTCTAAAATTTTGATTATCGGAGCTGGTGGATTAGGATGTCCTTTATTGCTTTATTTGGCTTATTCAGGGGCTGGTAATTTAGGTATTGTCGATAATGATAAAATTGAAATTTCAAATTTAAGTAGACAAATACTTTTTACTAAAAAAGATCTTGGCAAATTTAAAGCCTCAATATCTAAAAAATTTGTTAAAAGAATAAATAGCAAAATTTTAGTTAAAACCTATCTAAAAAAAATTAACAAAGAAAATATACATTCTATTGTAAAAAATTATGATTATATTTGTGATGGAACTGATAACTTTAAATCAAGATTATTAATAAATGATTATTGTATAAAATATAGAAAAATTTTGATTTCTTCGGCTATTAGTAAGTATGATGGGCATATTTTTAATTTTGATTTTAGGAAAGATGGACCCTGTCTAAGGTGTTTTATGCCAAGTTTACCGTCTTTAGAACAAAATTGTGAAACTGAAGGAATTATGTCTACACTCGCTGGAATAGCTGGATCTATTCAAGCAAATGAAGTCATTAAGTCAATTTTAAATATTGGAAAGCCTATGCGTAAAGAAATAATGATATTTAATACATTGGATCTCAGTTTTAGAAAAGTAAAATTAAATAAAAATTCGAGTTGTAAAAATCATTTACATGTTTTGGATAAATAGACTACTTTTTTTTTATTTTATTGTATTAATAAGCCCAATATGTTTTGCGGAAGAGGGATATTACCTTACATTAAGAAATGATAAAGTAAATCTAAGGCAAGGTCCATCACTAAACTATCCAATTAAATTAGTCTATAATAAGAAATTTTTACCAATTTTAATTAAAGATAAATCGGGAAATTTTAGGAAAGTTTTAGATCATGAAAATAATTCTGGTTGGATACATATATCCCAGCTTTCTAAGAAAAAGGCAGCACTAAGTATTTTAGATGAATTAATTGTTTTTCAAAAGCCGTCTATTTATTCTAAGCCATTAGTAAAATTAGAAATTGGAAGACTGTGTTTGGTAAAAAAATGTAAAAACAATTGGTGTAAAATTAAAACTGGAGGTTACTCAGGCTGGGTTGAAAAACAAAATTTGAGAGGAAGGCTTTAGTTTTTAGATTTTTTCATTACTTTAGAGGTCCAAAACTTATCTAAAAGAAAATACCAGACAGAATTTGCAAGTGGCTCAACAATTGCATCTGTTAATGCTATGTAGAAAGATACATCTGCAACCAACATTAATACAGTGATTGCAATTGCAAAGTGACCAATTGTGTAGACAATTGTTCTTAATATAGACCCTCTATTTGAAGCGTAAACTTTCTTTGAAGCATTAAATATACCTGATGTTAATTCAGTCATTTTAATTTAATTTTTTTGGATCTTGCCTATCTGCATTCATAATTTTTGTCCAGATTTTAACAAAATCTTCTATGAATTTTTCCTTGTTATCGTCTTGAGCATAAACCTCAGCGTAAGATCTTAAAATTGAATTTGAACCAAAAACCAAATCAGCTCTTGAAGCTGTATATTTGACTTTATTTGTTTTACGATCGACTAAATCATATGAGTTTTTACCAGTGGGTTTCCAAATATATTTCATTTCTAGCAAGTTAGTAAAAAAATCATTTGTTAAAGCACCAACTTTATTTGTGAGAACTCCTTTATCTTTTGCAGATTCATGATTAGTTCCAAGAACTCTCATGCCCCCAACTAGACAAGTCATTTCTTGTGCAGTCAGTCCCATCAGAGAAGCACGTTCTAACAAAAGTTCCTCAGGCATCACTGAGTAATCAGCTTTTACATAATTTCTGAAACCGTCGTGTAAAGGTTCTAACCATTTGAAACTCTTTAACTCTGTTTGCTCTTGAGATGAATCTCCTCTACCAGGACTAAATGGAACTTTAACTTTCGAACCAGCTTTCTTAATTGCTTTTTCAAGCCCAACATTCCCTGCAAGAATAATTGTGTCAGCTATAGTTGCACCTGTTTTATTAGCTATATTTTCAAGTATTTTTAAAGTCCTTGAAAGTTTTTTTGGTTCATTTGCCTCCCAGTCTTTCATAGGTGCTAATCGAATTCTTGCGCCATTAGCTCCTCCTCTTTTATCAGTTCTTCTATATGTTCTAGCGCTATCCCAAGCAACTGTAATTAAATCACCAACAGATAAATTGGTAGCTGAAATCATTTTTTTTACTTTACTTACATTATATTTCTTTTTTGGAGATGGAACATTCCCTTGCCAGAGCAGATCCTCTTTAGGTGCCCAAGGACCAATATAATTACCTTTATTTCCCATTGTTCTATGTGTTAACTTAAACCAGGCACGCGCAAATGAGTCTTCAAAAAACTTTGGATCTTCATAAAATCTTTCTGAAATTTTTCTATACTCTGGATCCATTGCCATTGCCATATCAGCGTCAGTAAACATTAATCTTGCTTTTTTCTTTGGGTCTCCTAAATCTCTTGGTTTTTTATCTTCTTCAAGATTAATAGGTTCCCATTGCCAAGCTCCTGCTGGACTTTTTTTACTTTCCCACTTGTAGTTAAGTAAAAGATCTAAGTACTGATGATCCCATTTGTCGGGGTTAGTAGTCCAAGCTCCTTCGAGGCCTGAAGTTATTTGGTTAGCACCTGTTCCATTTTTCTGATTCCATCCAAAACCTTGTTCATGAATATCAGCTCCAGCGGGTTCCGGACCTAAATTGTCTGGATTACCATTACCATGGGCTCTTCCAATAGAGTGACCCCCGACTGTGAGAGCGGCAGTTTCAACATCGTTCATTCCCATTCGGCCAAAAGTTTCACGTACATCCATTGCAGTTCTTACTGGATCAGGTTTTCCCTCGACACCTTGTGGGTTAACATATACTAGTTGAAAATGAGATGCTGCGAGTGGAGCTTCTAAGGAAGAACGATCATTTGGATCACCGTATCTATTTACTGCTAATGGTTCTGTTTCTTTACCCCAATAAACATCTTTTTCAGGTTCCCATATATCTTCTCTACCAAACGAAAAACCAAAAGTTTTAAATCCAGAATGCTCATAAGCCATGGTTCCAGCTAGAACCATAAGATCTGACCAGCTTAATCTATTTCCATATTTTTTTTTGATTGGCCAAAGTAAACGTCTTGCTTTATCTAAGTTCGTGTTGTCTGGCCAAGAATCCTGAGGCGAAAATCTATGTGATCCCACGTTTGGTCTTCCATCAAATTCCCTGTAAGTTCCAACTTGGTGCCAAGTTAGTCTTACCATAAGGCCACTGTAAGTTCCTAAATCTGCTGGCCACCATTCTTGGCTATCGGTCATTAACTTAAGTAAATCTTTTTTAAGTGCTTTAAAATTTAATTTTTTTACCTCTTTTTTGTAATCAAATTTCGGTAGAGGATTGGTTTTTGTGTCGTGTTGATGTAAAATATCAAGATTGATACTATTCGGCCATTGTCGCGAAGTGTTCGATTCTCCTGCTTTAGTAACTCCCCCGTGCATTACAGGGCATTTACCATTTCCATTTTTTTTTAGTTCAGCACTCATACTGCATAAATCTTTAATTATAACTACTTTATAATTATTCTAAAGTATGTGTCAATACAACAAGATCTTTTTTTTTGGATTAATTATTATTTTCTAATCTTATTACAACTTCAACGTTTTTGATTTTCTTGCCTTTTGGAGCTTCTGGCAATTTTTGAAAGGTAATTTTGTCGCTCTTAATATCAATTACTTTCCCATTATCGAAAAAGTGATGATGAGATGTAATATTAGTGTCATAATAAGAGGTATTATTCTCCAAAGAGAATTCTTTCAAATGCCCAGCACTTTTAAGTGCATGCACAGTGTTATAAAAAGTAGCTGTAGAAATTTTTTTCGATCTTTTTAAATTCATAGAATTTTTTAGTTCTTCAACTGTGAAATGAAATGTTTTTTTTCTATTGAAGAGAAATTTACTTATTTCTACTCTTTGATTTGTGGGTCTCAGTCCAGAGGATCTAAGTTTATCTATAAAAGTCTTGTTTTTATTATTCATTTTATGCGTTAACTTACTTTATAATTTTTCAATTTTATATATGATATTGCCAAAAACTCAAGCAATTGTTAGCTTTCAAAATGAAACAAAAAAACAATTACAACTATAACGAATTAATTGACTGTGCAAATGGCGACCTTTTTGGTGAAGGGAATGCACGTTTACCATCACCACCGATGTTGATGTTTGACAGAATTACACAAATCCAATCAGATGAAGGAAAATTTAAAAAAGGTATAATAAAAGCTGAGTTGGATATTAAAGATAATATGTGGTTCTTTGATTGTCATTTTAAGAGTGATCCTGTGATGCCTGGATGTCTTGGATTAGACGCAATGTGGCAATTAGTTGGGTTTTACCTAGGATGGATAGGTGAACCAGGTAAAGGACGTGCTTTAGGTGTAAATTCTGTTAGATTTACAGGAGAAGTTATAAAAAAAGTTAAAATGGCAACTTACGAAGTTAATATGAAAAAAGTTCTAAAAACAGAAGGTGGAACTGTTGGATTTGCTGACGGTATTTTAAAAGCTGATGATAAACAAATATATACTGCTGAAAATTTAAAAGTTGGAGTTTACAAACAATGAAGAGAGTAGTTGTAACAGGTATTGGGATTGTTTCTTGTTTAGGTAACAATCAAAAAGAGGTTTACGAATCTCTTATAAACAACAAATCAGGGATTTCTTTTGCAGAAGAGTATAAAGAACATAATTTAAAAAGCCACGTCCATGGAAAACCAAATATTAAACTTGCAGATTATGTTGATAGAAAAGCTTTAAGGTTTATGGGAAATGGATCAGCATATAACTATGTTGCGATGAAAGAGGCTATTAGTGACTCAGGTTTGGAGGATAAAGATGTAAGTAATGTTAATTCTGGTATGGTGATGGGATCAGGCGGTCCTTCTATAGAAAATGTAATTTTAGCTGCGGACAAAACAAGAGAAAAAAATCCAAAAAAAATGGGGCCATTTATTGTACCAAGAACAATGGCGAGTACTGCATCTGCAACCCTGGCTGTTCCTTTTAAAATAAAAGGTGTTAACTATACAATTAGTTCTGCTTGCGCGACTAGTGGGCATTGTATTGGAAATGCAATGGAACTTATTCAGTTTGGAAAACAAAAAGTTATATTTGCCGGTGGTAGTGATGAAATACATTTTGCGATGACTGCAATGTTCGATGCAATGACTGCGTTATCTTCTAAATATAATGACTCTCCGCAAAAAGCATCTAGACCTTACGATAAAACTAGAGATGGTTTTGTAATAGCTGGGGGGGCAGGAGTTTTAGTTTTAGAAGAATTAGAACATGCAAAAGCTAGAGGAGCAAAAATTTATGCTGAACTCACTGGTTATGGAGCTACTTCTGATGGTTACGATATGGTTGCGCCGTCAGGTGAGGGAGCGACTAGGTGTATGAATTTAGCATTAAAGACAACTCGTAATAAAGTCGATTATATAAATGCTCATGGAACCTCAACACCTGTAGGGGATATAACAGAATTAAAAGCTATAAAAGGCGCTTTCAAAGATAACGTGCCAAAAATAAGTTCAACCAAATCTCTTTCTGGACACCCACTGGGTGCGGCTTCAGTTCATGAAGCAATTTATTCTTTAATAATGATGAAAAATAATTTTATTGCTGCCTCAGCAAATGTAAATGAAATGGATGAAGAAGCTAAGAAGTTTCCAATTGTTACAAGGGTTGAGAAAGATGTGAAATTGAATTCCGTAATGTCGAATAGCTTTGGTTTTGGCGGAACAAACGCAACTTTGATTTTTGAAAAGGTTTAAGAATGGATCTAGTTAAGGGTAAAAAAGGTTTAATAATGGGTGTTGCTAATGAACGATCCATAGCTTGGGGTATAGCAAAAAAACTTTCAGAAAATGGAGCTGAGCTTGCTTTTACATATCTTGGAGACGCACTAAAAAAAAGAGTTACGCCTCTAGCTGATTCTGTTAATTCAAAATTCCTTTTAGATTGTAATGTAGAAAACAAGGATGATATTAAAAAAACATTTGAGGAGATAAAAAAAAAGTGGGGACAAATTGATTTTGTAGTTCATGCGATTGCATTTTCAGATAGAGCAGAACTATCAGGTCAGTATATTGATACTTCAAGAGAAAATTTTACAAAAAGTATGTTGGTGTCATGTTTTTCATTCACTGAAATAGCTAAAGAGGCATCAAAAATAATGAAAAGCGGATCGAGTATGCTGACTTTGACTTACGAGTCCACTAAAGTAATACCCAACTACAATGTAATGGGTGTTTGTAAAGCTGCTCTAGAGTCAAGTGTGAAATATATTTCAAGAGACTTAGGTGTAAAAGGAATTAGAGTAAATGCGATCAGTGCTGGGCCAATTAAAACTTTAGCAGCATCAGCTATTGGTGATGCAAAGTTTTTATACAAATGGAGTTCCGATCACTCATTTTTAAAAAGAAATGTTGATATTGACGATGTTGGAAAATCTGCACTTTATTTATTAAGTGATCTTGCCGCTGGTGTTACTGGTGAAATACATTATGTTGATGCTGGTTACAATAAAGCAGGGATGCCCGATCCTAAAAATATTACATAATAATATTAATCGAAAATGTCTAAATTAAATAAAAAAATTAAAGAAAAATTTGAAAACTTTTTTGATTGGATAAAAGGAGCCGAGCTTGTTGAACTTCAAACCTGTAACACTAAAGAGGACCCAATCAGACCTGAATTAGATGTAAAATTCAGAACCAGTCATGGTAGGAAAATATTTGGCGTAAAGTATAAAAAAGAAATATGTGCAATAATATGTTTTGGTTTCACAAACGAAATTCCAAAAACAATTGAAGAATTTGACTTGATGACTAAGGATGCTCATTTACAAAGTACATCTTGGCGAAATGATAATGTTGGAAAAATAGCAATTGCATATACAGTATGGTCAAAGAAAAAAGGTGGAGGAAAATTAATTGTTAAAGAAGTGTTTAAAAAAATAAAAAAATCAAATCATTTAAATAGATTGGTTACTTTGTCTCCTCTAACAGAAATGGCGCGTAATTTTCACTTAAGAAATGGAGCTCGAGAGTTAAGTGTTAATGAAAAAACTCAAAATTTTGAATATAAAGTCTAAGAAGCTTCTTTTATTGAGAGTTTAACTTTTCCTCTATCAAATCCTATCACTTTTACAGAAACTTCATCACCTTCTTTGACAACATCAGTTACTTTTTGAACTCTTTTAGCTGCTAACTGAGAAATATGAACAAGACCATCTTGTTTACCTAAAAAGTTTACAAAGGCTCCAAATTCCATAATTTTTACCACTTTACCTTTGTATGTTTTTCCCATCTCAGGTTTCGCAACAAGATCATTAATCATTTGTACTGCAATCTTTCTAGTTTCTTCATTGGCAGCTGCTACTGTAACTTCGCCTGTATCTTTAACATCTACTTTTGCTCCAGATTTTTCGACAATTTCTCTAATAGTTGCTCCACCTTTACCAATAACAGTTGCGATATCTTTTTTGTCAACTTTAATAGTTTCCATTTTTGGTGTGTGTTTTCCAACTTCTTTTCTTGAAGACTTAATTGTTTTGTTCATTTCATTTAAAATATGAACTCTTCCATCTTTTGCTTGATCAAGTGCTTTTTCCATAATTTCGAATGTAATACCTGTAATCTTGATATCCATTTGTAGTGATGTAATTCCATCTTTTGTACCTGCAACTTTAAAATCCATATCACCTAGATGATCCTCGTCACCTAATATGTCTGATAGAATTGAAAAGTCATCTTTTTCTTTTATTAATCCCATTGCTATTCCAGCTACTGGCTCTGCTATTGGAACTGCTGCATCCATTAATGCAAGTGAAGATCCACAAACTGTAGCCATTGAGGAAGATCCATTTGACTCGGTAATTTCTGAAACAATTCTAAGTGTGTATGGAAAGTTTTCTTTTTTGGGAAGAGAGGAGTTTAGAGCTCTCCAGGCTAATTTTCCATGTCCAACTTCTCTTCTCCCAGTTCCAATTCTTCCAGTTTCACCAACTGAGAAGGGAGGAAAATTATAATGAAGCATAAATCTTTGTCTCTTTAAACCTTCCAAACTTTCTATTCTTTGTTCGTCATCTGTAGTTCCTAAAGTTGTAGTAACCAGAGCTTGAGTTTCTCCTCTTGTAAATAACGCTGATCCATGTGTTCTTGGTAAAACTCCAACTTCACATTTGATAGGTCTTACATCGGACAAACCTCTACCATCGATTCTTTTTTTATTTTTTAAAATACTTGTTCTAACAATATTTTTTTCAAGTTTTTTAAGTTGTAACATTATTTCATGTTCTAAAAGAGTTTCATCTCCTTCAAACAAACTTTTACATTTCTCTCCAGCTTGGCTTATTAATTCTGATCTGGTTTTTTTATCTTTTTCTGAAAACGCTTTTTCTAAATCTTTTGTAAGCTCTTTTTCAATTTTTTTTGATACTTTGCTAAAGTCTTTTTCCTCTATCTTCCACTTTTCTTTTGAAGACTTTTTGGATAATTTTTCTATACCTTTTATAACTGAAATAAAACCTTCATGACCAAATTTGACTGCGTCTAACATTTCTTTTTCTGTTAGCCCAGATGCTTCTGATTCAACCATTAAAACTGCATCTTTTGTTCCTGCTACAACTAAATCAAGTTTTGAGTTTTCTAATTCTTTTTTTGTTGGATTGAGAATGTATTTACCATCAATGAAGCCAACTCTTGATGCACCAACGGGCCCTTTAAATGGCAATCCTGAAATTGACAGTGCCGCAGATGATGCAATTATTGATAAAATATCTGCTTCATTTTCATTATCATAAGATAGAACAGTCGGTAAAAGTTGAACTTCATTTCTAAAACTTTCAGGGAATAACGGTCTAATTGGTCTATCAATTAATCTTGAAATCAAAGTTTCAGATTCTGTTGGTCTTGCTTCCCTTTTAAAATATCCTCCTGGTATTTTACCTGCTGCATAATATTTTTCTTGGTAATTTACAGATAATGGAAAATAATCTGTCTCAGGATTTACTTTTTTTGCTCCAACAACAGTAGCTATAACCACTGTTTCTCCCATGGTGGCAATAATTGCACCATCCGCTTGTCGGGCAATCTTTCCAGTTTCCAAGGTTATTTTTTTTCCACCAAAATCTATTTCTTCTTTAAATACTTTAAACATCTATTTTCTTAAATTTAATTTTTTCAAAATTTCGTTATATTTTTCTGGATCATTCTTGCTCAAATAGCTTAAAAGTCTTTTCCTTTGATTTACTGACTTGGTAAGTCCTCTTGCAGAATGTTTGTCTTTTTTAAAATTTTTAAAATGTTCTGAGAGTCTATTTATTTTTTCACTAAGTAGACCTATTTGAACTGCAGTTGATCCTACGTCTTTACTGCTGGTTGCTAGTGATTTGATTATATCTTTTTTCAATTTCATTTATTCGTTATTTTTTTTTATCAATTTTTCAATACGTTCAGCGTAATCAAATGACTCATCTCCAACAAAGTGTAATTTGGGAAGAAACTTTATGTCTAGTTTTTTTGACAATGCTTTTCTAACAAGATGAGAAAACTCAGTCAAGATATTTACTGTTTTTTTTGTCTCTTTTCCGCCTAAAGGAATAATATAAGCTCTTGCTGATTTCAAATCTGAACTCATTCTTACCTCTGTGACTGTAACCAGCTTAGTATTGAGTGATGGTATTTTTGCCTCATTTCTTAAAAAAATCTGACCTAAATTTTGCTTCACTAGTTCACCAACTCTTAGATGTCTGTGGTTTAAACTGGAACTACCAAGTCTTCTATTCATTATTTTAATTCTCTTTGTATTATATTTATTTTATAAGCTTCAATTTTATCGTTTACTTTAAAGTCCCCATAATTTTTAAATGATATTCCGCATTCTAAACCGTTTTTGACCTCTTTCACGGCATTCTTTTCACGAAATATACTTGAAATATTTCCATCATGGATAACCGCACCGTCGCGAATTATCCTAGCTTTTGATGTACTTGTAATTTCACCTTCTATAACTTTTGAACCAGCAACTTTTCCTGATTTTGAAAGTTTGAAAATTTGTAATACTTCTGCTGTACCTTGGATTATTTCTTTTTTTTCTGGCTCTAGTAAACCTGAAAGAGACTTTTCAACAAACTCGATGGCTTTGTATATGATATTAAAGAATTCGATTCTAATTTTTTGCTGTTCAGCTGAATTCTTAGCTTCTCTGTTGGGTTTAATATTAAATCCGATAATAATTGCATTTGATGCTTTAGCTAAAGAAACATCCGTCTCATTAATCATTCCAATTTCAGATAAAATTATCTTTGGTTTAACTTCTGAGTGTTCGATCTTAGTAATGGCATTTTTAAGCGCTTCACTGGAACCTCTTACATCAGATTTTAAAATTATATTGAGTTCTTTTTTTGTATTTTGATTTTCAAAAATATTTGTTTTATCTTGCGAAGCTAAAACACTTTTTTCTTTAGTTCCTGTTTTTCTAAAAGAGTTTATTTGTTTTGCCTCTTCCTCAGTATTAACAACTGTAAATTCATCCCCTGCATTTGCTGACTCGTTCATTCCTAATATTTCAACAGGGGTTGACGGTAAAGCTTCATTTATCATTTTCCCATTGAAATCAATCATCGCTCGAATTTTTCCCCATGTATTACCACAAACAAAAAAATCTCCCTTTTTTAAATTTCCGCTGGTTATTAAAATTGTAGAAACCGGTCCTTTCCCTTTGTCGATTTTGGCTTCAAGAACTATACCTTTTGAATTCCCAGTGTTTTCAGCTTTTAGATCTAAAATTTCTGACTGAAGAAGAATAGTTTCTTTAAGTTTATCTAAATTTGTTTTATTTTTTGCTGAAACTTCAACAAAGAGAGTTTCGCCCCCTAAACTTTCAGCTATTAACTCATATCTCATTAATTCATCTTTTATTTTTCCAATCTGAGAATTTGGTAAATCAGATTTATTAATTGCAACTATTATTGGAACGTTTGCTGCTTTTGCATGTTGAATAGCTTCGACTGTTTGTGGTTTTACACCGTCATCAGCCGCTATTACTAAAATCACAATATCTGTAACTCTTGATCCTCTTGCTCTCATTTCTGTAAAAGCCGCGTGTCCAGGGGTGTCTATAAAAGTAATTAATTTTTTATCTTCGTTATAAACTTGGTAAGCTCCAATATGTTGGGTTATTCCTCCATGTTCTCCTGAAACAACATTAGTGCTTCTTAAAGCATCTAAAAGAGATGTTTTTCCATGATCAACATGGCCCATAATAGTAACTATTGGAGGACGAGGGTATAATTTAGACTCGTCGATAATATCTTTTTTTTCAAAATTTTCAGTTGGCGTTTGGTCTACCACAGCTGTGTGTCCGAATTCTTTAACTATATACTCAGCAGTATCTTTATCTATGGAGTGGTTAATCGTTGCTTTAACCCCCATATTTAAAAGAAATTTTATAATATTTGAGGATTGCTCTGCCATTCTATTAGACAGCTCTTGAATGGTTATTTGCTTAGGTATTTTTACATCTCTTATTACTTTTTTAAACTCTTTTTTTGTATCATCACCAGTTTTAAGATTTTTCTTCTCCTTAAGCCTCGCTCTTTTAACTGATGCCAAACTTCTTTGTTTGATCTCAAATTCTTCAACATCCATAGCCCGTGAAATAGTTAGTTTATTTTCTCTTCTTTGTGAAAATTTTTTATCAAGCGGTTTTTCTTTATTTTTTTCAAACTTTTTTTGATCTGGTTGAATAAATCTTTTAGTAGCCTGTTGTTCTGCAAACTTTCTAGCAAAATTTTTTTTATTAAGAACTATTTTTTGACTACCTGGATTCGTGAAACTTTTATTTTTTTGAAAATTTTTAGTGAACTTTTTCTTTTCTGGAATGTAAACTTTTTTTTCTCCTGATCTAATACCTGGTTCTGCTAACTTTTTTTTATCAAAAGAAGTTGAGATTGTAAGAGTTCTTTTCTTTTTGTTTTCTACCATTTTAATCCTTAAATACAATGTTTCTTGCAGCCATTATCAAATTATCAGCCTCTTCTCTGGTAAGTGCAAAATCTTCTAGATAACCATCTATTTTAATACGTTTTCCTTTTATTTCATCCATTCCGCCTATAAGCTCATCTGAAGAGAGCTCTGCAAAATCTTTCAGTTTTTTAATATTTTGTTCTCCTAAAACTACTAACATACCTTGTGTCATACCTTTCAAATTAATTAGAGAATCTTCTACACCAAGTTCTTTTAGTTTGTTTGATATCTCTAACTTTTCTTTTTCTAGATACTCTTTTGCTCTAGTGATCAATTCGCCTGCTGTAGAGTCTTCGATACCTTCAATCTTTGAAATATCTTCTGTCTTTGATTGCGCAATTTCTTCAATAGTTTGAAAGTTTTCTGAGACAAGAAGTTGACCAAGAGTTTCGTCCACCTCTAAATTTTTTATAAAATTTTGACTTCTGTCTTTAAATTCTGCCTGCCTTCTTTCTGAGTCCTCTTTATCAGTCAAAATATCTATCTCGTAATTAATTAATTTAGACGCAAGTCTCACGTTTTGTCCTCTTCTCCCAATAGCTTTACTTAAATTTTCTTCAGTTAAAATTACATCAATTCTTTTATTTTGTTCATCAATTAATACTTTTTGAATTTCAGCCGGGGATAGAGATTCTGCAACAAGTGTCGGTAAATCTTCTGTCCATTTTATTATATCAATTTTTTCACCCTGTAACTCGTTAACTACAGTTTGAACTCTGCTTCCCCTCATACCTACACAGGCTCCTACGGGATCTAAGGATGAGTCTTTTGAATGCACACAAATTTTAGCTCTACTCCCTGGATCTCTTGAGACAGTTTTTATTTCTATAACTCCTTCATATATCTCAGGAACTTCTTGAAAAAATAATCTAGCTAAGAACTGAGGATGAGCTCTTGATAAAAAAATTTGATGCCCTTTATTATCTCTCTTTACTTCGTAACAATAAGCTTTGACCCTGTCCCCATTTTTCAAAATTTCTCTTTGAATTAATTCTTCTTTTCTTATAATTCCCTCTGCTCTACCCAAATCAACAATCACGTTGCCGTATTCTAATCTTTTGATTATACCACTTAAAATTTGTCCTTGTTTTTCTATGAAATCATTGTACTGCCTTGTCTTTTCTGCTTCTTTTACTCTTTGTGAAATTACTTGTTTAGCGCTTTGCGCGGCTATACGACCAAAATCAACTTGGGGTAACTCTTCATAAATCTTATCACCAACTTTCAAATTTTTATTTTCTTTATTTATAGATATCGCATCTTTTAGTAGTATTTCTTTTGATGCGTCTTCTACTTTTTCAACAATATTAAGTACTTTTTGAATTTTAATACTTCCTTTTTCTCTGTCTATGGTGGCTTCAATCTCATTATCAAATCCAAATTTGCTGTATGCTGCTTTTTGAATAGCGGACTCCATAGAACTTAAGATAAGTTCTTTATCAATCGATTTTTCGTTTGCAACAGAATCAACAATTCTGAGTAACTCTTGTTTATCTAATCCTCTGTTCAACATATTTTTTGCTTGTACTAAAAAAAAATGGGCAAAAGCCCATTTTGATCTTCCAAATAATTTAAGTTTTTTTAATAGAATTTTAGGATATTTTCAATAATTACTTTTTAAAAACTTCAATTTTATCTGTTTTTTCCCAAGAA
Source organism: uncultured Pelagibacteraceae bacterium (assembly GCA_902623915.1). GTDB lineage: Bacteria > Pseudomonadota > Alphaproteobacteria > Pelagibacterales > Pelagibacteraceae > Anoxypelagibacter. The sequence goes on along the minus strand of CACNVM010000003.1, from coordinate 2,364 downwards.
AATGAACCATCAGACCCAGGTTTTCTACCAAAATGGCCATAAGCAGAAGTGCACTCATAAATAGGTTTGTTTAGAGATAGCATTTCTCTAATTCCACGCGGGCTTAGGTCAAAATTATTTTTTATGAGTTTTTCAACTTTTTTTGATTTTTCTTCATCTCCATCAAAAAGATTTACGTAAATAGATAGTGGTTTTGAAACTCCAATTGCATAAGCTAACTGAATTAAACACTTGTCAGCAATCTTTGAAGCTACTACATTTTTAGCAACATATCTTGCAGCATAAGCTGCAGATCTGTCAACTTTACTAGGGTCTTTACCTGAGAATGCTCCACCTCCATGAGGTGCGGCTCCGCCATAAGTATCAACTATAATTTTTCTACCGGTAAGACCACTATCTCCGTCAGGTCCCCCAATTATAAATTGACCCGTTGGATTTACATAAAATTCTTCTTCTTTTAGTTCAGATAATAATTTTTTTGGTATTGATTTTTCTAAGTAAGGTCTGACTATCTCTTTTACTTTTTTTTGGTCTACTTTTGATGAGTGCTGCGTTGAAATCACTATGGATTTTACTTTAATTGGTTTTCCATTTTCATAGAGCATTGTGACTTGACTTTTTGAGTCAGGTTCTAAATCCTTAGCAATACCTTTTTTTCTGTCTAAAGCCATTAATTCTAAAATTTTATGTGAGTAATATATTGGTGCTGGCATCAACACCTCGGTCTCGTTACATGCATATCCAAACATGATTCCCTGATCCCCGGCTCCTTCATCCTTATTTTCTTTAGAATCTACTCCCATGGCTATATCTGACGATTGTGAATGAAGATGAACATCTACATTACAATTCTTCCAGTGAAAACCTTTCTGCTCATAACCAATATCTTTAATGCATTCTCTTACTTTACTTATCAAATCCTGTTTTGAAATTTCTGGTCCTCTTACTTCGCCTGCAAGAATAACTTTGTTAGTGGTGGTTAATGTTTCACAAGCTACACGTGAAAATGGATCTTTGGAAATATAAGTATCTACAACCATATCAGAAATACGATCGCAAACTTTGTCTGGATGCCCTTCAGAAACTGACTCGCTAGTAAATAAATAATTTTTTGAATTCATTAAAGTTTAAATTTTTTTAATATTAAGAAAGTAATAGCATATACTATTAAAAGTAAAGCAAATATTAAATCTTTATTCATGTTGATATTTTTTGATTTTAAGATAGGTAAATCTATCTCAATATTTCCAGACTCAGTAGATTTTAATGTTTTTAAAATTTTGCCTTCAGGACTTATAAATGCACTTATGCCTTTATTTGCAGATCTTATTGTGAAACTTCTGCTTTCAATAGATCTAAAAATTGCTTTTGTAAAATGTTGATGTGGTCCTATACTTTCTCCAAACCAGGCATCCTCAGAAATATTTATTATAAAATTGAACTGATTATTTTTTTTTTGTATTAAACCTGGAAAAATAATTTCATAACAAATAAGCGGGAGTAAATTAATTTCATTTTTGTCAAAATTTATTTTGATGATGGACTTTTTGTTTCCTTTTGAGAAGGAGTTATAACCAGTAGTCACTTTTTTAAATCCAATTTCTTTTAAAACCCTTTCGAATGGAAGGAATTCACCAAATGGAACCAATTTTTGCTTATTATATTCACCTACTACATTGGCGTCATGGTCTATAAGAATTAAGCTATTATAATATTTTGTATCTTTTTCACTAAATTCTTTGGTGTTTGCACCAAGAATAATGAGATGATTTTTTGAAAAATTACTTTTTATAATTTCTTTGAACTTGTTTTTTTTAATGAAGCTATCTTCTAATATTACACCTTCCGGCCAAACAAAAATTGTTTTTTGCTTCTCTTTTGGTTCACTTATTTTAATTAATTTTGATATTACTAAATTCTGATCCTTAAACTCTTTTAAACTGATTCCAGCACTAACAATTTTAAAAGTTATTTTATTTTCACCTTCATTATAAACTTTGCTATTTATTTTATATGAGCCATAAAAATAATTGGAAAAAAATAAAATTATAAAGAAACTAATGAAAAAATATTTTAATTTGTCTCTTAAAAAAATAGTAGCTGGTAAAAAAAATAAAGTAATTAAAATTAAGTTAAAGGAAAAAAACCCAATATGCGATAGTATTTGTAAACTTTCCTGTGACCAAGAGAAACTATAAGCCCAAATATTCCATGGAAAGCCACCAAGAATAAAACTTCTTAAAAAATCTACTGTAGAAAACAAAATACTTATTAGAATAATTGAAGATATTTTTAATTCAATAAAATATCCTATAAGCACAATTGGTAATGAAAAAAATAAAGAGAGGAACAATGGAATCAAAA
>CACNVM010000002.1 GCA_902623915.1 uncultured Pelagibacteraceae bacterium | reverse complement strand
GTTAAAGAGGAATTGTATCCTTGAAGAACAATTTCAGTTGAATATTTATCTTGTCCAGATTTTTCATCTCTCCATTTTCTTGTGCTTAATTGTCCTTCGAGATAAACGTTTGCACCCTTCTTAAGATATTGTTGTACAATATTTACAAGTCCTTCATTAAATATAACAACTCTATGCCACTCTGTTTTCTCTTTTCTCTCTCCACTAGATTTATCTTTCCAACTTTGACTTGTAGCAACGCTTAACCTTGCGACGTTTTTTCCGTTAACCATTTGCTTGATTTCAGGATCAGCACCCAGTCTTCCTATAATTTGAACCTTATTTAAACTTCCTGACATAATTCTTAGGTTTATTGTTAGTGAATAAAAGATAATATAACATAAATTAACTATAATTATAAGGACTAACTACTCAGGCTGTTAAAAAGTATGCTTAAAAAGATATTGATAAAAGGGGCTAAAGAACACAATTTAAAAAATGTTTCTTTAGAAATTCCTAAAGAGAAGATTGTAGTAATAACAGGTCTTTCTGGATCAGGAAAGTCATCATTGGCTTTTGACACAATATACGCAGAAGGACAAAGACGGTATGTTGAAAGTTTATCAGCTTATGCAAGACAATTCTTAGATAAAATGAAAAAACCAAATGTTGATCTAATTGAAGGTCTAAGCCCAGCAATTTCAATTGAACAAAAAAATGCTCCAAAAAATCCAAGATCTACTGTAGCAACAGTAACCGAAATTTATGATTACATGAGAGTTCTATTTGCAAGAGTTGGTGTGCCCTATTCACCTTTTACTGGAAAACCAATTGTATCACAGTCTGTGAGTGAAATGGTTGATAAAGTAAAAGCTTTACCAAAAAATTGTACTATATTTTTATTAGCACCAGTAGTTAGAGGTAGAAAAGGTGAATATAAAAAGGATATTTTAAATTATAAGAAAAGAGGATTTCAAAAAATTAAAGTTGATGGAAAATATTTTGATATCAATGATTTTCCTGATTTAAATAAAAAAGTAAAACATGATATTTCTATTGTTGTTGATAGAATAGTTTTAAATTCAAAATTAGGTAATAGATTAGCTGATAGTATAGAAACTGCATTAAATCTATCAAACGGTTTGCTTATAGCTGAGTATGAAAATGAGACTTTGCCAAAAAAATTTAGAAAAAAAGAGAGCATTTTGTTTTCATCCAAATTCTCATGTCCAGAAAGTGGTTTCACAATTGAGGAAATCGAACCAAGATTATTTTCGTTTAATAGCCCTTTTGGAGCATGTGAGGAGTGTGAAGGTATAGGACATAATTTAAACGTTGATCCGAATTTAGTTGTATCAGATAAAAATAAGACTATTGCAGATGGAGCTATTGAACCCTGGGCAAAATCTACTTCGATGTATTATGCTCAAACATTATCGTCTATTGCGAAACATTATAAATTTTCTTTAGATACAAAATGGAAAAAGTTACCAAAAAAATTTCAAGATATAATTCTTTACGGATCAGATGATGAAGAAATAAAGTTTTATTATGACGACGGATATGAAAAATACGACACTAAAAAGACTTTCGAGGGTGTAATTAATAATCTTGAACGAAGATATTTAGAGACTGATAGTGATTGGAAAAGAGATGAAATTGCACAATATCAAAGTGAAAGTAGTTGTGAAAAATGCAATGGAATGAGGCTTAAAGAGGAAGCTTTATGTGTAAAAATTAATAAATTAAATATAAGTGAAATAACAAAATTTTCTATTGAAGAGTCTCAAAAATGGTTTGCAAATCTTGAAAATATTCTATCTTCTAGAGAGAAAAAAATTGCACAACATATACTAAAGGAAATTAACGAGAGATTAAACTTTTTGTTAAATGTTGGTTTAAACTATTTAACCCTATCAAGGGAGTCTGGAACACTCTCGGGTGGAGAGTCACAAAGAATAAGATTAGCATCACAAATTGGGTCAGGATTAACGGGAGTTCTTTATGTATTAGACGAACCTTCTATAGGCCTGCATCAAAGAGATAATAAAAAATTAATTGCAGCATTAAAAAAACTTAGAGATCTAGGAAATACAGTAATTGTGGTTGAGCATGATACAGAGACTATGGAAAATGCGGATCATATTATTGATCTTGGTCCTGAAGCTGGTTTGAATGGTGGTCAAATAACTGCTCAAGGAAACTTAAAAGATATTATAAATACAGATAACAGCATTACTGGGAATTATTTATCTGGTAAAAAATATATACATTTGCCTAGAAAAAGAAGAACAGCAAAAAATGGGAGATACTTAGAAATTTTAGGTGCAACGGGAAATAACCTTCAAAATGCAAATCTAAAAATACCAACTGGAACATTTACATGTGTTACTGGAGTATCTGGTAGTGGTAAATCAACTTTAGTTTTACAAACTTTATATAACGCTCTTAATCTATCTCTTAATAAAAATAAATCTAGAAAACTACCTAAACCATTTAAAGGTTATAAGGGAATAGAATTAATTGATAAAGTTATTGATATTGATCAGTCTCCTATCGGAAGAACACCAAGATCAAATCCAGCTACATATACAGGTGCGTTTGGTCCTATCAGAGATTGGTTTGCTAATTTACCAGACTCAAAAACTCGGGGATATAAACCTGGAAGATATTCTTTTAATGTAAGAGGTGGAAGATGCGAAACCTGTGAAGGTGATGGCGTGATTACTTATGAAATGCATTTTTTACCCGACGTTTACATACCCTGTGATGCTTGTAAAGGAAGTAGGTATAATAGGGAAACTCTAGAAATAAAATTTAAAAATAAAAATATAGCAGAGGTTTTAGATATGACAGTTGAAGAAGGCTGTAATTTTTTTGAAAATATTCCAACAGTTCATTCAAAACTATTAACCTTAAAGCATGTTGGCTTGGGGTATATAAAAATTGGGCAGCAAGCTACTACCTTATCTGGAGGTGAGGCTCAAAGAATTAAATTAGCCAAAGAATTATCAAAAAGATCTACTGGCAGAACACTTTATATCTTAGATGAACCAACAACTGGTTTACATACACATGATATCAAAAAATTGCTTGAAATTTTACAAGCATTTGTGAATACTGGTAACACCGTAGTAGTTATTGAACATAATTTAGATGTAATAAAAACAGCTGATTGGATAATAGATATGGGACCTGAGGGCGGTGCCGAAGGAGGCAAAGTCATTGCTGAGGGATCACCTGAAAAAGTAGCCACAGTTGATAGCAGTTATACGGGTAAATTTCTTAAAACTTTAATTAATGGGAAAATGAAAAAAACTGCATAAAATTTAATTTTATGGTATAAATAAACATGGTTAATATATTACAGTCTTTATCTAAAACTATTCACCTTTCAGCCATCTTGGCCATTTTATTATTCGCCGGTCTTTTTTTCGCTGGTGGAGAATGGGCTTTTGATAGACTTTTTTGGAGTTGGCTATTTAGATATCTTCATGTTGTTGTTGGGATAATGTGGATCGGATTACTATGGTATCTAAACTTTGTACAAATACCAAGTATGCCTAAATTCACAGATGAGCAGAAACCAGCCATTACAAAAATTATTGCACCAGCAGTTTTGTTTTATTTTAGATGGGCTGCACTAGCAACAATAGTAACAGGTTTGATTGTTGCTTATTTAAACGGCTATGTTCATGACGCGATGATTCTTGGAATTGGTAGCGGTGGTAAAAATACCGCAATTGGTATTGGAATGTGGGTTGGAATAATTATGGCTTTTAATGTGTGGTTTATAATTTGGCCTAATCAAAAAAAAGTTCTAGGTATTGTTGATTGTGCTCCTGAAGATAAACCAAAACACGCAAAAACTGCGGTAATCACTTCTCGAGTTAATACTTTATTGTCGTTACCAATGCTATTGACGATGGTTATAGCTCAGAATCTTTACTAATTTTTTTCATCTTCCTTAACAATAGATTTATAACTTACTCTTAAATATTTTAATATAGGTGAAGCCACAAAAATAGATGAGTAAGTTCCGATGATCACTCCAATAATCATTGCTAACGAGAAACCTTTTAAAATTTCACCACCTAAAACATAAATTGAGCCTAAGGCTAATAAAGTTGTGACAGAAGTTATTATAGTTCGTGATAATGTCTCGTTGATAGATGTGTTGGAAACATCATCAATAGTGCTAGAAGAATACTTTGATAAATTTTCTCTAATACGATCATAGATAACAACAGTATCATTCATCGAATAACCAACAATAGTCAGAACGGCTGCTACAATGGAAAGATTAACTTCTAATGATAAAATTGAAAAAATACCGATAGTAATTAATACATCGTGAAAAATCGCTAAAATTGATCCTAAACTAAATTGCCATTCAAATCTAATCCAAATATAAAATAACATTGCACCCAGTGCTAGACATATAGCAATTAAACCTGAATTTAATAATTCTGTGCTAACTTTAGGACCTACGTTTTCTATACGTCTAAAATTTACATCTACACCTAACTTATTAACTACACTTTCTTTTATAGATTTGATATTTACAACTTTATTAAATTCTTTTTTTTCAAATTTTATAAGGTAGTCACCTTTTTTACCAAATTCTTTAACATTCAAATCCCCTAAATCCATGTTAGAAAAAGCCGATCGTATATCATTTATTTTGATATTGTTTGATTCTACTCTTAACTCAATTAACGTTCCGCCTTTAAAATCGATACCAAAATTTAAACCTTTAAAAATAATTAGGATTAGACTTATTAAAACAAAGAAAATAGAAATTAAATTTGCCATTTTAAATTTTTTTGTGAAATTATAATTATATTCTTTTTTCATATTAAAAATTTTTTCTCTCTATTTCTTAAAACTATAATTGAGGTTAAATGCCTTGAAATAAAATAGGCTGAAAACAATGTAGTAATTAAGCCTATTGATAAAGTTACGGCAAAACCTTTAACTGGTCCAGATCCAAAAATAAAAAGAATTATTGAGGCAATGAGTGTTGTTATATTTGCATCCAAAATTGTTACTACTGACCTTTTAAAACCCAAGTCAAAAGCTTGAATATTGTTTGAAATATTTTTTCTTAATTCTTCTTTTATTCTCTCAAATATTAAAACATTTGCATCAACTGCCATTCCAACAGTCAATATAATACCGGCAATGCCTGGTAATGTTAAAGTGGCTTCAAGAAGAGTTAAAAAACCAATTAACATTAGTAAATTTGATATTAACGAGATATTGGCTATCAAACCAAACAGGCGATATTTAATTATCATAAAAATTATTACTAAAAAAAAACCAATGATCAATGAGAATACACCAGCATCTATTGAGTCTTGTCCTAAATCAGGTCCAACAGTTCTTTCCTCTACTACAGATAAAGGTGCCGGAAGAGCACCAGAACGTAACAATAATGAAAGATCTGTAGCACTTTGAAAGGTAAAATTTCCGGAGATTGTTCCTTGTCCGCCAGTTATTGCATCTCTTATAACAGGCGCACTTATAGCTTCATTATCTAAAATTATTGCCAATCTTTTACCAATATTTTTACTAGTTGCCTGCCCAAATCTTTGAGATCCTAATCTATTGAGTGTGAAAGCAACTATTGGTTCTTGATTAATATTATCATATTTTGGATTAGCATCTATTAGGTTATCCCCTGTTAAAATTATTCTTTTACTCACTGATATTTTTTCTTGGGTATCTTTGAGAATAAAAGTTTCGTTTCCAAATTCAGTTTTATCATCAGTTACCATTCTAAAGGACAATTGAGCAGTTTTTCCAAGTAACTCTTTTATCCTTTCAGGATCTTTAATACCTGGTAGCTCAACTAAAATTCTGTTGCTACCCCTTTTTATTATAGATGGTTCTTTTGTACCCGTTTCATCAATTCTTTTACGAACTATTTCAATTGATTGATCTACCGCTGAAGTGTTGAGTTTTATTATTCCATTTTTTGATAAAAATATTTTTACCAAATTTTTTTCAAAAACATAGTCTAATTCGAAAGATCTATATTGATTTAAATATATATTAATATCATTATTTTTATCTTTAAAAAACTTTTCAAATTTTTCTTTATCGTTTTCATTTATTTCAAATAAAATTGTGTTTTCTTTAATTTTAAAGTTTTTATAATTTATATTTTTTTCAATTAATTTTTTTTTTAATGGTATTACTTTTGATTGAATTTGTCTTTTTTGTAATGGGGTACTATCAACCTCTAAGAGTAGATATGATCCACCCTGTAAATCTAAACCTAGATTAATTTTTTTTTTTAAAAAGAAATTATTAGAATCGGAAATATTAGAAAAACAAAAGAAACTTACTACTAAAAAAGAAAGGTAAATTAATACAATTTTTATCTTTGAAAAATTTAACACAAAAAGATTATTTCTTAGTCTCTTCTTTTTTTAAATGACCTTGTATTGTATTTTTGATAACTTGAACTTTTACACCATCAGAAATGTTTAATTCTATACGATCATCTTCGAATACTCTATCAACAGTTCCTATTATTCCACCTGAAGTAATGACTTCGTCACCTCTTTTAAGATTTTGAGTCATCGTTTTATGTTCACGAACCTTTTTCTGCTGGGGTCTTATTAAAAAGAAATAGAAAATAACAAAAATTAGTATAAGTGGAATAAATTGTGCAAAATTAGAACTCATAATGTAAGAATAAATATATTAATAATTTTACTTAGACAACTAAATTTTATCATTTATTACTAAATTTTATCTATATTATTCATGTAAGGTCTAAGCACATCTGGAATAACCACTCTTCCTTCTGAATCTTGATAATTTTCCATAATTGCAATAAGAGTTCTACCAATTGCAAGACCAGAACCATTTAGCGTTCCAAGAAAGTCAGTTTGGTTTTTATTTTTGTACTTTGCTTTCATTCTTCTCGATTGAAATTGACCACAAGTAGAACAACTGGAAATTTCTCTATATGTATTTTCTGATGGTATCCAAACTTCTAGATCGATTGTTTTTTGGGCGCTAAAACCCATATCACCTGAGCAAAGCATTACTGTTCTATAGGGCAGCTTTAACTCCTTAAGTATATGCTCAGCACAAGATATCATCCTGCTTAACTCTTTTTCACACATGTCGGGTTCAACAATACTAACAAGTTCAACTTTATAAAATTGATGTTGTCTCAACATTCCTTTGGTATCTTTACCATAACTTCCAGCTTCTTTTCTAAAACATGCAGTAGATGCCACTAGTCTTAAGGGAAGCTCTTCTTTTTTTAACTGCTTTTCTCTTATCATGTTTGTTAAAATTACTTCTGCGGTAGGAATTAGAAATTTTCTATTTGTTTCATCATTAAATTTAATTTCGAATTGATCATTCTCAAATTTTGGAAGTTGACCTGTCCCAAACATAGCGTTTTCTGAAGCTATCAATGGGGGTGATATTTCCATATATCCAAATTTTTTTGTATGAGTATCAAGCATAAAATCTGAGATAGCTCTTTCAAGTTTAGCTAGATTACCCTTTAAAAAAACAAACCTTGACCCAGATGTTTTAGCAGCAATATCAAAATCCATTAAATTTAAATTTTTTCCAATTTCAAAATGAGATTTGGGCTTAAATTTAAAATTCGAAATATTGCCATATTTATTAATTTCTTTATTGGACTTTTCGTCTTCTCCGATTGGCACATCATCTAAAGCTAGGTTTGGAATAAAATATAATAATTTATTTATATTTTTTTTTAATTTTTCTAATTCATTTTCTAGTATCTTTATTTCTTTGGAGATTTCTTTTGACTTTTTAAACTGATCCTCATTTTTACTTTTAGAAATAATTTTTTTTTCTTGTTCAAGTTTTTCTTTTTTTTGTGTAATTTCTCTTTTTTTTTTATCTAAAGTAAGTAAATCATCAATATTTAACTTTGTATTTCTTTCTTCTATCTTTTTTTTAAAAAAATCAGGATTTTCTCTTATTGCTTTAATACTATGCATTATTTTTCTTTTCCGTTAATTTTACAGATAATATAGATAATTCATACAGTATCAATAACGGTATTGCTAATCCAATTTGTGTTATTGGATCAGGCGGAGTAAGAATAGCAGCAGCAGCAAAAATAATTACAATAAAATATCTTCGCCTTTCTTTAAGATATTTTGAGTCGATTATACCTACTCTAGCTAACAAATTAAGTAATACTGGAAGTTGAAAGCTTAAACCGAATGCAAAAATCAATCTCATAATTAATGACAAATATTCATTAACTTTTGCTTCTAATTGAATAGGCAGGTTGTTGATTTGTCCGCTTGTTTCAAAAGTTAAAAAAAATTTTATAGCTAGTGGCATAACTAAATAATAAACCAGCATTCCTCCTAACAAAAATAATATAGGAGTGGCAATAAGGTAAGGTAATAAAGCTTTTTTCTCATTTTTGTAAAGTCCAGGTGCAATAAATTTCCACATTTGGGTTAAAAAAATTGGACTTCCTAAAAAAAGGGCAAGAAAAAAAGCGAGTTTTAAATAAGTGATGAATGTTTCATGAAGAGCTGTGAAAATTAATCTTCTTTCTATACCATCATTTCTAACCGCTTTTGCGTATGGCTCTAATAAAAAGCTATAAATATATTCAGCAAAAATATATCCAAAAATAAATATTACAAAAATAAAAATTAAGGATTTAATTAATCTCGATCTAAGTTCAGTTAAATGTCCAGTTATAGTATTTTGATCGTCTATTTTATTCATCTTTTTTATCATTTGAAGTTTTTGAATATTTTTTCTCAACCGAATTTTCTTCATCTACGGTTTGATTAATCTTATTTTGAATATCTGAAAAATATTTTTTCGTTGAACCTATCCAGCTACCTAATTTTCTTAACACTACGGGAAAATCTTTTGGGCCGATGATTAATATAGCTACTAAAACAACTATTAGTAATTCGAACCATCCAATTTGTGGCATTAATAATTATTTGTTTTGTGAATTAGAATCTTCGTCTTTTTTGTCCTCTAAATTTGTCTGATTGTTTTCATCTGAAGACATTCCTTTTTTGAAACTCTTAATTCCTTTAGCTACATCACCCATTAGACTGGAGATCTTACCTCTTCCAAAAAGTAAAACTACAAGAACTATTACGATAGCTATTTGCCAAAAACTTATACCCATGATGTTATTCTACACAATAAAAACAATTAAATAAATATGTTTATTCTTCAATATTTGTAGTTTGTTTAAGCACATCGTCAACATCAGAATAAATATTATCCTTTTTGTCCTGAGATTGTTCTTTAAAAAATTTACCAGTTCCAAATATAGAAGAATCTACAGATCCTGCATCAATTAAACCTGCAGAAGAGAGTTCGTCTATGGTAGGTAAATCTGATAGTTTTTTTATATTAAAATGATTTAGGAAATTTTCAGTTGTAGCATACTGAATTGGTTTTCCAGGTACATTTTTTCGTCCAGCTGGTTTAACCCAATCTAACTCTAATAAAATTTCAAGTGTATTTGATGCAAACGCAACACCACGTATCTCTTCAATTTCAGATCTGGTTACAGGTTGGTGATACACAATTATAGAAAGTGTTTCTATTGTAGCTTTTGACAATTTTCTTTGACTAGATTTCTGTAAAGACATCAATTTTGATACATCTAAAGCAGTTCTAAATATCCATTTGTTTTGGATACAAACTAGATTTATACCTCTTCCAGTATACTCTTTTTGCAAATTTTCTAATATTTTTTTAATATTGGTTCTTGTACCAATTCTTTCCTCAATAGTTTCTATATCAAGAGGCTCCTCAGCTGCAAAAATAATCGCTTCAATTTCTTTTTCAAGTTTAGATTTTTTATTCGGAAAATTAATTATATTATTTTTATTATCATTTTGCATTTTTTATTTTGTTTTAAGTCTCATTGGAGTATGGGGTGACTTTTTAATAAAAACATCTCCAAATAAATTTTCTTGCATAATATTAATAATTCCATCTTTTGTCAGCTCAAGACTTGCGGTAAAAATAGAAGCTAAACCGCTTTTTTTTGATCTAGGTGTCTTATTTAAGGTTTCCGGTATTAACTCATGTATTTTTTTCCAATCATCAATTAATTGCATATTATCTTTAATTTGTTTAATTCCTTCTTGTGTTGTCATTACGGGTAATTTCGGGATATTTACTTTTTGGAATATTGATTGTGTTTTTACTAATGAATATGCCTTAAGGAGTTCGTATAAAGTAACTTTGTAAACTGGATTTTTGATTGATCTGATCCCACCTTTTGTACCTCTATAAAAAATATCTCTTCCAACTCTTTTTCTTTTTAATAGTTCATCAGATAAAAGTCTTATCAATTCAAGTTTTTTTAATTGCAATTTTAATTTATTTGCAATTTCAGATGCTTTAAAATCATCTTCTTGGTCATCTGGTAATAACAACTTTGATTTTAAATAAGTGAGCCATGTTGCCATTAAAAGATACTCAAAAGCTAAGTCCAAATTTTTATCTTTAAAATTCTTTATATAATCTACAAACTGATCTGCTAGTATTGTTATTGAAATATTTGTCAAATCAACCTTTTGTGATTTTGCCAATTCAAGTAAAGTTTCTAAAGGCCCTGAATAATTTGGTATATCTATAGATATAGAGTTATTAGTTTTTGATTCCATCTTTTAATATTATCTTAAAAAATTATAGAATTGATAAGTTTTTTTTACTGTAAAATCATCAATACTTCTTAAATTCTTAAGCAATTTGGATGACTCTTTAATATTTCCTCCACAATATAAAACTAAATTACAACCTGCATTAAGTGCTTTATTTGCATTAGCAGATAAATTTTTACTTAATGCTTTCATTGAAATATCATCTGATATCAAAATTCCCTTAAAATTAAACTTTTTTCTAATGATTTGAGAAATAATATTACGGGAAAATGTGGCTAAGTTTTTTGAATCTATATTTTTATATAAAATATGTGCTGTCATCATAAAGTTTGAATTTATTTTTTTAAATAATGAAAAATCTTCTTTATATAATTTTGACTTTTTTTTATAGACTATTGGAAGATTAAAATGACTATCGCTATTAGCACAACCGTGACCTGGGACATGTTTACTTACAGAAGCTATTTTTTTCTTTTTTAAAAAGGATATACAAAATTTACCTAAAATCTTAATAGTTTTAGCTTTGTTGGAATATGAACGACTTTTGATCACTTCATGGGTAGAGCTTTGTAATAAATCCATAACAGGAATAGTATTAATATTAATTCCAAGATCATTTAAAATATTACAAATAGTTTCTAAATAATATTTATAAATTAACTTTCCTTTTTTATTATTTTTTTCGTACAAAAGACCAAAAAAATACTGAGAAAATTCTTTTGTACTAAAAAGTTCAGATAATCGAGAAACTTTACCTCCCTCCTCATCAATTAATATTGGGTAAAGTGGATCTTTCATGCAGCTACGTATTTTTTGGGTCAAATCTTTAGTTTGTCTAAAATTGATTATGTTTCTTTTGAATAAAATAATACCCCATGGCTTCTCTTTTTTAAGAAGTTTGATTTCAGATGCAGTAAGTTTAGAACCCTTGATGCTTATAATTGCTGCTTTTCTATTCATCTTTTAACAAATTCCAAAAGTATCTTTTTTTAATTTTATTTTCGTCGGGATTTTTTATACTATATTTTATTATATTATCTGTATCTGTCTTAAGAAAAGGCAAATTAGGTAAATTATTTAATTCTTTTGAATAAATAACTCTATTTTGATTTATTTTTATTTGTGTTTCATTTGAAAAATAAATCATAATTACGTAACTAATAAATAAGATAACAAATAATAAATGTGTTGTAGTTATAATTTTTTTAAACATCACATTTTTTTTGGTAATGAGACCCCCAAAATAAACATTCCATTTTCCAAAATTATTAAAATAAGTTGAAAAAGTTTTAAAGTGAATAAATTATTTATTTTTCCATTGATAATAAATCTTAAATTTTTATCTTCATTTCCTTTGCTCCAGTAAGAGTGAAAAATTGTTGAGAGCTGATAAAGATAAAATGTTATTCTATGAGGTTCTAATTTGTCAGAAGAAATGTCAACAATTTTAGGCCATTCAATAATTTTTCTTAATATTTTTTCTTCAAAAGTATTTAATTTAAATTCACTAAAATTATAATTAATTTTTTTATTTGGACTTATATTTAAAGTTTTAAAAATAGAATTAATTCTTGCATAACAATACTGAACATAAAAAACTGGATTATCTTTATTTTTTTCTAGAATTTTATTAAAATCAAATTCTATTTCTACATCGTTGCTTCTATACAACATCATAAACCTTATAGCGTCTTTATTAACTTCAGATAATAGTTTGCTTAGCGGAAAAAAATCTCCTGATCTTTTTGACATTTTAAATGGCTGACCATTTTTCATAAATTTAACTAGTTGACAGACTTTGCAAGTTAAACTGGTTTTATTATTTGAAATAGCAGTAACTGCTGCTGAAATTCTTTTAATATAACCAATATGATCGGCTCCCAAAACATTTATTAATTTATCATATTTTTTTGAAACCTTTGCAAAGTGATATCCAATATCGTTTGCAAAATAAGTCCATGTACCATCATTTTTTTGAAGAGCTCTATCAGTGTCATCACCAAATTTTGATGATTTAAATATTAATCTTTTAGTCTTTTGCCAGGTCTTTATTTCTTCCCCTTTAGGTGGACTTAAATATCCTTCGCTAACATAGTTGTTTTTTTTTAATATATTAATAATTTTATCGACATATTTTTTTTTAATCATATTGGACTCGGAAAAGAAAACGTCATGTTTGATACCTAATAATTTTAAATCAGATTTTATTAATTTTAATGATTGATTAAGAGAAGTATCCTTTATTTTATCAAAACTAGCTTCATATTTATTTAAATTTATTCTTTTTGAATTTTTAAATAATATTTTTGCTATATCTACAATATAATCACCATGATAAAGATCTTTATCATTAGGAAAATTTTCTTTAAATTTAATCTCCCTCATTCTTAAAAAAACTGATTTAGTAAAATTTTCTATCTGCTTACCATAATCATTTATATAAAATTCTTTCGTTACTCTAGCTCCATTAAATTTTAGTAGATTACTAATAACATCCCCAAATACAGCGCCTCTGCAGTGACCAACGTGCATTGGACCCGTTGGATTTGCAGATACAAATTCAACATTATATTTTTTTTTGATTTTGTTCGATCCGTATTTACTTTTTGATTTTAAGACAGAATTAATTATTGAAACCCATGTTTTTATATTAAATTTGAAATTTAAAAAACCTGGTCCAGCAATATCAATTTTTATGAAATCATTTATGTTGTTTATTAAAATGGGTTTTAATTTTTCAGCAATATTTCTTGGATTTTCATTATTGATTTTACTTAAAACCATAGCGACATTAGATGATAAATCGTAATCAAATTGTTCAGGTGGGCTTTCAACAATAATATTATCAATATTTGAAATATTATTTAAATTTAAAGAACTCTTATTTTGGGAAACAATATGCTTAATATCTTCAGCGTATTTTTTAAATAAATTCATTAATTAATAATATTTTTAAACTTTTTAATTGTTTTTTTCAGTCCTAAAAAAATTGACTCTCCAATTAAGAAATGACCAATGTTATATTCTTTAATACCTTTAATTTTTGATAATATTTTTGCTGAGTCAAATGTTATACCATGACCAGCATGAACTTCTAATCCAATAACATTAGCATAATTAACAGCTTTTTTAAGTCTATTAAATTCATTATAAATACTTTTTTTTTTATTTAATAAATTACAGAATTTGCCTGTATGAATTTCAACACAATTCGCGTCAATTTCCTTTGCAACTTTAATATCTGAGATATTAGGTTCAATAAATAAACTGGTTCTAATTTTATTTGCTCTAAATTTCTTTAAAAATTCTCTTATTAATTTTTTATTTTTTTTTAAATTTAAGCCACCTTCTGTGGTTATTTCTGATCTTTTTTCAGGAACAATACAAATATAATTAGGTTTATATTTTAACGAGATTTTTAACATTTCTTTTGTTGGCGCTAATTCCAAATTCAAAGGTATTTTTAATTTTTTATTAATTTCGAAAAAATCTTTATCTTTTATATGTCTTCTATCTTCT
The DNA here is from genome assembly GCA_902623915.1 of uncultured Pelagibacteraceae bacterium. GTDB lineage: Bacteria > Pseudomonadota > Alphaproteobacteria > Pelagibacterales > Pelagibacteraceae > Anoxypelagibacter. The sequence goes on along the minus strand of CACNVM010000002.1, from coordinate 44,712 downwards.
CTTAAATGTATGGTTATAGAATCTGCTCCATATTTTTGAGCTATTAGTGCTGCTCTTAATGGGCTAGGATAAATTTCACCTCTAGCGTTTCTTACAGTAGCAACATGATCTATATTCACGCCTAATTTTACTTTTGGCATTAAAGATTTCTACTTCCAGGCTTAATCGCCTTTATTTTTTTTAAATTCTCAGGAATATTATCTTCTGTAAAAGTTGTTATATCTAGTTTTACTTGAGAGACTATTTTTTTATTGATTTTACTTTTTCCTCCTGTTCTATCTATTAAACTTGCAAAACCAACAACTTCAGCCCCACATTTCTCAGCTAAGGATGAGCACTCTAAACTTGATTTACCAGTAGTAATAACGTCCTCCACAACTAATATTTTATGGTCTCTATTAATTTCAAAACCTCTTCTTATTTGAAAATAATTATTCACTCTTTCTACAAAGATTGTTTCAATATTTAAAATTCTTCCAATTTCATACCCTATGATAATACCTCCTATTGCGGGTGAAAGAATTAAATTAAAATTTTCAAAATTTTCTTTTATCTTTTCCGACAAAGAAATACAAAATTCTTTAGATTTGTCAGGTTTGCTTAAAAGCTTTGCACATTGTACATATTTGTCACTATGAAGTCCTGATGAAAGAATAAAGTGCCCTTCTATTAGAGCTTTAGTTTCTTTTAAAATTTTCAAGGACTCTTTGAATGAAAGCATACTTTTTCTTTTTATGACGTATTACTTTAAATTTAAGTTTCTCTTGTTTAAGTTGACTTATTAAGTTTGTAAAGTCTTTTAAATCTTTTATTTGAATATCAAATAGGAATGTTAAGTATTCTTTACCTCTATTTGTTAATTCAATATTTATAATATTTGCATTATTTACACCAATTAAAGTACTGACCTTACCCAAAATACCTGGCTTGTGTGGTAAGTCGATAGATAAAGTTGAATTGTACTCTTTCAATTTGGCCTCTTTATTAAGAAATCTACCCTGCCAATGTTTTCTAATTGATGCTCTAGCTTTTCCAGTTTTACTTGATGATAGCCAATGCAAAGATGGAGAAACTTTTTTTGAAGTAATAATTTTTATCATATCACCATTTTTAAGTGATGTTTGTAGCGGAGACTCTTTACCATTAATTTCACAACCTACTGCTGTATCTCCAATATTAGTATGAACTGCATAGGCAAAATCTATTGGGGTAGCATCTCTAGGTAATTTTATGACAGCACCTTTCGGTGTAAAACAAAAAACGTTATCTTGAAACATTTGTAACTTGGTAAATTCAAAGTAGTGTTCTGGACTACCTCCTGTTTCTATTATTTCGACCAAGTCTCTCAACCAATCATATTCTTTCCAGGATATTTCAGAAAATTTTTCAGAAGACTTGTATCTCCAATGAGAAGCTATACCTCTTTCTGCAAATTCGTGCATTGGTTTTGTTCTAATTTGTATTTCTATTCTTTTTTTCATTGGACCAATCACTGAGGTATGAATTGACTTGTATTGATTTATTTTAGGTGTTGATATGTAATCTTTGAATTTACCGGGTATCGCTGAATATTCATTATGAAAAACACCTAAGGATATGTAGCAATCATTTATATTTTTCACTATTACTCTAAAACCAACAATATCTGTTAACTGTTCTAAAGAAACTCTTTTAGAATTCATTTTTCTCCAAATTGAAAAAGGAGTTTTTTCTCTTCCTGTTATTTCAGCTTCAATTTTATTTTGTATTAGAAGTTTATTTAATTCATCATAAACATTTTTAATAATATCTTCCCTTTTATCTTTAATAAATCTTAATCTATCTAATATTAAGTTCCGCGCTTCAGGATTTAAAATAGAAAAAGATAAATCTTCCAGTTCATCTCTTATAATGTTCATGCCCATACGATCTGCTAGCGGAGCATAAATTTCCATTGTTTCTTTTGCTTTTCTAATTTTTTTATTTTTATCTGGAACATATTTTATTGTCCTCATATTATGTAATCTATCTGCTAATTTTACTAACAAAACTCTTATATCTTTTGATGTAGCTAAAATTAGTTTTCTTAGATTTTCAGCTTTAGAATTTTCCACAGCCTTTTCTTCAAGTGCAGATATTTTTGTAACACCATCTACTAAATCAGCTACTTCTTTACCAAACTCTTTTTTTACAGTTTCATAAGTAGCTTTTGTATCCTCAACAGTATCGTGTAGTAAACCTGTTGCAATTGTTGCGCTATCCAATTTTAACTCTGTTAATATATTGGCAACGGCAACAGGATGACTGATATATGGAATGCCTTCGTCTCTTTTTTGATTTTTATGGGCTTCTAATGCAAAAGTATAAGCTTTATTTAAAGTTTCAGGGTTCAAAAATCTATTATATGATTTTATTTTTTTAATAAGCTCTTCGTTATTCAACATGCTTAAGTATATCACTTTGGGATAACTTTGTAATGTTATTATTTTTATCTTTTAAATTATTTATTAAATTATCAATTGGCTCTTTAGTTATAGGATGCGACCAATAAGGGCAGATTTCCTTTAATGGCAATAAAACAAAATCTCTTTCTGTCATAGATATATGAGGTATTTTTAATTGTATTTTATCAAGTTTTAAATTCATAAACTCATTTTTATAATCAATAATATCAATGTCACAAGTTCGTGGATCATTTTTATTTTTTCTTTTTCTTTCTAGATACTGCTCAATTTTTAGTAAAATTTTCATTAAATCAATCGGTTTTAATGATGTACTTACTTCAATGACAATATTTATAAACTTTGGATCTTTTACATTGGGAAATGAATTTGACTCATAATAGCTAGACTTTTTAATAAGTTTGATATTATTTTTTTCAATTAATGAAATTGCTAAGTTAATATTCTTAAACCTATTGCCAAAACTTGATTGTAAATTTGAACCAATACCTAAAAAAATCATTATTTATTTTTACTTAATATTCTCGCTTGTTCTCTTTCCCAACTTTTTTTCTTTTTAACATTTCGCTTATCATAAAGTTTTTTTCCTTTTGCAACTGCTAACTCGACTTTGGCTTTACCTTTTTTGAAATATAATTTTGTTGGGACTATAGTTAAACCGTCCCTATTAATTTTACCAATAACTTTATTTATCTCTTTTTTATTAAGTAGAAGCTTTCTCATATCTCTTGGATTATGGTTGTTATAACTTGATTGTTTATACAAAGGAATATGTGAGTTAATTAAATAGATTTCACCGTTGTTATCATCTGCATAAGCATCGGTAATATTTGCCTTTCCGTCTCTTAATGCTTTTACTTCTGAACCTTTAAGTACTATACCTGCTTCAAAAAATTCTTCAAAAAAATAGTTAAAACTTGCTTTTCTATTATTGCAAACAATTTTAATTCCAGTATTTTTCTTAACTTTCATTAAAGAAGTTCTGCGATTTTGAGTGCCTTTTGTACTTCCTTCTTAGTTTTTTCTGTTACTTTTACTAAAGGTAATCTAACTTCATCTGAAGATAAATTTAATAAGCTCGCTGCGTACTTTACAGGACTAGGGTTGCTTTCAATAAATAAAGATTTGTGTAATGGCATTAGTTTTTCATTTATTTCTTTTGCCTTTGCAATCAAATTACTATTATTTTTACTCAAAGAAGCATTTTGAAAATCTGAACAAAGTTTAGGAGCAACATTTGCTGTCACACTTATACACCCAACACCTCCTCTTAAATTGAATTCTAGAGCTGTTCCATCTTCTCCAGATAACTGGATAAATTCAGGTCCCATTTTTTTTAATTGTTTATCAACTCTATTTAAATCAGCTGTTGCATCTTTAACGCCAGCTATATTTTTTAGTTCAAAGAGTCTTGCCATTGTATCGACTGACATGTCTACAACCGATCTTGGAGGAATATTATAAATAATGATTGGAATTCCAACTTTGTCGTTAATAGCTTTGTAGTGTTGATATAAACCTTCTTGTGTTGGTTTGTTATAATATGGTGTTACAATTAAAAGAGCGTTTGCTCCTGTTTTCTCAGCGTGTTTAGAAAGTTCTATTGCTTCAGTTGTTGAGTTGGATCCTGTTCCTGCAATAACAGGAATTTTACCATTAGTCTCTTTAACTGCTATTTCGATAACTTTTTTATGCTCATCATGATCTAATGTGGGCGACTCGCCGGTTGTACCGGCTGGAACAACTCCATTTGTTCCATTTTTAATATGATGATGTATTAAAGACGCATATTTTTCTTGGTCTAAAACATTGTTTTTAAATGGTGTAATTAAAGCTACGATTGAACCTTTAAACATATTTATTTATATAGTATTAAACTAAATTCTCGTAACTTTATGCTTAAACATTTAATTAGTCTAGTTTTTTTATTCTTCAGTTTATCGTATTTACCTGCTCTATCTGATATTAATTTAAAACTTCTTCCTAAACCTAAACCCACAATATTGGCAGTTAAAAATGAAAAAAAGATAACTGTAATATTACCTAAAAAGAAACCGGATATTAAAATAAATAAAACTTCAGTTAAGAAACAATTATTACCAAAAGAAAAGCCTCAGGTAAGTAATAACAAAAAAAAATTAGCTGAAAAAGAAATTAAAAATATTGAAATACCAATAAAAAGCAAAGAAAACGAAAAAATTAATTTATCAAAAAAAGAAAAAATAATTTCTAAAACAATAAATAATGAATTTATTTTACCAGCAAAAAAACCTGTAACATATCAAAAGAAAATTACAAAAGTTGCTGAAAGATCAAATATTTTATCAAAAAAAGATTATGATTATGCAAAACAAATATTTGATAATATAGCTCAAAAAAAATGGAGTACAGCATTTACGCTTAATAAAAGAGTTAAAAACAAAGATTTCAGAAATTTAGTAACCTGGATTTACCTAAAAGAAAAAACTAATAAGTCAAGTTTTGATGAATATATAAACTTTATTGATAAGAACCCAGACTATCCTAGAATCAACAGGTTAAAATATCTCGCTGAACATAAAATAAATTTAAAAACCACCAGCCCCAATACAGTAATTGGTTGGTTTGTCTCAAATCCTCCACTTAGTGGTTTTGGTAAAATTAAATTAGGAGAGTCATACTTATTGAAAGGAAACATTTCTGAAGGGTCTGCATTGATAAAAGAGGGATGGATTACAGCATCTTTGAGCTCTAAAGATCTAAGATATCTTAACAAAAAATACAAAAAAATTTTAAATTCATCTGATCATATTAAAAGAGCTGAGTATATGGCATGGGAGTACAAAAGATGGGATTTAAAAAGAATTCTAAGATATTTGCCTCAGGATCACAGAGCACTTTATAATGCTAGACAAATTGTAATGAGCAGTTCTTACGGTGTCGATAAAGCTATAGCTGATGTTCCAGCCAGGTTTAAAAATGATATGGGGTTAAATTACGACAGATTAAAATGGAGGAGAAGAAGAGGAAGGTTAGATTCATCTTTGGAAATCATAAATAAAATTCCTAATAATGAAACAGCTTTAATAAAGCCTGAGTTGTGGTGGAAAGAGAGATCTATAATATCGAGATCTTTAATTTATAAAAAAAGATATCAAGAGGCATACGAAGTTGCAAAAAACCATTCTATGAGAGAAGGACCTGAGTATGCTGAGGCAGAGTGGATGTCTGGATGGATATCTTTAAGTTTTTTAAATGATCCTTATATAGCTCTTCAACATTTTAAAAAGTTTTATGAGAACGTAGGATACCCAATTAGTTTAGCTAGAGGAGCATACTGGATTGGTAAAACATATGAAAAAATTGGAAACGAAAAATTAGCTACAAAATTTTATGAAGAAGGCTCAAAATTTTTAACAACTTATTATGGTCAATTATCTTTTCAAAAAATCAAACCTTTTGAAGATTTTGAATTAGTAGATGATTCTAAGTACTCTAAGGAATTCGAAAAAGAGTTTAATGAAAATCCACTTACTAAACACGTAATTCTTTTATATGAGCTTAATAAAACTAAATACAGTAAAGATATAATAAAACATCTTGCTGAATTAAATATAGAAAAAGGAAGTGAGGTTCTTGCTGCAAAACTTGCAACAAATGTTGGTAGATATGACTATTCCATTCAAGTATCTAAAAAAGCATCATATGAAAAAAGATTCTATAATAAATTTAACTATCCAATCATAAATACTCCAAGAGTGCTTAAAGGTAAATCAATGCCATCACAAGAAATAATTTTGGCAATTACAAGACAGGAAAGTGAGTTTGATCCAAAAGCAAATAGTTATGCTGGTGCGAAAGGTATGATGCAATTAATGACTTATACGGCAAAGCTAGTAGCAAAGCAGATGGATGTGACTTATAGTAAAAGAAAATTAACTTCTGATCCTGAATATAACATTAATCTTGGAACTTATTATTTTAATTCACTATTAAATGATTATGCAGAGGTATATCCATTTGCTATAGCCGCTTATAACGCAGGACCCAAAAGAGTAAGACAATGGCGAAGATTAAATGGTGATCCAAGCAAAAATAAAATCGATTATGTTAATTGGATTGAACTAATAAAATTTGAAGAAACAAGAAATTATGTTCAAAGAGTATTGGAAAATATGAATGTATACAAATATATGCTTAGTCAAAGACCTGTAAAGCTAGAAAAGTTCTTTAATTAAATGGCGGTGAGGGCGAGATTCGAACTCGCGGTAGGTTGTTACACCTACGGAAGTTTAGCAAACTCCTGGTTTAAACCAGCTCACCCACCTCACCAAACATTGGTTTTATATATTATTATACAAGAGAAAAAAACTATTAATTTAAAAAACAAAAAAGACTTTTTTTTGCTCTTTGAAAGTTTTAATCATTAAAGCTCTTGAAAGAAATAGAATAAAAAACCCAAAAACCCAATTCATTAAAAGTATTCCATAAAATATTTCATTAAAATAACCATTGTAAATATTAATAATTCCCCAAACAATAGCAAAAGGTAATATAATCATTCTAAATAAATTAGAATAAAATATAAAATGGGTTTTTTTAAGTGCTGTAAACAATGCGTGGGAAATAAAAAAAACTGGGTATATTGGTCCAATAAAAGCGGCAATCTTTAAATAATTAGATCCAAATTTAATTACCTCTAAGTCGTTTGTAAACAAACTCACTATAAATTCTGAAAATATAAATATTATGATGCCTGAAATACACATAATTGTAAATCCTATTATTATAGCTTTGTTGTAAACATCTTTTACTCTATCATATCTCCTTGCTCCAAAATTTTGTCCTGCTATTGTAATTACTGCTGTATTTAAACCTATAACAGGAAGAGTAAATATGTGTTCAAATCTTACGGCAGCACCGTAGCCTGCAACCGCATTGTCTCCAAAGATACTAATAAAAGAGAGCAAAATATAACTACCTACGGCAACTAAAAAAAGTGCAAAAGTTATTGGCATACACTGATTAAAGACGTTTATAAAAAAATTTTTTCTAATTAAAAAATTTTCAGTTTTTAAAACGATTTTTAAAACAGTTTTATTAACTTTATAAAATAAATAAATACAAGCACAAAACTGAATTAATATTGTTGAAATTGCAAGTCCAGCAATACCAAAACCAGGTATAAATAAAAATCCAAAAATAAAAATTGGATTAAGTATTATATTTGCAAATAAACCCACGATTAGTACATTTCTATATGTTTTGGTATCACCTTGTGCATATAAAACTGCGTTTAATGATGTAAGTATGAGAAAAAATAAAGTTCCGTAAAATATTATATCAGTATATTCTTTAGCCAAGGCAATACTATCCGTTGAACTTCCCATTAATTTCAAAATTTCATATGAAAAGAATACACCTAAAAAAGTTAAAATTACTGACAACAGAACTGAGTATATAAGCGTGTGGTAAGTATAAATTAATGCAGCAAATCTATTTCTTTGTCCTAATGAATTTGAAATTAAAGAATTGCAACCAGCAACTATTCCGATTCCAGCAGAAATAATTAAAAAATAGAGTGGAAAAGATTTTGCAAGTGCAGCTAAAGCATTTGAGGAAATTTGCCCAGCAAAAAATGTATCTACTATGTTAAAAAGAGTTTGAAATAAACTACCAGTACTAGCAGGTATTGCTATTTTTTTAAGAAGTTGAATTATAGGTCTTGAGGTTATGTTTAAACTATTTTCCAATTGAACCTCAATAATATTCTTTTTTGAATAAATAATTTTTTCCCATTTTTTTTGCTAATAAGATTTGTTTTTGTCTCATTGCAAATCTTTCTTTTTGAGAACTGGACAATTTATCATAACATTTTGGACATGATATACCTATTTGGTATTTTTTTGATTTTTTCTCATCTTTAGATACTGGTTTTCTACATCCACTACAAATAATATATGTACCAAGTTTTAGTTTATGTTTTAAAGAAACTCTATTGTCAAAAACGTAACACTCACCACTCCATAAACTCGATTTAATGTTAATATTTTTTAAGTAGTTAATTATCCCACCTTTTAGCTGATAAACTTTTTTATAACCTTTTTTCACCAAATAATTAGTGGCTTTCTCACATCTAATACCTCCGGTACAAAACATGGCTATTGTTTTTTTTTTATTAATTTTTTTTAGATAATTAGGAAAATCTTTAAAATTATCAATATTAGGGTTTTCTGCACCTTTAAAGGTTCCCATATTGAATTCAAAAGGTTTTCTAGCATCTATTATTTTAATATCGCTTTTCTTTAAAAATGAATTCCATTTATTGGGTTCAATATAAGTTTTTTTCTTATTAATTTTGGACAATTTTATTCCAATAGGAACAACCTCCTTTTTAATTTTGATTTTTGGTTTATGAAAAGGTTGGAACGAGCACATAGATGAATTTTGGGAATCAAAGCTTTCAAAATTATAAAATGTCTTTATTCTATGTATAATTTTGATAATATCTTTTTTTTCTCCTGAAATTATTCCATTTAAACCTTCGGTTGAGATGATGATTGAACCTCTTACTGAATTATTTTTTAAAATACTATTAAACTCTTTTTTAAAAGATAAAAGACGCGTTAATTTTTTAAACTTATAAAAACCAAAAATATAGAACATTTAAACTTTCTTACAAATTGTAATACCATCACCTAAGGGCAAAATAATTTTTTCTACTCTATTATCATTTTTTACAAATGAGTTAAACTCTCTTATTATATTGGTAAATTTATCATTTTTACTTCTATCAATAACATCTCCATGCCACAAAACATTGTCTATCAATATAAAACTTTTTTTATTTATTAATTTCAAAGAAAGATCGAAATACTTTTTATAGTTGTCCTTATCTGCATCTATGAAAACCATATCAAATTTTTTTTTATCATTCACGAGTTTGATTAAATTATCTAAAGCTGGTCCTAAAAAAATATCTATTTTTTTTTGAATACCAGCTTTGGTAAAAAAGTTTTTTGCAATTTCAGAAGTTGTTTTATTTTTATCTAAGCAAGTAATATGCCCATTTTTCGGTAAAGCTAAGGCCATTGTTAATGAACTGTACCCAGTGAAAGTTCCGATTTCTAAAACTTTTTTTATATTAAAAGATTTAATGAAGAATTGAAAAAAATATCCTTGTGTTACGGATATTTGCATTTTTTTTTGGCTGCCCATTTTTTCATTATGATTAATAATTTCTTTTTGTACCGGGTTTAGTTCGTAACTATGTTCAGCTATATAATTTTCTAACTTTTTACTAATTTTAAGACTTTTGATCATTTTAATGAATTAAATAAATTTATAGCATATCTATCTGTCATTCCTGCTATAAAATCACAAACGGCCCTTTCCTTATTTGGTGAAATTTTCATAAGATTTTTTTTAATATATTTTTTTGGATTTTTTTTAATTTTAGTGAATAAAAAATTAATAATTTTTTTTCCTTTTATATTTTTTTTTATTACCTCTTTATTATTATACATTTTATACTTCAAAAAATCTCTTATATGATAATCAAAATTTAATAACTCCTCAGAAAAGTTTACATAATTTTTATTGGATTTATAAATATCATTGACATTTTTAGGACTAAATTTTTTTAAATTTATTTTAATATTTTTAACTACATCACTTACCATTACATTAATCACTTCTCTTATTATTTGTCTTAATATCAGCTCAATATCTTTTGATTTGATTTTTTTCTTATGTTTTTTAACTATTTCTGAAATTACTGGAATATTAGCTAATTCATTAATGTTAAAAAGTTTTGCTTTTAAACCATCCTCTAGATCGTGACTGTTATAAGCAATGTCGTCAGATATATTTGAAATTTGAGCCTCTAAAGATGGATTGTTTTTATAAATTATTTTGTTCTTAAAAATGTTTTTTCCTAAGATTTCATCAAATTTTGATTTATCATCTACCGGTCCATTGTGTTTAATTAAACCATCTAAAGTTTCTATCGTTAGATTTAATCCTACAAAACTATAATATTTATTTTCTATTAAAGTGAGAATTCTTAATGTTTGAATGTTGTGGTCAAACCCCCCAAAATTATTCATACACTCATCGAGAGCCTCTTCACCCGCATGACCAAAAGGAGGATGACCAATATCATGGGAGAGGCTCAGTGTTTCACAAAGGTCTTCGTTTAGATTAAATATTTTTCCTAAAGTTCTTGCTATTTGTGAAACTTCTAACGAATGAGTTAGTCTTGTTCTATAATGATCATCTATGGTATTAACAAAAACTTGAGTTTTATGTTTCAGTCTTCTAAAAGCAGTTGAGTGAATAATGCGATCTCTATCTCTTTGATAGGGTGATCTAAATGAACTTGATTTTTCTTCAAAAATTCTCCCTTTTGACTTAATTGGTGTGGCAAATTTAGAATATTCACTTTTTTGCATAAGATATGATAAAAATGTATAATACAGTATTTACAAAAATATGAATAAAAAAATTCAATTTACAGATTCGGCAAAAAAAGAGATTAATCGGATTCTTTTAAATAAAAGTCCTAAAACTTATTTTAGAATCTCTGTACAAGGTGGTGGGTGCTCTGGATTTAAGTATAATTTCAATTTTGATGAGAAAGTTGATAAAAATGATAATATTTTTGACAAAGCAATAATTGATAATAATTCATTAAAAATTATTGATGGTTCTGTAGTCGATTTTAAAAAAGAACTTATTGGTAACTCGTTTGTTATTAATAATCCTCAGGCGAGCTCTTCTTGTGGTTGTGGCCTGTCTTTTTCAGTTTAAATGAAAATTATTTCCTGGAATGTAAATTCCGTAAGAGCGAGAATAAACAATATTCTTGATTACATTAAACACTCTAAACCTGACATATTGATGTTACAAGAGATAAAAACAGAAAATAAAAATTTTCCAACCATTGATTTTAAAAAGGAAGGTTATACCTCATATATATTCGGGCAAAAAAGTTATAATGGTGTTGCTTTTTTATCAAAAATCAAAATTAATAATATCAGTACAAATTTTATAAAAGATAAACTTAAACAATCTAGAATTATTGAGGGAAATATTAAAAATAAAAAAGATTCGATTAAACTCATCAATGTGTACGTGCCTAACGGTAATCCTGTAGAAACAGAGAAATATGATTATAAAAAGAATTGGCTTAATTCTTTTATTAAAGAGGTAGATAAGGCTCTAAAAAAAAATAAAAATATTATAATATCGGGTGACTTTAATGTAATACCTGAGGAGATAGATTGTCATGATCATAAAAAATATGAAAATGATGCACTGTTTAAAATAGAAATTAGAAAAAAATTTAGAGAACTTTTAAATTTAGGATTTACGGACGTTTACCGATATATTAATAGAAATAAACAAGAATTTACGTTTTGGGATTATACTTCAGGTTCGTGGCAAAAAAATAATGGTTTGAGAATAGATCATTTTCTTGTTTCAAATAATATTCTCAAAAATGTGCAAAATATCTTTATTAATAAAAAACCAAGATCTAAAATTAAACCTTCAGATCACACGCCTATTGAGCTGGATATTAATTAATTCTTCCGTAAATATCTTTATATCTAACAATATCGCTCTCTTTTAAAACTGAACCTATTTGTGCTTCCATAATTTTAATTGGTTTTTTATAAAAATTTTCAATTCTATGAATAGTTCTTACTGGTATGAAAACAGATTCTTTTTCATTAACAAAAAACTTTTTATTATTAAGTGTTATTCTTGGTTTACCTTGTACAACTGACCAATGCTCTGATCTATGGTTGTGCTTTTGTAAACTTATAGATGATTTTGAATTTATGACCAACTCTTTAATCAAAAAATTATTTCCTCGAAATAAATTCGTATATTTTCCCCAGGGTCTTTTAAAAACATTCTTCTTTTTCAAATATTTTAATTTATTATTTTTAAATACTTTTAAAATTTCCTTCCAGTTTCCCAAATCTGTCCATGGAAGGTTAAGCACAATACAATTTATATCGGAACATTTCTCTAAAATAGCGTAGTCAAATGAATTTGTTGGAGACTTTAAAAAATACGTTTTATTTAAATTAATTATTTTTCCTTTTGTTCTGGCTTTAGACATAGATATGTAGCAATTTTTTAAGATTTTCTTTTCAAATTTTTTAAAATTATTTATAATTGAATCTTTTCTTGCAAAAAACATTCCTGAGTTCCACAGTCCTTTAGTTTTTATTAATGCTTTTGCTTTTTTAACAGAAGGTTTTTCAATAAACTTTACTATTTTAATTAAATGATCACCTGATTTTTTAACATTTAAATATCCATATTCTTTTGAGGGATGGTCAGGTTTGATTCCAAATAGAAAAATATTTTTGTTATTTAGGTATTTAGAATTTTTAATTAAATTTTTGTTAAAAACATTATTTTTTTCTAAAAGATGATCCGAGGGCAAAAAAAGCAGAGGTTGTTTGTTAGGAATATTAGGTACTAGGGCAGCAGATAATACAGCGGGACCCGTATTTCTTTTAGCTGGTTCAAGTACAATACGATACTTGTTAAATTTATTTTTTTTTAAATAAAATTTGATTTTTTTTAAATATTTTACGTTTGTGCTTATAATAGGGTAATCAAATAGAGGGTCTTTAATTCTTTTTAACGTTTTTTCAAATAAATTCCAGCCACCAAAGTTGATAAATTGTTTTGGTTCATTGTTTGTTGATTTATGCCAAAGTCTTGTTCCCTCTCCTCCACAAAGAATGATGGGTCTAATTTTCATTTAAATATCTGCGTAACACTTGACTTCTTCTTTTCCACCTGGGTGTGTTGATGCACCAAGATATGCTGGTCCGACTGTTTGGGCGTATTTCCAAAGTGTTCCATTTCCAAAATTAATTCTTTTAGGTTTCCACTTTTTCTTTCTTTTTAATAATTCTTTTCTTGAGAGATCAACATTAATAGTTCCTTTTTTTGCGTCTATATGAATTAAGTCTCCATTTTTCAATAATCCAATTGGACCACCTACTGATGCTTCTGGACCTACGTGTCCAATACAAAAACCTCTAGTTGCTCCAGAAAATCTTCCATCCGTTATGAGTGCAACTTTTTCTCCCATTCCTTGTCCATATATTGCAGCAGTTGTCTGTAACATTTCTCTCATGCCTGGTCCTCCTTTTGGACCCTCGTATCTAATCACAATTACATCACCTTTTTTATATTTTTTTTTTAAAACTGCTTTCAGGGCTGCTTCCTCAGTGTCAAAACATCTTGCTCTCCCAGTAAAATTTAAATTTTTAAGTCCAGCAATTTTTACTATTGCACCATCGGGTGAAAGGTTTCCTTTAAGTCCTACAACACCACCATCTTTTGATAAAGGATTGTTATAGCTTCTCATGACTTTTTGTTTTTTATTAAATTTAACATTTTTTAAATTCTCTCTCATGGTTTTTCCTGTTACAGTCAAACAATCACCGTGGATATATCCTCCGTCCAACATTGTTTTAAGTAGCATTGGTATGCCACCAGCCTTCCACATGTCTTTTGCTACATATAATCCACCTGGTTTTAAGTTTGCAAGATAAGGTGTCTTTCTAAATATTCTTGCAACATCCATCAGATCAAATTTTATTCCTATTTCATTTGCGATAGCTGGAAGATGTAGTGCTGCATTTGTTGAACCTCCAGTCGCTGCAACAATTGCTGCAGCATTTTCTAGTGATTTCTTAGTTACTATATCTCTTGGTCTAATTTTTTTTCTCAACAAATTCATAACCATCTTCCCGCTATCAAATGCATATTTATCTCTTTTTTGATATGGAGCAGGTGTTCCAGCAGAATAAGGTAGAGCCAATCCAATTGCCTCTGAGACGCACGCCATAGTATTTGCTGTAAATTGACCGCCACAAGCACCAGCACTAGGACAAGCTTTTAATTCTAATTTTCTCAAAGCGTGTTCAGTAATTCTTCCAGATGAATATTCGCCAACACCTTCGATTACATCTTGAACGGTTATATCTTTTCCATTTAATCTACCTGGTAAAATTGATCCTCCATAGATAAAAACACTAGGCACATTTAATCTTACCATTGCCATCATTAATCCCGGTAATGATTTATCGCAACCTGCCAACCCTACTAAAGCATCATAACAATGTCCCCTAACTGTCAGCTCTGTTGAATCTGCAATTACATCTCTTGAAACTAAAGATGATTTCATACCCTCATGGCCCATAGCTATTCCATCAGTAACAGTAATAGTACAGAATTCCCTTGGAGTACCGCCAGCAAGTTTAACTCCTTTTTTTACTGACTGCGCCTGCCTCATTAAAGCTATGTTGCATGGAGCAGCTTCATTCCAGGTTGATACAACACCAACGAATGGTTTAGAAACATCTTTTTCTGTTAAATTCATACCATAATAAAAAGATCTTTGAAAAGCTTTCTCTGGACCTAAAGTTGTGTGACGACTGGGTAATTTTTTTTTATTAAATTTTTTCATTTTAAACTATTTATTGTAAAAGTAATCTTTTCAATATTAATTTTTAAATTATTATAGATATTTTTTTCTTGTTCTACAATATGCTTTGGTGCGCGTTTTGCAAAGCTGGGGTTATTTAATTTTTTATTCACTACATCTAAGTCTTGTTGAATTTTGCTTTGTTTTTTTAATAAATTTTGTCTAATCAATTCAAAATCAATACTTTTATCAAAATATAATTTTAATATTTGGCCGCCCAATACTAAATTTGCCGATTGTTTTGGCATATCTTTTTTGAAGATTGAATTAATTCTCCCTAGTTTTTTAATTATTATTTCATTTTGTAAATATAATATTTGTTTGTTTTTATCTAATTTCTCTATCGAGATATCAACAAATGAACCTGGGCCTACATTAAGTTCATTTTTAAATGATCTCACACTTGATATTAGCTCTATAATCTCATTAACGCTTTGAATACTTTTGTCAGTTTTCAATTTCTTTAGATTTATCCAATTTGTATACATTAGATATTTAGTATTTTTTGTTTTCAATTTATTTCTTAGCCACAGTTCCTCTGTTATAAATGGTATAAATGGATGTAATAATATTAAAATTTCCTTAAAAACTTGACCAGATGTCATTTTTATCTCATTTATCTCTGACTTATTTTTAGAAAGTAAGATAGTTTTGGAGAGTTCTAGGTACCAATCACAATAAGTATTCCAAACAAATTTATAAATAGTTTTTGCGGCTTCATCAAAACGATAATTTTTAATAAAGTTTTCTGTTAAAATTTTTGTCTGAATAAGTTCGTTATAAATCCATTTGTTAATATTAAGTTTAAGATTTTTAGGTTTTATTACCCCGTTAAATGTACATTTATTTACTTTAAGAAAATTATTAACGTTCCATATTTTCGTTAAAAAATTTCTATATCCTTTTACTCGTTGTTCTGAAAGTTTTACATCTCTACCTGGTGATGCCATAGATAACAAAGTAAACCTTAAAGCATCTGCACTGTAACTGTCTATAAGTACTAAAGGATCAATTACATTTCCTTTTGATTTTGACATTTTTTGTCCTTTTTCATCTCTCACAAGTGCATGGACATAAACTTCTTTGAATGGTTCTTTGTTTAAAAATTGCATACCCAACATCATCATTCTAGCCACCCAGAAGAAAATTATATCAAAACCAGTAACTAGAACTGATGTTGGATAAAATTTTTTTAAATAATAATTTTTATTAGGCCACCCTAGTGTAGCGAAAGGCCATAGACCTGAAGAAAACCATGTATCAAGTACATCCGGATCTCTTTTTAAATTAATTTTTTTTTTATAAAATTTTTTTGCTAATAATTCTGCTTTATTTTGATTTTCTGCAACAAATATTTTTTTATCCGGTCCGTACCATGCAGGAATTTGATGGCCCCACCAAAGTTGTCTAGATATACACCATGGCTCAATATTATTCATCCACTGAAAGTATGTTTTAGACCAATTTGGTGGAAAGAAATTTGTATCTTTTTTTTTAACAATTTTTTTAGCATTGATAGATAATTTTTTTGCATCGCAAAACCATTGTTCAGTTAAAAAAGGTTCGATTATAGAATTTGATCTATCACCGTAAGGTACTTTATTCTTTATAGTTTCTTCTTTTTCAAAGATTTGTAATTCTTTCAATTTATCAATTATTTTTTTTCTAGCTTCAAATCTGTCTAGACCTATGTATTCATTCGGAGCATTATTATTAATTTTTCCATCTTCGGTAAAAATATTTATAGATTTAAGCTTTTGTCGTCTACCAACTTCAAAATCATTAAAATCATGAGCAGGTGTAATTTTCACAGCACCACTGCCCTGCTCCGGATCAGCGTAATCATCCTGAACTATTTTTAGTTTTCTTCCAACAATAGGTAGTATTGCAAATTTATTAACTAAATCGAAATATCTTTTATCTTTAGGATTAACTGCAATAGCTGTGTCACCAAGCATGGTCTCTGGTCTAGTAGTAGCAATAGTAATTGTTTCAGATGAATTTTCTATCTTATACCTTATATAATAAAGTTTTGAGCTTACTTCTCTTTGATCAACTTCAAGATCAGATATTGCTGTTTTTAATACTGTATCCCAATTAACTAGTTTTTTAGCTTTGTAAATTAATTTTTTTTTATAAAGATCAACAAATACTTTTATTACAGAGTTTGATAAATTTTTATCCATTGTAAATGCATTTCTTGACCAGTCACATGAACAGCCTAGTTTTTTAAGTTGATTGATTATTTTTCCACCATATTCGTCTTTCCATTCCCAAACTTTTTTTACAAATTTTTCTCTTCCAATTACATTTTTATCTATCCCTTGATTTTTTAAATTTTTTTCAACTAAAGCTTGGGTTGCTATTCCTGCATGATCAGTGCCTGGTTGCCATAAAGTCTCATAATTATTCATTCTATGAAATCTAACCAAAACATCTTGTAATGAATTATTTAATGCATGACCCATATGTAAACTGCCAGTTACGTTTGGAGGGGGGATTACAATTGAAAAAGTATATTTGTTTTTCTTTGGTTTGAATAAGTTATTTTTTTCCCAATATGAATATATCTTTTTTTCTACTTTTTTATGATTATATTTATCAAAGCTCATACTTATAAATATTAATAATATTTGCAAACTTCTAGCTTTATTTTTATAAATAAACCTATATTAATCTAGTATGGCCACGTGGCGGAATGGTTACGCAGAGGATTGCAAATCCTTCTATCCCAGTTCGATTCTGGGCGTGGCCTCCAAAATGATTAGTATTTTATGATTGATAAAGAAATTTTTAAAACTGCGTCAAATAATAAAGATTATGGATATCTTGATAATTACTCTCATTATTCAAACTCGAAAAGTTCTACGTGTGGCGATAATATAAAAATATATATTCAAGTAAAAAATGAGAAAGTAATTAATCTTAAATATCAAGGTAACTTTTGCATCTATTGCAATGCGTCAGCAAGTCTATTAGCTGAAAAATCTAAAAATAAATCAGTTAAAGAAATAGTAAATTTTTTAAAAAATTCAAACACTTTATTTAAAAGCCAGAACAATTTGAAAATCGATAAATGGTTATCTTTTAAAAAAATAATGAATAAGACCAATTTATCGAGAAAAGAATGTTTGCTTTTACCTTTAAAAACTTTATTAAAAGCTTTAAATAATTAGTTGTTTTAATTTTTTAAAAATGTATGTTCTTTTTTTATTCCTCGGTAGCTCAGTTGGTAGAGCAGTTGACTGTTAATCAATTGGTCGCAGGTTCGAGTCCTGCCCGAGGAGCCAAATTCTCAACTAATTTTTTAGCCTGTTTCTTTAAGACTTGAAGAATTTCTTAATAACTGAATTAACTTATTTTTATCTGTATCGGATAATTTAGAAAAGGTTTTGACTAAAAAAGAATAATTTAGATCAGTATTATTAAAATCATTTGAACCATCAGCTTTATATGAGGGAAAATCTTCATAAAAGTAAGTTATTGGAACTTTTAGAAAATTTGCAAGTTGCATAAGTCTGCTAGAACTTACGCCGTTAGTCCCTTTTTCATATTTTTGAATTTGTTGGAATGTAACATTTATTGCGTTTGCAACTTTTGTTTGAGTTAGACCAAGAGATAATCTTCGCATTCTCAATCTTTTACCCATATGCGTGTTAAAAGTTTCTTCCATTATCCCCTTAATTAACTCTTGAAAAGATTAAATTGAACATGAAAAAATCATTTTAGGCAACAGTAAAAATAATTTTTTTTTGGGTCTGCCTGACCTTAAAATAACAACGAAAAGGGGTTGACTTATATGAAAAATATAGGACAAGATTTATTCCCAATTAAAAAAAAGCATGATTTTTTAGCCTGTATTCCCATTTACCTAACTTTTCATAAGACATTTTTAACCATAAAAGAGTTTCTTCTTCATACCAAAGGTTAAAGTTTATTTTCTTTTTTTGTAAAGGCTCATTATCGTTAGATAAAAAATGGAATTTTAAAGCATCATGTGTTTTATCAAATAAAGTTATTTTCTTTTTTCCTAAAAATTTGACTTTTTGAGGCAAAATTCTAGCAGAAACTGCGCTAATTTGAACATTTTTATTAATAATTTCATGATTCCACCAGCTTCCAATAATATTATTACTATCTGTCTGTCCTTTGAAGGAGGAACCATCAATATCAAACAGTTTTTTATTTTTATTTAGTTTCAAATTAACATATTTTCTTTTATCATTTTGAAATGTTTCAGAAATAAAACTATTTAATTGTCCATTTAAATAGATTTCTTGTGTTGTTGTCCTATAGTTCATTAAATCTATACCAAGTTTTTTAACTTTAAAATAACCCTTGCTTGTTACAGTTAATTTATCTTTATCTGTTTTAAAATTAAAAACATGGGTGCCGATTAGTTCATTATTTAGATAAATTTCATATTTTAGAGATTTTAAATTGCCATAATGATTAACATGACTTGATAAAAAATTAGGAAATAGAATTGAAGTAAATATTGTTAAAAATACGATAATTTTTCTCATAATTTTCTTTATGAAAACAGATAGTTTTAGAGTATTTGGCTTAAGAAAAGTTTTGTTCTTTCATTTTTAGGATTTGCGAAGAAATCTTTTGTTTTGGCTCTTTCAACTATCATTCCTTCATCCATAAAAACTACTTCATCAGCTACTTCTTTGGCAAAACCCATTTCGTGAGTAACAACAATCATTGTCATACCGGCTTTTGCAAGATTTACCATTGCATCTAAAACTTCTTTGATCATTTCAGGGTCTAAAGCTGAGGTTGGTTCATCAAAAAGCATAATTTTTGGTTCCATACATAATGCTCTTGCAAGAGCTGCTCTTTGCTGTTGTCCTCCAGAAAGTTGACCTGGAAATTTTGCAGCCTGGTCGGCTATTTGAACTTGTTCTAACTGTTTCATGGCAAATTCCTCTGCTTTTTTTTTCGGAGTTTTCTTTACCCAAATAGGAGCTAATGTACAATTATCTAAAATTGATAAGTGTGGAAATAAATTAAATTGTTGAAAAACCATTCCGACTTCTGCTCTAATCTTTTCTATATCTTTTGTTTTTTCAGATAATTCATTGCCATCAACTATTATTTGTCCTTTTTGATGTTCTTCAAGCCTATTAATACATCTTATTAATGTTGATTTTCCAGAACCAGATGGACCACACACCACTATTTTCTGTTTTTCTTTAACTTCAAGATTAATGTCTTTTAAAACCTGAAAATTACCGAACCACTTGTTAACTTCCTTCATTTGTATAATTGACTCTGACATTTTATCTTTCCGTTTTATATTTTAATTCTAAATACTGACTATATTTGCTCATAGCATAACAAATTGCCCAGAATAATATAGAGGCAAATATATAGCCTTCCATGGCATATCCGAGCCATTTAGGATTAGTTTTAGCCATTTGCAACATTCCGACCACTTCAGATAGGCCAACAACAAAAATTAATGGTGTGTCTTTCACTAGTGCTAAAAATGTATTTGCAATTCCAGGTATTACTAATTTTAATGCCTGTGGAAGAATTACGAAAATTTGCATTTTCCAGTATCCCATTCCTAAAGATTTAGCGGCATCATATTGTCCTCTTGGTAAGGCTTGCAAACCACCTCTTATAACCTCTGCAACATAAGCGGCCTCAAAAAGTATAATCGCTGCAATCACTCTAATAAGTTTATCTACAAAAGCGTCAGACGGTAGGAACATTGGAAACATTACAGATGACATAAATAAAACTGTAATCAATGGAACGCCTCTCCAAAACTCAATATAACCAATTGAAATATATTTAATAATTGGTAATTCAGATCTTCTCCCCAGAGCTAAAATCATTCCTAAAGGAAAACAAAAAATTAAGCCAAAAAACGAGACAATAAATGTTAAAGATAATCCTCCCCATGCATTGGTTTCAACCCACTCAAGACCGAAAGAACCTCCTGAAATTAAAAAATTAATAATAATAAATGCGATTATTGGATAAAGAATTGCATAATAAAAAGTTATATAATTTTTTAATTTACCTCTCATAAAATAACCTACAAATGCAAATGCAATTAAAACAATGAATGCAGTGTTTATTCTCCAGTGAAAATCATTAGGATACATGCCGTACATAAATCTTCTGAACCATACTTTTATATATGTCCAACAAGCTCCTTCTGTTGCTACACATGCTTCTTTTGTGTCACCAGAAATCGTTGCTTCAAGTATCATCCAATCTAAAGCTGGTGGAATTACTAAAAGAGTAAGAAATATAATTATTAGAGTTAATCCCGCATTGAATGAATTATTATTTATATTTTGGTTAATTTTATCAACTATTCTATTACCTGAATATTCAAGCCTTATCATTTGCAAACCAACCAAACCTATTATCAAAGGGAAAAATAAATTTAATGAGTCAGGTAAAAAAGTTAAATAATTAATATTAAAAAAACTTCTCAAAAAAACATCAAAAATACCTATAAAAATAAGAGCTGAACCTATATATAAATAGGTTTGAAAGTTAGAACTAGTTGGTTTTAAAATATTAATATTAATCATTTTATTTTTCTTTAATTGCTATTTTTTTGTTATACCAATTCATTAAAATTGAAATTGATAAGCTTAAGGTTAAATAAGTTAACATTGTTATTGAAACTATCTCAATTGCTCTACCTGTCTGCATTAATGCAGTACCAGCAAAAACCAAGACAAGATCAGGATAAGCTATAGCTGCTGCTAATGATGAATTTTTGGTCAAATTTAAATACTGATTAGTAGTTGGTGGAATAATTATTCTTAAGGCTTGAGGCATTATAACAAGTTTGAGAATTTGATTAGGTGTTAAGCCTACTGAAGCGGCTGCTTCTTTCTGGCCTTTGCTAATACCTTGAATCCCTGCCCTTACACACTCTGCAACAAAAGTGGCAGTGTATAGAGATAAAGCTAATACTAATGCTATTAATTCGGGTGGAACACTTATACCTTCAGCGTATATAAAAGACGTTTTAGACAATTGTTTTAAAACTGGTAATGAAACGTCTAATTGAACCATTCCAGTTATAAATGTTATCCCTGGAAATATTAATAGCAATCCGACTGAAATCAAAAGAACTGGAAGCTGTTGACCTTTTTCCTCTTGTAATTTTCTCGCATAATTTCTTATAAAAATAATGGAAATTATCGCTGCTAAAATTGAATAAATTAAGATATCAAAATTTTCCCATATTAAACGTGGAATATAATAACCTTTAACGGTTAGATAAGTGACACCAAATAGAGGTTCTGTATTTTCAGGTAAAGGTAATGCTCTTAAAGCAGCATAGTACCAGAAAAAGATTTGTAATAGTAAAGGAACATTTCTAAAAAATTCAACATACCAAGCAGCAGTATTCCTTATTAAATAATTTGGAGATAATCTTGCTATACCAACAATTACACCAATTATAGTGCAAAAAATTATACCTAAAACTGAAACTAAAATAGTGTTTAATAGTCCAACTAAATATGCTTTTGCATAGGAATGTGAACCATCATATTCGATTAAAGAAAACTGGACATCAAAAGAAGATTCTTGATTTAAAAATCCATAACCAAAATCAATACCCCTCTCTTCCATATTTAATTGTGCATTAATAGTGAAAAAGCCTATCACTGCTACCACAAATAACAGTGTTAATAATTGGGGAATAATACTTTTAATTCTTAAATTCATCTTTTCTTATGTATAAAAAAAAGGGCCAGATAAATCTAGCCCTTTCTTTTTAGTAATAATTATTAGCAATTATCTTGCTGGTGGAACGTAAAGTATACCACCTTTAGTCCAAAGTTGATTTGGACCTCTGTCTGGTAAAATTCCAGTATCAGCTATATTTCGTTTGTAGCTTTCACCGTAGTTACCAACTTGCTTGATAATTCTTAAGCTCCAGTCGTTATCTAGACCAAATGCTGCTCCTAATTCACCTTCAGCTCCAACTAATCTTTTTACTGCTGGATTATCTGAAGATTTCATGCTGTCAGCATTAGCAGATGTAATACCGTACTCTTCTGCTTCAATCATAACGTTTAGTGACCATCTAACAATGTCTTCCCAAACAGCATCGCCCTGTCTTACAACAGGTCCTAATGGTTCTTTAGAAATTGTTTCTGGTAACACTATATGATCATCTGGCTTGCTCAATTTAATTCTTTGAGCTGCTAGACCAGATTTGTCAGTAGTGTAAGTATCGCATCTTCCTGCATCATATGCAGCTACGACTTCGTCAGCTTTTTCAAAAGTTACTGGCTCATATTTAATTCCTTTAGAATTAAAAAAGTCCCTCATGTTAAGCTCTGTTGTTGTACCTAAGTTTGTACAAGCTGATACACCTGCTTTAAATTGATTTACAGATGTAATACCAGAACTTTTTCTAACCATGAAACCTTGACCATCATAGAAATTTACACCAACAAAAGTTAAACCAATGTCAGCATCTCTTGATAATGTCCAAGTAGTATTTCTTGATAAGACGTCTATTTCACCAGATGTAAGTGCTGTAAATCTTTCTTTTGCGCTTAATGGAAAAAATTTAACTTTTCCAGAATCGCCAAGAGTAGCGGCTGCAACAGCTCTACATAGATCTACGTCAACACCAGTCCAGTTTCCTGATGCATCAGCATTAGAAAAACCTGGAAGACCTTGTGAAACACCACATCTTACAAAACCCATCTTCTGAGTTTTCTTAAGAGTTTTTGATTTTTTTGCAAACGCACTAGTTTCGAAACTAACTAATAGTGCAATTGAAGTAAGCAAATAAACCAATGCTTTTAATGTTCTTAACATTATTTATCCCCTTTTTTATTGTTAACAATAAATTACATTTGAATGTAATTTCGCTTATTATGTTTGATTAAATTAAGTACTTCAAGATGTTAAAGAGGCGTCTTTTAATGACACGATCAAATTAGGGTTATAAATAAATACTTTATATAGTTGGCTAAATTAACTTTAAGCCTAAATAATGATTTCAACAATTTTAAGGTGTTAGTGGCGCGCCCTGAAGGATTCGAACCTACGACCCTCGGTTTAGAAAACCGATGCTCTATCCAGCTGAGCTAAGGGCGCTCTAATTTAACTATATATATTTACTTAAAAACATACCAGGTGGTCAATAAAAATTGGAGTTTTAATTCCAAATTTTTCGGATTTCTCATGCTGATGAATGTGATGAGAATGGACAAATACTGGTATTTTTTCATCACTACTCGTTTTTAAAGTGTAAATAAAATTTGTGCCTCTAAACTTTTTGTCAATAACTTCTAGTTTCAGTTTGCTTTGATCATCATGAATTAGATCTTCAGGTTGTAAAAGTAGTTTAACTTTAGAACCTGCAGGAAAATTATTTACTAATTTACCTCTTATTTCACCTAAAACAGAATGTTTTAAACTGTGTACTGCACAATCTGTTTCTATAACCTCAACATCAACAAAAACGCCTCTATTCAAAAATTTAGCAACTTCAATGGAGTTTGGTTCATGATGAACACTGTAAGGTACATCAAATTGTTTTAATTCTTGATTTAAAATAATCCCACATTTGTCTGCAAGAGAAAAGGCTTCGAATGAGTCATGTGTAACTAAAATAGTGGTAAGACTCATTTTTTTTAGTAAATTTTTGACCGAATATTGAATTTCATCTTTTAAGTTTTGATCTATATTTGAAAATGGTTCATCGAGTAATAATAAATCAGGGTTAGACATTATTGATCTAGCTAAAGAAACCCTTTGAGCCTCACCAGCACTAATCTGATGGGGGTATTTCTCAAGTATAGGTTCTATATGTAATAATTTAATAATATCGTTTGCTTTAATTTCAAATCTATTACCTTTAGATCTTTTTTTACCAAAATTGATATTATCAATAACTTTATAGTTTGGAAAAAGAGAGTTGTCTTGAAATGAAAGAGCTATATTTCTTTTTTCAGGTTCTAGATGAAAATTTTCAGAAGAAATTATTTTGTTTTTTAAAAAAATTTCACCTGAGTTAATTTTTTGTAAACCAGCTATAGTTCTTAAAATAGTTGTTTTCCCAACACCAGATGGACCTAATAATGAAACTACATCACCTTGTTTCTCAATTGCGAGGTTTACATTATTAACTTTATTTTTTTCACTAGCTACAAAATAACCATTTCTAATTTCAAAAAAGTTTTTTGACATTAGTAGATTATATTAATTTTTTGGTGAAAGTATATATTTTGAAGAGAATAATATTAAAATTGTAGCCCATCCTATCAAAAATAAAGAAGGTAAAGCGGCGGCTTCCAATAAATCTTGCGAAGCATAAACATAAGCTTGTGTAGCAAAAGTCTCAAAATTAAAAGGTCTTAATATCATTGTTATGGGTAACTCCTTAATAATTTCAAGTGAAATTAATACTATTATCAAAATGATATTATTTTTTAAATAGGGTACATGTATTTTCGAAAAAGTTCGAACTTTTGAATAACCAAGCAAGTAAGCACTTTCGTCAATTGAATTATTGATTTTTTCATAACTTGATTTTATCCCATTAAAGGAAAGTGAAAAGAATCTAACAAAGTATGCTAGTATTAAACCAGATATTGAACCAATGAATAGATGTTTTGTGCTTCCTACATTAAAAAAATTTGTTATTAAATCACTTAGATTTGAAAAAAAAGTTATAAATGCTACAGCTAATATTACACCGGGTATCGCATATCCAGATATGGAAAAATTAGTTAAATAATTTAAAATTTTACTTTTTGATATTCTGCTTCCATAGTTTATTAATAATGATGTGGCAACAAGACATAAACTGGCAAGTCCAACTAAATATAATGTGTTCAAATTAATTTTCAAAATATCTATATCCTGGAAATATTTTGGAAATTTAAATGTCCAAAAAATCATTTGGGAAACTGGAAATACGAAACTTACAAAAAAGATTAAAAAACAAAACATAAAAGGAATTAAAGATTTTTTACCAGTTAATTTAATTTTATTTATTGGTTTAAAGCCTCTACTTGGCTGATGATATCTTGCTTCTCTTCTAGAATATATTTCAAATGAAAATAATAATAAAATAAATAACAGAAGTATAAATGAAATTTGATTTGCAGTATTTAGATCATCAAATGATAACCAAGAGTTATATATGCCAGTTGTTAATGTATTTACACTAAAAAACGATACAGTACCGAAATCAGATAAACACTCCATCGCAACCAAAGCTAATCCGGCAATAATAGCAGGTCGTGCTGATGGTAAAATAATTTTATAAAAAGTTTCTTTTTCTGATAAACCCAAATTTTGACCGACTTCGATATAATTATTGGATTGATATAAAAAAGAGGATCTGGTTAATACAAAAACATACGGAAATAGTGAAAAACTTATTGCTATAATTGATCCAATCAGACTGTCAAATTTTGGTATTAATGGATTATAATTATGTTCGCCAAACAAATTTGTTAAAATTGTATAAGCTGTACCGTAATTTTCAAAAAAAGCTATTATTGAAAATGCGAAAATATAACCAGGTATTGCAAAAGCTAAAATTAATGCCCAACTGAAAAAATTTGAAAAAGGAAAATCATAAAAAGATACAAAATAAGCCGACGCAACTCCTACAAAAAAAGTTATTATTAAAACTGAAATTAAGATTATAAGTGAATTATTTATATACTCAAAAAGAAAGGTATTTTTTAAAACATTAAAATAATTACTTGTCTCAGAAAAAAAACTAAAAAAAACTGTAATTATAGGTAATGCAACTATTAAAGCTATTACCAAACTACTAAAAAACCAAATATTATATCTGGGCATTTATATTATTTTATTTTTTATTTGTATCTTTAAGCTCTTTCAGAAAATTAAGTGACCATTCTTGTGTACCCTCTGTATCTCCATCACATTCAAGTTTATCAACTATTTTTTTACTTCCTAATTCATCTAATTTTGAACTTATTTTTTTACCTCCTCCGCAAAATATATCATGTGATCTATCGCCTAAAGCTATCATACCATATTTTTGTTGATTTAATTTCACCTTAGATATTTTTAAATCTTCCCAAAATTCTATTCCCATATCAGGTACTTCGCCTTCTCCAAACGTTGATGTTACAATTGCAACATTTTTTAACTCGTTAAATTGTTTAATAGAATAATTGTTCATTTCGTCAATATTAGCCTCAAAACCCTGGGTTATGGCTAATTCATATAATTCTTTTGCTACTATCTCAGCGTTTCCTGTTTGAGAAGCATATAATATATCAAGTTTCATATTTATACCTTTAGCTATATTTTATTTTTATATTTTGTTGATAATTTGATATGTGGTGCGCAGTTGCGCACCACAATTTTAATTGTACAACTATTTCCAACCTGCTGCTGTCATTACTTCTAATGCATCAGCTTGTCTTTTACCGTAATTAACAACTTTTGTTTTTAGATCTTGTTTAAAATCTAAACCCATGTTTACTACAAGTGGATGTGGGGAAACACCCGCAATCATAGGATACTCAAAAGTATTATTTACTATATGATTTTGTGCTTCTTCACTTAGTAAAAATTCTACTAATTTAATTGCATTAGCTTTATTAGGTGCGCCTTTTACAAGACCTGCACCACTAATGTTCATATGAGTTCCTCTACCGTCTTGATTTGGAAAAAAAGGTTTTACCTTTTTCGCAGCTGCTTGTTGTTCAGCGCCTTTTTTCCCTGATAGCATAAGAGCTAAATAGTATGTGTTAGCAACTGCAATATCTGCTTCTCCAGCAGCTACTGCTAATATTTGAGCTCTATCATTACCTTTTGGAGCTCTTGCCATGTTATTAACCATTCCCTTAGACCAATCAGCAACTTTACCTTTTCCATTATTTTTAATTAATGAAGCAACAAGTGATTGATTATAAATATTGTTTGAGGCTCTAATTACTAGTCTGCCTTTCCATTTTGGATCTGCTAAACTTTCGTAAGTTAAACCTGCTAACTCTGCTCCACTAACTCTTTCAGGTGCGAAATAAACAATTCTTGCTCTTTTTGCTATTCCAACCCATTTAGATGTTCTAAAATTACTCGGAACCGCAGATTTAATATTAGGACTTGTTAGACCACCTTGTAAGTTGGCCTCAAATGCTCCCAATCTTCCGGCGTCAGCTGTTATATATAAGTCAGCTGTTCCTGCTTCTGCGATAATTCTTTTTTCAAGAGCTCCTGATTTTCCAGAAACTACATTGACCTTTATTCCAGTTTTTGCTGTAAATTTTTCATATAGCTGAACATCAGAATCATAATGTCTAGCACTAAAAATATTTACCTCGTTAGAGTGTCCATCTGCTAAAACTGAATTTGCAACCAGTATTGTTGAAAATAATCCAACAATTGCCAGTCCAATTGTTTTTATTAGTTTATTCATAGTTTTCTCCATTCTTGTATTACTTTCATATATTTGATAATGCTTCTCAATGGCAAAAACGTCGCATTCCCGACTATTTTAGTAGGAATAATGAGTAATAATTTAGTTTATCAAGCCAAACACGCTTGGTAGACCAACCCGCCTTTGAAGCTAACTTTTTAAATGATTTGATTGTAAATTTATTTGATATTTCAACTAAAATTCTTTCACTTTTCTTTAAAGAAATACTTTTATTACCAATTTTAAAGTTTTGATTAATCTTGCTCACCAAAAAACCTGTAATACATTTTTTTTTGGTATTGTAAAAACCTTGATAATAAAAGTCTTTAATTTTTAAATTAGTTTTTTGATTTCTATTTATAATATTAATTAAATTTAAACTAAATTTAGCCGTGTAGCCTTTTTTATCATTATATGCTTTATCAAGGATTGTTTTATTTTTAATAAGATCAACCCCTATGAACAAATAGTTCTTTTTATTTATACTCTTTCTTAATCTTTTTAAAAATTTAACTTCTTCTCTATTATGAAAATTACCGATTGAAGAACCTAGAAAGAAATAGACTTTAGTTGTTTCTTTTAGATTGGGTATTTTAAAATGCTTAGAGTAATCAACTTTTTTGGGTTTTATTTTAATTTTCGGGTATTTTTTTTTAAGTTTAATTACTGACTTTTTTACGTAATCCAAAGATATATCTAGTGGAACATAATATTTAACATCCTTATTGATAAGTAATTTTATTTTGTCTATAGCGCCACTCCCAAGCTCTATATATGATAACTTACCTTCAAATAATTTTGGAATTTCTGTAGAAATTTTTTTTAATATCTCTTTTTCTTTTCTTGTGGGATAATATTCTTTTTGTTTTGTTATTTTCTCAAAGTATTTACTCCCCTGTAAATCATAATGATATTTTGAAGGAATTGTTTTGTGTTTTTTGGATAAACCTATTATTAGCTCTTTTTGAAATATCCGTTTATTCATTAAGATATTTCAATTCGAATAAGGTTTTCTGCTAAATATTTTTTTAACGTAAGGCTCGAAATCTTTTAGTGTTAAAGATTTATAATCAGGGTCAAAGGATTTTTGATCCCACTTCTCACAAAAATCTATGGTATCCTTATAATACTTATGATCTTTGTATTTATCTCTCTCATTTTTATTTCCACCTAGATGGTGAGCATAATAATACATTTGAAAAATTCCATGCTTATCAATAATCCAATATGTTTTTTCACTTACGTAGGGTTTTAAAATTGCAGCTGCATATTCAGAATGATTTAATGGGGCCATTTCATCACCTATATCATGTAATAAAGCTGCCACGATCATTTCATCGCTTGCGCCATCTCTTAATGCTCTAGTAGCTGTCTGTAATGAGTGTTCTAATCTTGAAACTTGATATCCTTCTAATGTATTTGTTAGAGTACTCATAAAATTTAAGATTCTTTCTGCAGTGTTACCTACGAATTTTTTTTCATGTTTATCTAGTAATAGATAATCTTCTTTGGTCCCTTTTTTCATTTCTTTGAAACTAACTTTGGTCATCTATTTAAACCTTTTTTTTAGAAACCGTATCTTACTTTCGGCTGAGTCATGATCTATGTAACATCCTTGTAAATGTCTTTCCCCAACATCCATTTTATATGATGTTCTTCCGTGTAAGGTTCTATAATTATCCATTATCATTAAATCGCCTTTGTCTAATTTAAATTTAATCATAAATTTTGTCGAATTACATAATTTTATAAAAAAAGATCTTGCTTTGTAAAATAAAGATAATTGTTTTTTTTTTAACACTGGTACATAATCTAGTCTAGGGCTCAGTCGCACTCTTTTTATAGTGTTGTCTTTGTTAAGCTCAATAGTTTCTCCCCAATTTTCCAACATTGTATTTTCATCTACATAAGTAAATCTTATTCTAACTGTCGAAAGAATTTTAAAAAATTGTTTATGTTTTTTTCTCAAATATTCAGATACAGCAAATCCATCGGTAAGTGTTGAGTGTCCACCTTCGCTATCATTTTTAATACAATGGAGCAATTGAATTCCTGGTATTGGTTTTCTATATGGATTATCTGTATGAGCTGATAATGCCTGAGATGTATATGCTAAATCTTTTGCTTTTCTTACTGATCTAACATTAAATAATCTTCCAAAGTTCGTTGGTCTAATCGTGCCAATTAAAGATGCCAACATTAAAATAGAATTTTTTTGACAAGGAGTTCTTTTTAATATTACAAAACCATACTTATAAAATTTTTCTAAACAATTTAGTCCTAATTTATTATTAAACATACCTTTTTCAAAAACAATCGTTGGTTTGTTTTTAGTTTTGGAATTCCACAAAGTAATTTTATTATTAAGTAAGTTTTTATTAATTTCGTTTAATAAATCACCAATTTGATAATCAGACTTAATTCCGTCACTAAAGCTAATATTTAAATTTCTATTTTTTATTGAGGCATTCTGAATTTTTAATTTATGGCTTAAAATTGACGGATCGTATAATCTCTGGCCCGTGTTTACATCTAGAAGATCTTTGCTACTTACCCTCTCTCTTAACCAAAGTGGATGAAGCTCAATATTTTTTTTATGAAAATAAACAAAAATTTTTTTTTTGTTTTTTGCGACTCCAATTCTCATTGTTTGAGATAATAACTAAGAAAAAATACTAGTAAAGGTTGTTTTTATCTTGTTTTGATATTGTCTTGAGGTACAATTTTTTGAGTAATTCTGTCTAATACAATAGCTAATATTACTATACCAGTGCCTCCAATTACAGCTGCTCCAATATCTAATCTACCAAGTGCAACATATACGGTTAAACCTAGACCGCCGGCTCCGATTAATGCTGCTATAACGACCATCGACAAAGCTAACATCAATGTTTGATTTACACCTGCCATAATGGTCTTTAAAGCTAGAGGTAATTCAATTCTATGCAAAATTTTGAATTTTGATAAACCTAAGCTAGCTCCAGCTTCTTTAAAACCTTTTCCTACTTGTCTAATTCCTAAATTTGTAAGTCTTATTATTGGTGGTAAAGCAAAAATTATAGTTGCAACAACGCCTGGTGTTAAACCAACTCCAAAAAGCATAACAACTGGTATCAAATAAACAAAACTTGGTATTGTTTGCATCACATCTAGTACTGGTCTTAATAAAGTCTCAAATAAATTGCTTCGTGAAGCGGCAATGCCCAAAGGTATACCTATTATCATACAAAAAATTACTGCTGTAAAAATCATTGCTAAAGTTGTCATTGTTTCCTGCCATAAATCGACAAGATCGATAGCTATTAAACTTAATGCTGAAAAAAATGCAAATTTTAAACCATTGGTTCTGTAAGCAAAGAATATAAATATTAAAATTACAATTGGAAAAGGAATAAAATTAAATAATTTATCTAAACCCTCTAATGTAGCATCGATTGGAGCTGCTAACTTCTTAAAGAGCGGCCGTTGTGTAAACAGCCACTCTTTAATATTTCTTTCAATCCATTCTGCTATCGGAATGTAGATTTCGTAGTCAGAAGGTGCAAGTTTTAAGTTCACTGAACTTATGATTGCAGTTATTTAATCCAACTATTGAAAGTACTTTGATTAGCTTTGATCCATTCAGCAGCGTGCTTTTTAATTGCTCTTTCGCTTTTCTCGCCCGCATTCATTTTCATGTTTTGAGCAGCAATATCAGCTAGAGGAATTGATGCTTTTTTAAGCATCTTCTCTATGTCTTTATTTGCTTTTAAGAAATCTGCGTTAGCAGCTGGTCTGATGTCATCAGCACCAAAACCCATATTAATTTTAGATTTTGTTGCATTATCTACGCTAACTTTTTTAGTACCACTGTAAGGAACTTCTATCCAAACAACGTCCTGTCCAAGTTTTAAAGCACCAACAGTCCAATTCGGAGTCCATGTATAAAATAATACTGGTTTTCCGTTTTTGTATTTAGCAACTACGTCAGCCATTGAAGCAGAGTAGTCAGCCTTAACTGGATTAATAAAATCACCTAAGCCTAGTTCAGCAAAGTGTTTTGTAATTTGCTTTTCACAACCCCAACCTGGAGGGCAAGCAACCATGTCTGCTTTACCATCGCCATTAGAGTCCCATGCTTTAGCGTTTGCTTTAATATCCATTACGCTTTTGATTCCATACTTGTCAGCTGATTTTTTATCAACTAGATAGCCTTGTAATCCGCCTTTTTTCATCACGTAACCAACGGTTTTAACTTTTCCTTTGGCTTCTTTGATGTAACCATCGTGAGTTCCAAACCATCCATTAACCCATAGGTCTAGATCTCCCGCAGCTGCAGCTACGTAAAATACTGAAGGTTTGATAGCTTTAGGTTCAGTTACTGTGTGTCCCATTGCTTCCAAAGCTTGTTTGTATATTTCAGCTTGGAAATAACCAGTATCCCAATTTGCTTTTGCCATTTTAACTTCCGCAGCATTAGCAGCGTTTGTGATAGTGATCGAAGTAAACAGAGCAACTATTAACTTAAATAGTCTCATTTTTCCCCCTTAATTATTAATTAATAATTGCAAAAAACTAGCATGTATAAAAAGTTAATGTAACCGGAACACAACTAAAAAGTGAATCTTATATGTAAGTAAAATAAGGGTTTTTAAGGGAAATTATTGTTTTAATTTACAATCTCTACATAAACCAAAAAATTCCAAATTATATTTCTTATATTTCATTCCAGAATTATCTTCGAAATTACTCAAATATTTAGAGAGTTTGCTGTTTTTTATTTCTTTTACATGCTCACAATTATTGCAAATTGAAAATGCTGTTGCTTTTGAAATTTCACAATCAGAATTTTTACAAGCAATAAAAGCGTTCTTGCTTTCAATTTTGTGTATTTTTCCAATTTCAATAAGCTTTTCTAGAGCTCTATAAACTTGCAACGGTGCTTTAATACCTTTTTTCTGAACATTGTAAAGTATTGAATAAGCTTTAAGTGGTCCTTTTGCTTTTTCAATTATACTAAGAACTATTTGTTGATTTTTAGAAAGGTATTCTTGTTTTTGAGGCATTTTTTATTTTATCACTTTCATATTATTGTTTCAATTCAGAATTTTTTTTAAATTTAATCAAAGATAATATAAACAAAAATAATGCTGCAGTAATAATTGATGGACCTGAAGCTGTATTAAACTCTAAAGAAGAAAATAATCCAATCAACACAGATAATAATCCACCTATTATTGAAATAATAACCATTTGCCTAGGGTTATTGGAAAGATTCCTTGCCATAGCTGCTGGCATAATAAACATTCCAGTTATAAGTAGTAAACCAACCATTTTTATTGAGATTGCAATAATAGCAGCTAACAAAACTGTAAAAATAGCATTTGCTTTTTCTGGACTCATACCTTCAGCCTCAGCAAGATCATAATTGACTGTTGAGGCAAAAAGAGGTTTCCATATTTTATTTAATACGAATAAAATTAAAGTCCCACCTACCCAAATAGTTATAAGATCTGATGTACTTACTGCAAGAATATCCCCAAAAAGAAAACCCATTATATCAAAACGGATAAAGGATAAAAAACCTATGACAACTAAACCGACTGCTAAAGATGAGTGAGCTAGAAGTCCCAAGAGAGCGTCTCCAGGTAGTTTAGTATTTTTTTGAAGTTTTAATAAAATAAGGGCAATTATAGAAGAAATAATAAAGACGGAAAGCGCTATACTTATTTCAAAAGTAAAAGCTAATGTAACACCTAAAAGAGCCGAATGAGCTAATGTATCTCCAAAAAAAGCTAGTCTTCTCCAAATTATAAAACAACCAAGTGGTCCTGTTACCAAGGCTATTCCGATACCTGCAATTAATGCTCTTATAAAAAAATCATCAAACATTTATTTATTTTTTACCGTTCCATCTGGTGAATGTGTATGGTCGTGTCTATGTTCATAAACGGATAAAATAGTAGATGCACGATCACCAAATAATTTTTGATATTCCTGATTGTTTGCTACTGCTGTGGGCGAACCTGAACAACATACATGGCCATTCAAACAAACGACATAATCAGTGGCGGTCATAACAACATGTAGATCATGTGATATTAATAGTATTCCACAATTTAATTTCTCAGAGATTGTTTTAATTAATTCATACAATGCTATCTCTCCCTTGAAATCTACGCCCTGTACTGGTTCATCTAAAACTAAAAGATCTGGTTTTTTTGATATTGCCCTTGCAATTAATACTCTTTGAAATTCACCACCAGATAAGTTTCTTAAATCGTTTTTTATTAAATGTTTTACACCTGTCAAACTTAAGGCATTTTCAATTTCGCTATTTTCAAGATTGTGTGTTAACTGCATAAAATCTGTAACTCTAATTGGTAATGTCCAATCAATAGAAATTTTTTGTGGTACGTACCCAATTTTATCTGTAAATTTTTTAACGTTGCCCTTAATGTTTTTGTGAATGCCTAAAGCAATTTTTGCAGTTGTTGTTTTACCTGATCCGTTTGGTCCAATTAAAGTAACTATTTTCCCTTTTTCAATTTGCAAAGAAACATCTTTTACTAGCCATTTATTATTTTGAATTACACCAGCTTTTTCTAATTTTACTAGAATATTTTTTTTTAAGTTTTCCATTTATGATGTTGACTTACAATATTTGTTATATTATTACACTGTTATATTATAACATTATGATCAATAAATTCTCAACATTCATTATATCTCTTTTTACCGCGGTGCTATTTACCTTTTCAAATCTTAGTGCTGATATTAAAGTAGTTGCATCAATTAAGCCAATACATTCACTTGTGAGCTATGTAATGGATGGCATTGGAAAACCAGCGTTAATAGTAGACGGATCTAATTCCCCTCATAATTTTAATATGAAACCTAGTAATGCAAAGGATATTGAGAATGCTGATATAATTTTTTGGGTTGGGGAAGATATTGAAAGTTTTCTTGAGAAGCCACTTAAATCAATTAGTAAAAAAGCAAAAATAATTGAGATGATGGATATTAATGGAATAAACAAACTAAAATTTAGAGAAAGAAATATTTTTGAAGATCATAAAGGACATGATCACGGACATAAGAAAAAAGATAAACATGATGATCATGGACATAAAAAGAAAGAAAGTCACGATCATGGTCATGGGCATAAGAAAGAAGTTAAACATGATGGACATGGTCATGGAGAGTTTGATCCCCATATCTGGTTGAACCCGCATAATGCTGAAGTTATGGTTGAGGAAATTGCAAAACAATTAATTGCTATCGACCCGCAGAATAGCGCTACATATAAAAAAAATTCGGAAAAGGCTGTTAATGATATTGAAAAATTAATTAATGCAACAAAGAAAGAACTGAAAAAAAATATTAGCTTTATAGTTTTTCATGATGCTTATCAATATTTTGAAAAGGAATTTAACGTAAGCGCTTTAGGAGCTCTTACATTAAATACTGATGTTGCGCCAGGAGCAAAACAAATATCAGAGATAAGAGAGATAATCGAACACGATAATGTAAAATGTTTATTCTCTGAGCCTCAATTTAATCCTGACATTATCAAATCAATTGCTAAAGGTACAAAAGTAAAAGTTGGAGTTTTGGATCCTCTTGGAGCAAATTTAGATAATGGTAAAGATCTTTATTTCAATTTAATAAAAGATATATCTTCATCCCTAAAAAAGTGTATTTAAATTAAAATATTTATTAACTTTTTTTAATTCTTACCCGTTCTTTATCAAAAAAATAAACGTGGTTTTTTGAAAAAGAAATTTGCGAAATGTTATTTTCAATATTTTTTGAAGTTTTAATTCTAAATTCATTTCCATCTATTGAAGTATAAATAATCTTTTCAAAGCCAAGATTTTCAATTAGATCAGCTTTTATTTTTACTTTTATTTCTCCTGAATTGTCAGCTATAATATGTTCAGGTCTAATTCCAAGATATATATCATCAACAAATTTGTAGCCATTAAACTGTGTGTCGTTATTAAAAATATTTATTGTATTACCATTTTTAATTTTTTCTTTAGGAATTTTTAAAATATTCATTTTGGGTGAACCTATAAATTCAGCTACAAAAATATTGTTAGGGTTATTATAAATTTCATCTGGTGTTCCATACTGCTCCATAACACCTTTATTTAAAATAACTATTTTGTCAGCTAAAGTCATAGCTTCTACCTGGTCATGAGTTACGTAAATCATATTTGTGTTTAACTTTTTATGAAGTTTTGAAATCTCTACACGCATTTCAGATCTTAAAGCTGCATCTAGGTTTGATAAAGGTTCATCAAATAGGAAAAGCTTTGGGTTTCTTGTGATTGCTCTACCAATTGCTACCCTTTGTCTTTGACCTCCAGATAACTGTCTTGGCTTCCTATCGAGAAGATCCTCTATCTGCAAAGTTTTTGCTGCGGCTAAAACTTTTTTATCTATCTCTTTTTTATCTAATTTTTCTGTTTTTAATCCGAAAGACATATTCTCATAAACATTCATATGCGGATAGAGAGCGTAGGATTGAAAAACCATTGCGATCTCTCTTTTGGACGGAATTAAATTATTTATTAATTTTTCGTCTAAAAATATTTCTCCAACATCAACCGACTCCAGTCCTGAAATCATTCTTAAAAGTGTGGATTTTCCACATCCTGAAGGTCCAACTAAAACTATAAATTCACCGTGTTCGATTTTAATATCAAATTTATTAATAACTTTGTTTGTTCCAAAACTTTTTTCTATACCCTTTAATTCAACTGTACTCATAAAAATGCAACTTCAAGTTTAAATAAGAATTGTTTTTTAAGTATTTCAAAGTAATGCAAAAATTAGGATGCTTCTATAACTTTTTTGTGGGGTTCCATATCTTGTTCAGTTTGATAGGTTTTCGAGAAAATTAATAATTTTATAGGGGGAATAATGAGAAAAATATTAATTTATTTATTTGCTTTTGCATTTTTGGCTAACTCTAGTTATGCCGGAATTACATTTTGGACGACTGAAGTACAGCCGGCTAGAATGGAAAAACAAAAAGCAATGGCTAAAGCTTTTGAAGCCAAGTCAGGTATTAGCGTAGAAGTAATTCCTGTTGAAGAAAAAGATCTTGGAAAAAGAGCTACAGCTGCAGCAGCTGCAGGTGATCTACCTGATGTGATCTATCATACACTTCAGTACGTATTACCGTGGGCAGAAGCTGGGATATTAGATGTTAATGCTAACAACGCAGTTGTTAAATCTTTGGGTAAAGATACTTTTGCTCCAGGTGCACTTAACATGGCAAAAAAAGGTGGAAAAATAGCTGCTGTACCAGTTGATGGCTGGACACAGATGGTTGTTTACAGAAAAGATTTGTTCAAAGAATTTAATCTTCAACCACCAACAAATTATGAAAACATTTCTAAAGCTGTAAAAGCTTTATCAAATGCAGACAGATTTGGATTTGTTGCTGCCACGAAAACAGATGAAAACTTTATGAGCCAAGTACTCGAACATGTACTTTTAGCGAATGGAGTTAATTTTGTTAAAAAGGGTGGAACAAAGAAACAAGGTAAAGAACTTAAAAATGCTCTAGTGTTTTACAAGGAACTTGCTAAGGCAAGCCCTCCAGGAGAATTATTCTGGAAACAATCTAGAGAGCTTTACTTCGCTGGCAAAACACCAATGATTATTTGGTCACCATTTATTATGGACGAATTAGCAGGATTAAGAGACTCTGCTCCTCCAACAATAAACAGTGATCCAACATCGCCGGAACTTGCATCAAAAACTGGTTTCATCACAAACTTTAGTGGTCCAGATAATAAAAAAGGTGCTGCTTGGGCTGATGTTAGATACTTTGGTATTACTGCTGATGCTGATACTGATGAGGCTAAAAAATTCATCGAATACTCAATGGATGAAGGTTACACAGCTACATTATCTATCGCGCCAGAAGGTAAATTTCCTGTAAGAAGAGGAAATGCTAGTGATCCAGCTGCGTTTACAAAAGCTTGGAGTAAGCTTCCAGTTGGTGTTGATAGAAAGAAACCTTTAACAGAACTTTATTCTGGTGATGTTATTAATAACATTGTAGCAGGTTTAGATACTGCTAACAGATGGGGTGTTAAAGAAGGTGAACTTTCTAGAGCATCTAAAATCATCAATGCACAATTCTTAAATAGAATCACAAGAGAATTTATTGATGATCAAATTACAGCAGATGAAGCAGTTGATAAAATCAACGCTGAATTAGCTAAATTTTAGTAAAAATATTTTTAAAAAGCGGGTAATATAATATTATCCGCTTTTTATATGACAGACACTTTATCAAAAATAGAAAAAAGAACTGCTTACACCCTATTATTACCAGCGGTGTTTTTAGTCTTCGCCATTGTTTTATTTCCTATATTTGCAAATATCTGGATTAGTTTTAAGGAAGTACAATTAAAAGATATTAGAATTCCTGAGCCAAGAGCAAAAAAAATTGTAAAAATTATACCTGAAGACAAATCAAAATTAAGAATAGTTTATAGATTAAGAAATAGTTCGTTAATTCAAGATATTAATAATATTAAATTTTCAGATAGACTTCCAATCAATATAGAACCTGTAGATCTTGACTCAAGATGTGAATTTAAATCAAAAAAAATTATATGTAATTTTGGGAATTGGGAAGCTGGATATAAAGAAAATTTTGAAATTTTAATTCAAAATACTATTAATAAGGAAATAGATAATAAAGTTATTAAAGATCAAAAACCAAAGCTATCTGGTGATGCTGATAATATTTTATTAACGACAAAGTTTACATTAAAAAACTTTAAAAATGTTTTTAATGAAAATGAGTTTTTAGATTTATTGCTTACTACTTTTTACTTCACATTTTTTGGAACTATTGGCGCTATTATTTTTGGGATGTTTGCTGCGCAATTAGTAAATCAAAAGTTTTATGGTAGGACTTTTATGAGAAGTATTTTACTTTTTCCATATGTGGGTCCAGTAGTTGCATTAGCTTACACTTGGACATTAATGCTTGATCCAAACAGTGGAACTTTAAATGCTTTACTGGTTAACTTCGGTATTATTGATAAACCAATTAATCTATTGGGTCAGAAATATTTAATACTAAGTCTTTTTGGTTTTGAAATTAAATTAAGATTAGCATTAACAACTGTAATTATGTTTGAAATTTGGAGATACTTTCCCCTAGCCTTCTTGTTTATTTTAGCAAGGCTGCAGGCTGTTCCTAAAGATTTGTATGAAGCTGCGGAAGTTGATGGTGCTGGACCATTTAGAAAATTTATAAATATTACTCTTCCACAGATAACAGCAATTTTATCTATTCTGTTTATGATAAGGTTTATTTGGAATTTTAATAAATTTGAAGATATTTTTCTTTTAACTGGTGGAGCATCGGGAACAAGAACATTACCAATTAATGTATATCAACAAGGTTTTGCTGTTTCAAACATAGGAATGGGATCTGCTGTTTCTATAGTCATAGTCATGTTGCTAATAATTTTTATGATTATTTACTTTAAATTAATTGGAAAGAGAGCAGATGAAGTATAAACCGTTATTCATTTATTTATTTATTTCATCAGTTTTTTTAACTCTGGTCAGTTCAATCTGGAAAATTATGGCAACCCTACAAGGACTAAAGCTTACAGAGATAAATCTTAATATTAATTTTCTTCTAGCTCTATTCTTAAGTCTGGCGTTTATTTTAATAGGCAAAAAGTTTAATCATTTAATTAAAATTGTAATTCTTTCTTTAATATTCACTTTTTTTTATATTTTGATAAATGAAGGTGCTCCAATTTGGTATAATATAGGAATTCTTTTAATATGCTTATTTTTTACAAATAGACTTAAAAACTATGATTTAAATTTTCTAAGAGAGGATTTTATCTCTGAAAAGATTATTTTTGATTTTTTATCACTTTTTGCAATTGTATTTTTTGCTTTTGTAATTTTATTTCCCTTTTATTTAATGTTCGTAACGAGCTTCAAAACGCAAGCCGCTCTTTTGTTTGATCCTTTAGATTTAAGTATTAGTTTAACAAATAATCTAACAGAAACATTTAAATCTTATTTTGTTATTTTTAATACTTATGACTTTGGAAGATATATTTACACAAGCTCTATTGTTTCAATAGGAACTGTAATTATAACATTGATCTTTGCGATACCAGCGGCGTACGCTGTTGCTAGGTTGAACTTTTTTGGCAAAACTTTTTTATCTACCTCAATATTAATTATATATATGTTCCCAGCTATAGTTTTGGTTATACCTCTTTATACTGTTTTTAGTCAGTTAGGTTTAAGAAATTCAATTGAAGGTCTTCTAATTGTTTACACAGCAACAACTCTACCTGTCGCAATTTATATGTTGCAAGGTTACTTTAAAAGTATTCCTAAAGAAATTGAAGATGCTGGCCTAATGGATGGACAAAATTGGTTTGGAATAATAATTAAAATTATCATCCCTTTAAGTTTGCCAGCAATAGCATCTGTTGCCTTGTATGTTTTTATGATTGCATGGAATGAATTTTTATTTTCTTTAATGTTTTTAGATAATCCTAAAACATTTACATTATCCAGGGCTATTAATCATTTAACTGGTGATGCTGAAACACCTAGACAATACCTGATGGCCGGCTCAGTAGTGGTAACTTTGCCCATTCTTTTAATTTTTGTTTACTTTGAAAAATATCTTGTCAGTGGATTAACTGCGGGAAGTGTAAAGGGTTAATGAAAATTTCGATAAATAAAGCAAAAAGAACTTTACTTGGTAACAGAAGAAAAGGATACACCTTACCAACCAATAATAAACTTTACCCTGCTCAGTGGAATTGGGACTCAGGCTTTATTGCTCTAGGATATTCTTACTTTAATTTAAACTTTGCATTAAAAGAAATAAATACATTGTTGGATGGGCAATGGAAGGATGGAATGGTTCCACACATTTTATTTCATAATACAAGAACAAACTATTATCCAAATTATACTGCATGGAATTGTGGTAATAAAATCCACTCATCTGGAATAACTCAACCACCAATATTAGCAACGATTTTAAAAGAAATTTTAAATAAAAATAGTATTAACAAAACCCAACTTTTAAATATAAAAAAAATAATTTTAAAAATTAAAAAATTTCATGAATGGTTAATTCAATTTAGAGATCCAAAAAAAAGTGGTTTGGTATCAATTTTACATCCTTGGGAAAGTGGATATGATAATTCCCCTTTATGGGATGAGCCTATGAATAAAGTAAAAATTGAAAAAAATATAAAATATAAAAGAGCTGATAATAAAGTTGTAAATCCAGATCATAGACCACATGATATTGATTACGATAGATATGTCACAATAAAA
Organism: uncultured Pelagibacteraceae bacterium; assembly: GCA_902623915.1. GTDB lineage: Bacteria > Pseudomonadota > Alphaproteobacteria > Pelagibacterales > Pelagibacteraceae > Anoxypelagibacter. Next base: position 2,999 of record CACNVM010000002.1, on the reverse strand, counting down.
AATCATTTAAGAAAAATTAAATATAATCCGAAAAAAGTTTATAAATCCTCCTTTTTTAATGTCGTAGATGTTGGTTTTAATTCAATATTTTTAAAAGCAAACAAAGACCTAGTTACATTATTAGATGCCTTTGGTTTAAATAAAAATAAAATAGATGGATACATCAAAATAACAGAAAAAAATTTCCTTAAATTATATGATAAAAAAAAAGGAACTTTTTTTTCAAAAGATGTAAAAAATAATAAAAAGATCTACATGCCATCAATAACCAATTATTTTGTATTATTTGCTGATTTGAACAATAGTAAAATTAATAACAAACTAATTGAAAATCTTAAAAAACATAACCCTAAAGAAAAATATTTTTTTTCATCAATTAAACCAAATCATAAAAGTTTTGAGGAGAAAAGATACTGGAGAGGCCCTGTCTGGATTAATTGTAACTGGTTTATTTATAAAGGATTAAAAAATAAAGATAAGTTTTTTTCTGATAAAATTAAAAATAAAACTATTGAAATGTTAGAAAAAAAAGGTTTTTTTGAATATTACAGTTGTAAGAATGGTAAACCAATGGGTGCAAAGAATTTTTCCTGGTCTGCCGCTTTGTATTTAGATTTAAAGTTTAATTAATTTTTCTAACGATAAAAACGTAAATTATTGAAGTTAAGAACATTACTATCGCATAAGTAGCCGTAGGTATGAGATAGGTTATTTCAGTAAAGAGTTGACTTGCTACAAATACAGCTAAAGTTCCGTTTTGAAGTCCACACTCAAGAGAAATAGATTTTCTTTGTGAAACTCCGCTGGCAAGAAATTTTGCAACATAGTAACCGATAAACATCATGATAATATTTAAAACTAAAGTAATTAATCCAGCTTGTTTAATATAACCCATTATATTCTCCCACTCTTCAACCCATATAGCAGCAAAAACAATTACGAATAAAAAAACTGAAATTCTTTCAATAAATTGAGATTTAGACATAACAAAGTTTGTTGCGAATTTTCTTATTAACATTCCAATAATTACTGGAAGAGTTACAACCAAAAACATTTTCATTGATATTCCTATCATTGAAATTTCTTTTGAAACTTCCGTAACTTCTAATAATTCTGCAGATTTAAATACAATAAATGGAACTGAAATAATGCTGATTAAACTTATAATTGCTGTTAATGAAATTGAAAGAGCCACATCTCCGTTAGCAAATTTTGTAAGTACATTAGATGTTACACCACCAGGTGCAGCGGCAATAATCATTACACCAAGAGCAATCTCTAAAGGTAAACTAAAAATTTTAAGTAATAGAAAAGCAATAATTGGAAGCAGTATTAATTGACAAATTAATCCAACTAAAAAATCTTTTGGCTGTTTTGCTACTCTTAAAAAATCTTGACCGGTCAAACCTAATCCAAGAGCTAACATTATTAGTGCGAGAGCTATAGGCGCAATTTTTGTTACTACTTCCATTTATTAAATAAGTTTTGATATTTGTATTGATGTATCACACATACGATTTGAAAAACCCCATTCATTATCATACCAAGATAGTACTCTAGTAAATTTATTTTTTACAACTTGGGTTTGGGTAACGTCAAATATTGAACTGTGTGAATCATGATTAAAATCTTTTGAAACTAGTGGCTGTTTATTAATTCCAAGAATACCTTTTAGCTCAGCACTAGCAGCTTTTGTCATGGCATCATTTATACTATCGGCGGTAACATCTTTTTTTGTAACTAATGTAAAATCGATTAAAGAGACATTTGGTGTTGGAACTCTTATGGCCGTACCATCAAGTTTTCCTTTTAGACTTGGTAAAACTAAACTCATGGCTTTAGCAGCTCCTGTTGAGGTAGGTATCATTGCTCCCTCAGTAGATCTTGCTCTTCTTAAATCTTTATGAAGTGTATCTAATAATTTTTGGTCTCCTGTGTAACTATGAATAGTAGTCATATATCCATACTCAATACCAAAACTATTCTCTAAAACCATTGCAACAGGAGCTAGGCAATTTGTTGTGCAAGATCCATTGGAAATAACATTGTGCTCTTTTTTTAAATCTTTACTATTTACTCCTTGCACAATTGTAAAATCTACATCTTTTCCTGGAGCTGATATAATAACTTTTTTTGCACCGGCTTTTAAATGTTTGCCCGCAGTTTCTTTATTCAAAAATAAGCCCGTACATTCTAAAACAATATCAGCACCAACTTTACCCCAGGGTAAATTTGCTGGATCCCTCTCGGCAAAAACTTTTATATTTTGATTTAAAATTTTAAAACCATCTTTTGATGTACTTACATCATGTGGTAGAGTTCCATGCGTACTATCGTATTTTATTAAATGTGCGTTAGTATCTATGGAACCAAGATCATTAATACCAACAACTTGAATTTTATCTTTGTAATTCTCTAATAAAGCCCTGAGAATTAGCCTGCCTATTCTTCCAAAACCATTAATTCCAATTTTTACCATTTATAGATTCACTTTGTATTCTTTAATCCGCTTTAATGATTTCATCAACAATTATTTTAGTAATTAGAATGTAAATAGGCTTGTTATAAAAAGTTAATAACAAATTTTTTATCTTTACAAATAGACTCTACAAGTGAATACATAATAGGAAAATCTTTTTTAGATAGGTCTTTTAAAATCTTTGGTCCTATTTCAAATGCCAATTCCGCACCCTCAACTGTATCGTTTGGCATAAACTTTTTCTTTGCCTCAGAATATGAATAGCCCTCACCTAAGTGTTGTCCCATTTTACGGTTTCTTCCACCAGCAATACTAACGTATAAATCCCCTAAGCCAGCTAATCCATAAACCGTTTGTTCTGAACCACCAAATAACTTTATAAATCTTCCCATCTCAATAACAGATTTTTGCATTAATATAGCTGCTGTGTTTAGATCTTTTGCTGAACCAATGACCATTGAATAAAAATTTTTTATTGCAGCACACATTTCAACCCCAACAATATCTTTGGAATAATCCA
>CACNVM010000001.1:17500-76536 GCA_902623915.1 uncultured Pelagibacteraceae bacterium | reverse complement strand
AGCACACCAGAACTTTTAGATAAAAGTCTTTGGGAAAAATCTGGACACTGGGAGAAATTTGGTCATCACATGTTTACATCTGAGACACCAGATGAAAAAGTTTTTGCTGTGAAACCAATGAATTGTCCAGGTTGTGTTCAAGTATTTAATCAAGGTCTTAAAAGTTATAGAGACCTACCTCTAAAGCTGTCTGAATTTGGAAAAGTTCATAGATATGAACCATCTGGTGCATTACATGGACTTTTAAGAGTAAGAGCTTTTACTCAGGACGATGCACACATATTTTGTACTGAAGAGCAGATAACAGATGAATGTATTAGTGTTACCAAACTAATATTAGATATTTATAAAGATCTGGGTTTTGAAAAGGTGTTCCTTAAATATTCTGATAGACCAGAAAAAAGAGTTGGGGATGATAAAGTCTGGGATAAGTCAGAGAAAGCCCTGCTCGAAGCGATTAAAAAAACAAAATTGGAATACACTATAAATAAGGGAGAGGGTGCTTTTTATGGTCCTAAAATTGAATTTGTTTTGAGAGATGCTATAGGAAGAGACTGGCAATGTGGAACTTTGCAAGTAGACTTAAATTTACCAGGAAGACTTGGAGCGACTTTTGTAGATAAGGATGGCGCAAAAAAAATACCTGTTATGTTACACAGAGCCCTTTTTGGTTCTTTAGAGAGATTTATTGGTATAATTATAGAAAACTACGCAGGTAAACTTCCCTTCTGGCTATCACCATCACAAATTGTTGTGTTACCCATAGCTGAAGAGCACAATGATTATGCAAAAAAAATATTTAAAGATATGTTTAAAGAGGGTATAAAATGTGAAGTGGATTTAAGAAATCAGAAAATTAATTATAAAATTAGAGATCATTCTCTTTCAAAAGTTCCGTTTCTATTAATATGCGGAAGTAAAGAGATGAAAGATAAAAGCGTAACAATACGTAAATTAGGATCCGAAAAACAAGAAACAAAAAAACTAAACAATGCCATTAAAGAATTTAAACAATTAAATAACCTGCCAATAAATTAAGTGTATAAACCAAATTATTTTCAAAGAAGAACTAAATTTCAAGGTCCTCGAACTAATCACAGAATTAAAAGCATTGATGTTCAGGTTATTAACAGTAGCGGAGAAAACCTAGGTATTCTACCACTTAAAGAAGCAATTGATACCGCGAAACAAGAAGGTTTAGACTTAATCGAAATATCACCAAACGCAAAGCCACCAGTTTGTAAAATTATGGATATGGGTAAATACAAGTACGATATGCAAAAAAAAGCAAACAAGGCAAAAAAAAATCAAAAAATTGCAGCACTTAAAGAATTAAAATTAAGACCTGGCACAGAGATACATGATTATAATTTTAAAATTAAAAATGCAAAAAAATTTCTTCAAAAAGGTGATAAAGTAAAATTTACTGTACGTTTTAAAGGTAGAGAAATGCAACATGTTCAACTAGGTAAAGATTTAATGAATAGAATTATAGAGGACACTAAGGATATAGGGAGAGTAGAGGTAAATCCTAAATTTGAAGGACGACAAATGATAATGATTATTCACCCTAATTAATCATTGTAAAGTTAAAACAAAATATATATAAATCCGATACCATGCCAAAACTTAAAACAAAAAGTTCAGCCAAAAAAAGATTTAGACTGACTAAATCTGGAAAAGTAAAAATGCCACAAGCTGGTAAAAGGCATGGAATGATTAAAAGAACAAACTCACAAATAAGGAAACAACGGGGCACAACGATTATGTCAAAACAAGACTCGAAAATTGTAAAATCTTATATGCCTTACAACTTAAGGGGATAAAGAATGTCTAGAACAAAACGAGGAGTCACAAGTAAAGCAAAACACAAAAAAGTTTTCAAAGCTGTAAAGGGACAGTGGGGCAGAAGAAAAAACACAATACGTATTGCACGTCAAGCAATGGAAAAAGCACTTCAATATGCTTACAGGGATAGAAGAGCGAAAAAAAGGGAATTTAGATCTTTGTGGATTCAAAGAATCAACGCAGGAGTAAGAGCAGAGGGATTAACTTACTCAAGATTTATTAACGGATTAAACAAATCAAAAATTAAATTAGATAGAAAAGTTTTGGCTGATTTAGCCTACAATAATCCGGAAGCTTTCAAATCACTTGTTAAAAAAGTTCAGATATCAATAAAATAAAATTGTTTTTTCTTCTATAAAGTTAGAGTAAAAACTAACTAATGATAGATTTACGAGAATTAATTCAAAAGATCTCACAAGCTAAAGACAAACTGGAGTTGCAAAATATTAAATCACAGTTTTTAGGTAAAAATAGTCAAATCAATCAAGAATTTAAAAAACTTGGTTCTTTATCCGAAGAGGAAAAAAAAATTAAAGCTTCATCATTAAACAATGAAAAACAAAAAATTACTGAAGCTATAAATAATAGGTTTAAAGAATTAGAAAAATTAGAAATCAGCAAAAAATTACAAAAAGATAAAGTTGATGTTACTTTACCAGCGAGAGAGAGACCTAATGGAAAAATACACCCAGTTTCCCAAGTGATAGATGAAATCTCATCGATTTTTTCTGAGATCGGTTTTTCTGTTGCAGAAGGTCCTGATGTTGAGACTGAATATAATAATTTCACTGCATTGAATACTCCAGAGGATCATCCTGCAAGAGATATGCATGATACCTTTTATCTAGATAATAACAAAAAAATTTTATTGAGAACTCATACTTCTCCAGTTCAAGTAAGGACAATGTTAAATGGCAAACCCCCCTTTAAAATTATTGTTCCTGGAAGAACTTATCGTTGTGATAGTGACCAAACCCATGCACCAATGTTCCATCAGCTGGAGGGCTTACATATAGATAAAGATATAACCATGGGACATTTAAAAGGTTGTTTAGATTATTTTGTAAAAGAATTTTTTGAGGTTAAAAAAATCAAAATGAGATTTAGACCAAGTCACTTTCCTTTTACTGAACCATCAGCTGAAGTAGATATTGGTTACAAATTAGAAAATGGAAGAATAATTGTGGGTGAGGGAGATAAATGGTTAGAAATTTTGGGCTGTGGAATGGTTCATCCCAATGTTTTAAAAAATGCAAAAGTCGACCCTAATAAGTTTCAAGGTTTTGCATTTGGCATGGGTATAGATAGACTTGCTATGTTAAAATATGGGATAAACGATCTTAGATCTTTTTTTGAAAGTGATTATAGATGGTTAAACTATTTTGGTTTTGATCCATTGGATGTTCCAACTAACTATAGAGGCTTAAGTAGATGATCATAACTCTATCATGGTTAAAAAATCATTTAACTACATCATTAAATCTTGAGAAAATTATAAACAAACTTACAGACATTGGTTTGGAAGTAGAAGCAGTTAAAGAAGCTCAAAATGAATTATCTGATTTTAAAATTGCAAAAGTTCTAAAAGCAGAAAAACACCCGAATGCTGATAAACTTAAGCTTTGCGATGTAAGCATTGGTAACAATAACGACATCAAGAAAGTTGTTTGTGGAGCCCAAAATGCGAGATCAGGTATAGTAACTATCTACGCACCACCAGGTTCTATTATTCCAAAATCAAAAATAAAATTAAAAATTGCTAAAATAAGAGGAGTTGAGTCGCATGGAATGTTGTGCTCTGGAAATGAATTAAATATTTCAGACGACAGCGAGGGAATTATAGAACTCAAAAATAGAGAAAAAGATATCGGGAAAAACTACTTTAAGAGCAAAGGTGAAAAATCAATAGATATATCTGTGACTCCTAATAGACCCGATTGTTTAGGTGTTAGGGGAATAGCAAGAGATTTAGCTTCTGCTGGTTTAGGTAAGTTATCAAATTTAAAAAAAATAAAGATAAAGCAAAGTTTTAAACAACCAATTAAAATTTCAATAACAAAAGAAAAAAATCAAGGCTGCTTAAATTTTGGCTCTTGTTATATAAAAAATATTCAAAATAAAGAAAGTCCAGAATGGCTAAAAGACAAAATCATTTCTCTTGGTTTAAAACCAATTTCTGCTGTAGTTGATATTACTAATTACGTAATGTTTGACCTTAACAGGCCTTTGCATGCATATGACGCTGATAAAATAGATAAAGAGATAATTGTAAGAAACTCAAAGTCTGGTGAAAGCTTTACCGCACTTGATGGAAAAAACTATAAACTTGAAAATAATATGTGTGTTATTTCAGATAGAACCGGACCCCTAGGTCTTGGTGGTATAATAGGTGGATCAAGATCAGGCACTGAATTTGATACAAAAAATATTTTATTAGAGGCAGCATATTTTCATCCTTCATCTATAAGAAAAACGGCAAGTAATTTAGGTGTTGATACAGATGCTAAATACAGATTCGAGAGAGGCATTGATCCAAATTCAATTATCGAGGGACTCGAAATTGCAACAAATTTAATTCTTAAAATCTGTGGGGGAGAAGCTAGTAAATTTTCAGTGGAGGGAAAATCAAAAGTAAAGAATAAAATTTTAGAAATTGATCAAACAAAATTTAAAAAGGTAATAGGGATACCAATGCCTTCTGGAGAAGCTAAAAAGATTTTAAACTCACTTGGATTTGATACTAAAATCAAAAAAAATAAATTTTTAGTAAAGATACCAACCTGGCGACCTGATATCTATCAAGATGTTGATATAATCGAGGAGCTAATAAGAATTAAAGGTTTTGATAAAATTTCATTGATACACCCTGAGAGATCAAGAAATAAAGACACCTTAAGTTTTGAGCAAAAGTTATTTCACCTCTCTCAAAGAGCTGTTGCTACAAAAGGATATATGGAAGCAGTTACTTGGTCATTTACTGACTCGCGGATTGATAAATATTTTTCACAAGGAAAAAAAGAAATTGAAATCACAAATCCAATTTCAAGCGATTTAAATGTTTTAAGGACATCAATTTTTTCTAATTTGATTGTGTATTTGAAAAAAAATCAGGATAGAGGTTATTTGGATTTATCGCTATTTGAAGTTGGCCCTACTTTTTATGGTAGAAAACCTGGAGAACAACAAGTAGTAATAGGTGGTTTAAAGTCCGGAGTGGTAAACAGAAAAACTTGGGAGTCTAAACCAAGAAATGTTGATGTATTTGATGTTAAGGCTGATGTCGTAAAGACATTGTTGGAGCTTGGGATTCAAGAAAATAATATTTTTGTAAGCAATAAAACACAAGATTACTATAATCCGGGAAGATCTGGTTCAATAAATTTTAATTCAGAAAATGGCGCACTTCTTGCTTCATTCGGTGAAATTCATCCCTCAATAATTTCAAGCTTAGACTTAAAAGAGCAAAATATAAGCGGATTTGAAATTTTTTTAAAAAATATTCCAAAACCAAAAACTAAATATAGATTTTCTAGAAAAGATTATTCTATTTCTGAGTACCAAAAATCTGAAAGAGATTTTGCTTTTATAATTAATGAAGATTTTAAAGCAGGAGACATCAAGAAATTAATAAGTGATGTTGATACAAATTTAATTAAAAACGTAAAAATATTTGATGTTTTTTCAGGTGGAAATATGCCTGCTGGTAAAAAATCAATAGCCATCAATGTTTTAATACAGTCCAAAGAAAAAACACTTTCCCAAAAAGACCTTGATGATATAAGTCAAAAAATAATTGATATTGTAAAAGCCAAAACTGGTGGAACAATAAGATCCTAATGTCAGATATAAAGAGAGTAAGAAATTTTGCGATTATCGCGCATATTGATCATGGAAAGTCAACAATTGCTGACAGAATGATTCAAATTTGTGGTGGCCTTTCAAAAAGAGAAATGAAAGAGCAAGTTTTAGATTCAATGGATATTGAGAGAGAAAGGGGAATTACAATTAAAGCACAAACGGTGAAACTTAATTATAAATCGAAAGATGGAAATGATTATCTCTTAAATATTATCGACACTCCTGGCCATGTTGACTTTAGTTATGAAGTAAGTAGATCACTACTTGCTTGTGAAGGTTCAGTTCTGATTGTTGATAGTTCACAAGGTGTCGAGGCGCAGACTCTCGCAAATGTATACCAAGCACTTGACACAAACCATCATATAATCCCAGTACTTAACAAGATAGATCTTCCAGCATCTGATGTTGATAAAGTTAAAAAGCAAATAGAAGACGTAATAGGTATAGAAACTTCTAAAGCTATTTCTTGTTCGGGAAAAACTGGAGAAGGTGTTGAAGAAATTTTAGAGACAATTGTTTCAGATTTACCTTCACCAAAAGGTGATCAAAAGGCTAAGCTTAAATCTTTATTGGTAGATAGTTGGTATGATAGTTATTTAGGTGTCGTAATTCTTGTACGGGTTATTGATGGAAGTATTAAAAAAGGAATGAAAGTAAAGCTAATGTCTACAAACCAAGAATATGAAATTGAAAAAGTTGGTGTTTTCACCCCAAAGGCTAAAGATATAGAAGAATTAAATTCAGGAGAAATTGGATTTATAATAACAGGTATAAAAAGTTTATCAGAAACAAAAGTGGGAGATACAATTTGTGATGCCAAAGATCCAATTGAAAAACCGTTACCAGGTTTTAAACCCAGTAAACCTGTTGTTTTTTGTGGACTGTTTCCAGTAGATAGTTCAGAGTATCAAAGGCTTAAAGATGGTTTAGGTAAATTAAAACTAAATGACTCTAGTTTTTCTTACGAGCCTGAGTCTTCAAGTGCACTTGGTCTTGGTTTTAGATGTGGCTTCCTTGGATTGCTACACTTAGAAATTATAACTCAAAGATTAACAAGAGAATTTGATATCAATTTAATCACAACAACTCCTGGGGTTGTATATAAATTAAATAAAATCAATGGTGAAATTGTTGATCTTCAGAACCCAACAATGATGCCTGATCCATCTCAAATAAAATTTATTGAAGAACCTTGGATCAAGGCGACAATTATAACACCAGATGAATATTTAGGATCTATTATAAAAATTTGCCAAGATAAAAGAGGTATTCAAAAAGATTTATCATACTCTGGAAATAGAGCAGTTTTAGTATATGAACTTCCACTTAATGAAGTTGTTTTTGATTTTTACGACAGATTAAAGTCAATAACCAGTGGTTACGCAAGTTTCGATTATGAGATCACAGATTATAAAGAGGGCAATTTAGTTAAGCTTGGAATTTTAGTAAATAACGAACCAGTTGATGCTTTATCAATGATAATACATAAAGAATTTGCCCAAAATCAAGGAAGATTAGTTTGTGAAAAATTAAAAGATTTAATACCAAGACATAATTTTATGATCCCGATCCAAGCAGCTATTGGTGGAAAAATTATTGCAAGAGAAAGTATTAAAGGATTTAAAAAGGATGTTCTTACCAAAATTCATGGTGGAGGAGCAAGGGATAGAAAAAGAAAATTATTGGATAAACAAAAAAAAGGTAAAGCACGTGCAAAACAATTTGGTAGAGTTGAAATACCTCAAGAAGCTTTCATTGGAGTTTTAAAAATTAATAAAGAAACCTAAGGAGAGATGGCCGAGTGGTTGAAGGCGCACGCTTGGAAAGTGTGTAAACGGGAAACCGTTTCGTGGGTTCGAATCCCACTCTCTCCGCCATAAATAAGACCCAAAATGAAATTGATGCGTTTTAATAAATTTTTGGTTATATCTATAAAAAAAAAATTATGAGAATTTTAAGATTTGTAATTATTATTATTTACTTAATGTCATTAAGCCAGGTTAATGCAGCAAATATAACTGGATCTAATACAATTAATAGCGATTCAACAACTCAACAAGTTTATAATGCAGATGAAACATCATTAACCATTACAAATTCTTCAACTTTATCAAGAAGTGGACAAGCACCAGTTAATATCAACGGAAAGAATGATGCAACTCTAACTATACATTCAGGATCTTCTTTAACGGCTACTTCTCACAATACGGTACAAGGAAAAGACCAGCTTAGGCTAACTGTTACAAATTCTGGAACCATTAGCTCTGGTGGCTCAAAGGCAATTAATTTATTAAATGCGCAAAACTCCACTGTAACAAATAATGCTGGAGGAATAATAAAAAGTAATACTAATACCATCACTCTTACAGAAGTTTCAGGTACGGGAAACAATGTAACAATTACTAATTCAGGACAAATCTTTGCCGAAGCTGTTAGCTCCGGAGCAACTAATAATAATGCCATTAAGTCTGAAGACGATACAAACAACATGACCCTTATAAATAATATTGGGGGACATATTTACAATAACAACTCTTCCGCAACTGCTCTACAACAAGCAACAGTTTTTATTGCTGCCGAAGACACAGCAACTTTAACCAATAGTGGAACAATAGAAAATAAAGCAGGTCCAGAAAATTATGCAATTAGAATAGCTGGAAGTGGAGTAACCGTAACTTTAAAAGACTCAGGAAAAGTAATTGGTAAAATTAACGTGGCTGACTCTGGTCATACCATAAAGTTACAACATGGTGCAGGACAAGGTTATTACTATGATATAGATGGAAATGGTACTTATATTTTACAAGATCTAGACGGCAACCCAGTTGTCAAAGGATCTGCAGGATCTGTAGGTCAAGGTGGCAATGAAATGATAGATGAGGAATTAGGATATAAATCATTAGGTGTGAGAAGTTCTCTTGTAAGATATCAAAAAAGCGATGAATATTCTCAAAGAGAAAAGGGATGGGGCGAAATCACAACTTCTTTCTTAAAAAGAGATGGAGATAAAAGTACTTTAGCACTAGATAATAAAAAAATAGGAATAGGAGCAAATATCTTCGAACCAATTTCAGATAATAAAACTCTAATTTTTTCCTTTGAAACCAGTTTACAAAATATTTCAAAAAATCACGATATTGATAAGTTTAGTTTTTTAACAGGAGTGAATTTTGATAAGATTCAAATTAGTGATAAAATATACTCAGAGATATACTTTTTAGGTGGAGCTAGCTTTAATAAAAGTGACAGAAAAATTTTAACTAACACTACGTCATCTGGGTTGCTGGACATAACTGATGTATATAAGAGTTATGAAGTTTTATTTGGAAACAAAGTAATCTTTAACAACTTGTTACCAGATTTAAGCTTCAACTTTGGTTACTCACATACCCCATCACATGAGGAAAGCAAGTATTACAGATGGGAAGAAAAAGATGTTTATAATGGATCTATAGCCTTTAGTAACGAACATCAAATTTTAAAAGATAATAAAAAAAATCTTTATTTATCGTGGATAGCTGATGCTAGAACAATATTAAACGATGATCTTCAAGTTTTTTACGTAAATGGAACAAAAGGAACCTATACTCAGAACAATGATTTAAAAACTGAATTTAGTTTATCTGCTGGCATAAATTATGACTACAAATTTTCTCAAAATAGTAAATTTTCAGTTGCACTCGATGGACTTCACACGACTCAAGATACAAACAGCATTAAAGCTAATTTGAAATATAGTCACAAGTTTTAGAAATAATCATAATCTACATCCACCATAAATTATTTCTTAACAATTAACCTACTAATTGGCATTACAAATCGACCTTCTTGTTTTGATACTGAGAGTAGTCTAGACAAATCTGAAAGCATTTTCATTCGGAGCTCAGTAGGTAAGATAAGTGAAGCATAAAAAAATCCTGCTGCAGTTTCTGAAACTTCAGTAACAGGTCCCACCATAGACACTACATTATTTTCGATACTAACCTTAGCAGAAGGAAAAGCTTCACTAACTAAACGCTCTAAGCTTTTTGTACTTCGTATTCTGGGATCGCCTAAGTCAATCTTACCATAATTAGGCAACTTGGTTTGAACATATTTATAGATTAAATTATAAACATCTAAATATCCTGGCGCTGTATTCATTGGTCCATTCACTAAAGCTGCAAATTTTCCACCTGACGACAGTATACGATTAACTTCTTTTAATACTGGAGTAATAGGGTCCATTAGTGTTAAAGCCCAATGGCATAAAACAATGTCAATCGAGGCATTTTTTATAGCAGTCAAATTCTGTGCCTCTAATTGAAATAGATCAACGACACCATCTGACATTCGTGCCTTAGCAAGTGATAATTCCTCACCACACATATCTACTCCTTTTAATCTAAAATTTTTATTTCGATCATGTAACATTTTTAATAATGGTCCTGACCCACAAGCTAGATCCAATACTCGAGTGCCATTAATATCTGGTACAGCTTCAGCCAACCACTCGTAACTGTTACGACCAGATCTATCGCGACAAGTGCTTGCACATTTCTCAGTAAAACCTGCATTTTGTTGATGTATAGTTTTTAAGTGATCGAGTAAGGCTTTACCATCTGGCTGTTGATTGTTAGCAAGATTTTTAGTCCAGTCAGAATTTAATCCACTGTCATAATTAATATCTTTATTTGTCATCAGTTGGCCAACAAATTGGATTCAAGGGACTTGCTGCTACTTCACCTGGTTTAATATTTGGCATAAATTTCTGCCAGTCACCAGAAACCATTGTTGGAGATTTTATTACTCGTGCCCCATCTCGATAGTAAGTATTTGCAAGAGCAATTCGGCTACGATTTGTTCGGTTACTTGAGGCAGTATGAAAATTTAAATTATGATGAAAACTAACTTCACCTAGCTCGAAGGGAGTTTCGTTTACAGAAACACCATTTTGTTTAAAAACTTTTGACACTCCTTTATCGTAGCCAGTACCGGTCTTTTCGAAAGTAACAGCATTTACAAGATTATGTACATCTAACGGATAAGCAAAAGAAAGTGGTCCCATTTCAATTGGGGTTGGTTGTGCTGGTACCCATGCCGTTACTACATCATTAGTATCTAGTGGAAAATGATGATCGTCAAAGTGCCACGGTGTTCTACCACAACCAGCTTGTTTTGCTAAAACATTATCATGGTAAAGTCTAACTGCTGGAACACCAAGTAAATCTGCTGAAATTTGTCCAAGACGAGGTGATAATACGTATGCTCGAAGAAGTTTGTTTTTGGGCCAGATCATTTCAAGACTAAGAAACCGGTCATGTGCCTCTTTGTCAGGGTCAACATTAAATTCTTTTTTTAATAGGCTGATCAACTCAGCTCTAAGTTTAAGTACAACACCAGGTGAGAAAACTTTTTTTAATTTAATAAAACCATTTTTTCTAAAGAAATTGATTTGTTCATTTTCCAAATGATAGGTTTTAGAAAGTTCGGAGACAGCTTCATCATCACTTGGGATTACAAAACTCGGTAAAGGATCCGCAGTAATAATTGAATCCTTTTTACCTTCATTATCTGCTAGACCGACATACCAGTCCCACCAGGCTTGATTATCTTTATCCCACGGCTTACTGATATCAGCAGCGTCAGACATTTTTGAATTTATCTTGTCTTGAGATTTTTTCATATAAATAATCTATACTGTTTTTTTAAATTAGTAAGTACACTTTTTGACCTTTTTTAAGAATCCTGTTCTACGCCATAATTTTTTGATATAATTTATCGAGTCAGAAAGGGGTATTAAAAATGAGCGGTTGGGAAATTTTAGCTGTTATTTATGTAATCTATTACATCACAAGCAATGAAATTTAATAGATAAAATTATTAAAAAATATATTTATCGCCTAGGTAAATAACTATTCCAATAGCTATTCCTAGTAAGATCCAGTGCATTTTAAACTCTCCTTATACTTGTTACTTTTAATCTTGCAGTTTTATAAATTTTTTTAATCGTTTTATCAATATTCATTATAACTACTTTTTTCATTGGGCCATAAGCGTGTATTAATTTTTTTTGCGATAAAGCAACAGCAACGTGACCTTTCCAAAAAATAATATCATTTTTTCTAATATTTTTGAGTTGTATTTTTTTTTTAAAATATTTTTCCTGATCTTTTGAATCTCTTGGACAGTATCTATTATTCTGATTTAAACAAACTTGCACTAAAGCAGAACAGTCAATTCCTCTATAACTTTTACCTCCCCATAGATATTTTATATTTTTGAATTTTTTAATATCTTTAAATAGATCTTTACTTTTAAAATTTATTTTTTTTATGTCGGATTTTTTAATCCAATAATTTTCAAATTTAGCAAATTTACCTTTTTTTTCATTCACCTTTAATCTTGAATCGTAAGTAAGGAATTTATTTAAACTTTTATTAATATTAGGTTTACTAAAAAGTTTTGCTTTTAAAACTGAGACTTTAAAGTTTGCTTGTATAGGGTATGAAAATTTTTTACCTTTGATGAAGCCTGTGTAGCCATCTCTCTCAATTCTTATTTTTTTCCAACTACTTATCTTTTTAATAACTCTAAAGTTTTCACCATAAAGTAATTGAGTATCTATTTTAGATTTTAAACTCTTTTTTTTATAAAGATTTGTTATTGTAAGATTATTTACGTAACTATTTTTCACTTAATTTAATTTCGTTTTTAATAAAATAGAGAAACACTAAGGAAGGAATTACCATAACAGCAGTTATAATAAAGAATATACCCCAGTCCCCATTCAACCAATCAACCATTGCACCTGACGAGGCTGCTAATGTAGTTCTACCCGCTGTTCCAATTGATGCAAGTAGAGCGTATTGTGTTGCGGTATAAGTTCTATCAACCAACATTGAAATAAAAGCAACGAACGCAACTGTTGCAAATGCTGCAGCCATATCATCAAAAATAACTGCAATAGCAAATAACCATTCAGACTTTCCAGACCAAGCCAATAAAGAAAACAAAAGATTTGTAGATGCCATAAGAATTCCTGACACAAACATTGCTTTAATAACTCCTGATCGGATAGCAAATAGTCCGCCCAAAAGTGTAAATACAACAGTCGTTATCCAGCCTAGACCTTTAGAGTAGATGGCAATATCTGTTTTGGAAAAACCAATCTCCTTATAGAAGATTATGGACATTCTACCAAGAAATGCTTCACCAATTTTAAAAAGAAAAACAAAGCCTAAAATACCCAACGCAATTTTAAAACCATTTTTTTTAAAAAAACTTACTATAGGACCAGCGATCGTTCCACTTATCCAAGCAATAATTGGAGCCAAAAAATTATTACTACCTAATTTTTTTTGTATAATTTTATCTGTTTTGCTTTGTGCATCATATCTTTCACTTGATTTTTTTTCATGAACAAACATTAACGCAATATTACAAGCAATGATGATTATTCCTAAAATTAAAAATGTAATTTGCCAGTAATTATCTATACCTAATTTTTGAAAATATTCTGCAGAATTTAACGCAACAACTCCACCAAGTTTGTATCCAGTCCACCAACCAACTACAGCAATGGCAGCACCTGCCTGCATAGACTTACCCTCATTTTTTCCGATTTGTTCTATCCTTAATGCATCTACCGTAATATCTTGAGTTGCAGAGGCTATTGCAATTATTAAGCCAATTGAAATAACTAAGGCTAAATTTTTTGTTGGGTCAACAAAATTCCAAAAAATTAAACTTAAAAGAATAATTAATTGCATTATAATTATCCAACTACGACGGTGCCCAACTTTATTTGTAAGCCATGGAATACGAACTCGATCAATTAATGGAGCCCATAAATAATTAAAAGCATAAACAGCGAAGATAAGACCAGCCCAACCTATTGTACTTCTGCTTAACCCATCTTCTTTTAGCCAAAGACTTAAACTGCTACCTATAATCACCCATGGAAAACCACTTATTGCTCCTAATAAAAGAATACGCAACATTCTTCTGTCAAAATAAACTTTGAAAGAGTCTTTAAAAGATTGTTTTTGATAAATTTCCATAGTGATAATTATAGATTAAATTATGCTCTCCAGAAAGATGGTAAAAATAACACTAAGACAGCAAAAATTTCTAGTCTACCTAGCAGCATAGCAAAAGATAATATCCATTTAGATATTTCTGAAACTTCACTAAAGTTACCATTTGGTCCAATCATTTCTCCTAACCCAGGCCCTACGTTTGATATGGCTGTAGCAGCACCTGATATAGCTGATAGAAAATCTAATCCAGTTATTGAAAGCATTATAGCTACTAAAAAAAATATGAGTAAATATGAAAAAATAAATAGAATTACAGAATTGATAAAACCATCTGCAATTTTTTGGTTGTTGTAATTTACCAAATAAATACTATTTGGATATATCAATTTTTTAATTTGTGTTTTTAAAAATAAAAATAATATTTGTAATCTGAATATTTTAATCCCACATGTAGTGGATCCTGCACAGCCACCAACAAACATTAAAAAAAGAAAGAAAATTAGAGGGAACTTACCCCACAATCCAAAATCATCTGTTACATATCCTGTCCCAGATAAAATAGACAGAACATTAAAAGAGGAAATTCTTAAATTATTTAAAAAAGATAATTCTGAATTATTAAAAAATAAATATAAAAACATAATAAAAATCGACGTAAACAAAAGGTATAAGAAACCTCTTATTTGAACATCTTGAAGTAAAATTTTTTTATTACCTTTAATAAATTTTAAATAAGCAATAAACGGTATGCTACCAAGTACAATAAATATTGTTGCAGTAATTTCAATTCCTGGATTATTAAAAAATCCAATCGACTCATTATGAGTAGAAAAACCACCAGTAGCCAGAGTAGTGAATGAATGAGCAATACTATCAAAAGCACTCATGCCTTGCAGCCAATATACAAAAGCACATACAATGGTAAGTGAAGTGTAAATGGATATAATCAAAAATGATATTTCAACGGTTTTAGGTAAAATTTTTTCAGTACCAGATGTATCTAATTGAAAAAGTTGCATTCCTCCAACTTTCAACAATGGAAGCACAGTTGTAGCCATAACAATAATACCTATGCCTCCTAACCACTGCATTATGGCTCTCCAAAGTAAAATACTTTTAGGCGAAGAGTCCAAATCCAATATTACAGTTGAGCCCGTGGTTGTTATACCAGACATGCTCTCAAAAAATGCTTCACTAAAAGAGAGTTCTAAATTTGATAATACAAAAGGTATACTTCCAAAAAAAGCGATGCTAATCCATGCTAAAGAAGAAAATAAGAATGCTTGTCTGAGATTTAATTGTTTTTCTTTGGTCAAGCTAGTTAAAACAATTAGAATACCTATTATTATTGTGATGATAGAAGATGAAAAAAAACTGCTGCTATTTTCATCATATATTAACTGAATTACATATGGCGCAAGCATAAATACGCCTAGTATGATCAGTAGAATACCAATAATAAAAAAAACTGTTTTATTAGTAGCCATAAAAACTGGACAATATTTAAATAGAAATAAAATTCAACTTATTATAAACCTAGGTAATGCTAGAGTCTGAACTGATAAAATCAACCTCTTCATGGCCATTTGTTGAAATCCGAAAATTATTAAAGGATAGGGACTCTATTATTAAGAAGAAAAATAAAATTATATTTCAAACAGGATATGGTCCAAGTGGCCTTCCACATATTGGTACGTTTGGTGAAGTTTCAAGAACATCAATGATGATAAATGCACTTAACCATATAAGGAAGATCGAAACAGAATTAATAACTTTTTCCGACGATATGGATGGTCTCAGAAAAATACCCGAAAACATACCTAATGATCAAATATTAAGAGAAAATATTGGTAAACCACTTACTGATATTCCTGACCCTTTTAAAAAATTTAAAAGTTTTGGTGAACATAACAATGAGATGTTAATAGAATTTTTAAAAAGATTTAATTTCAATTTTACTTTCAAAAGCTCAACCAAAAATTACAAAAATGGTAATTTTAATAACTCATTGATAAGAGTTTTAGAGAAATTTGACGATATAATGAATATAATTTTACCAACTTTAAGAAGTGAAAGGAAAAAAACATATTGCCCATTTCTTCCAATATGTCCTGAAACAGGAAAAGTTTTGGAAATTCCTGTGATTGAAATTGACAAAAATAACAATTCTTTAGTTTTTGATAACAATGGAAAAAAAATAAAAACAGAAATATTAGATGGTAAATGTAAATTACAATGGAAAGTAGATTGGGCAATGAGATGGTTTACTTTCGATGTTGATTTTGAAATGTATGGTAAAGATTTAATTGAAAGTGCAATACTTTCAAGTAAAATTTGTAAAGCTATGGGTAAACAACCTCCAAATGGATTTGCTTATGAATTATTTTTAGACGAAAAAGGAGAAAAAATATCTAAATCAAAAGGCAATGGAATAACTATAGATCAATGGTTAAGATATGCCTCTCCAGAAAGTTTATCACTTTATATGTATCAAAATCCAAAAAGAGCAAAAAAACTTTATTCCGATGTTGTTCCTAAAGCTGTTGACGAATATCTTTCATTAATCGAAAAATTTTCAAATCAAGAATTAAAAGATAAACTTTCTAATCCAGTTTGGCATATTCATAAAGGTTTACCCCCAAAAGAAAAAGTAATTATGCCTTTTTCAATGTTGTTAAATATTGTTGGATCAAGCAATGCAAGAAATAAAGATATTCTATGGAAATTTATAAAAAAGTTTCACAATGAGCTTGACCCTAAAAAAAATAAAATTTTAGATGAACTCACTAATTATGCAATAAATTATTTTGTTGATGAGGTTGAACCAAAGAAAAAATATAAAAATCCAAATTCCAAAGAAAAAGATGCCTTAAAAAATTTAATTAGTGTTTTAAAACAAGTTTCTCAAAATACTCCAGCAGAAGAAATACAAACTAGAATTTACACTGTAGGTAAAGAAAATGGATACGAAAAAAATTTAAGAGATTGGTTTAAATTAATTTACGAAGTGTGTTTTGGTGAAGAAAATGGTCCAAGAATGGGTTTTTTTATTAGCTTTTTTGGCGTCAAAGAGACAATTGATTTAATGGAAAAAAAGTTGAATATATAGTTTTAATGTTTTCTTTTATAAGACCTTTTATATTTAACTTAGATCCTGAAAAAGCTCACGATTTAGCGATAAAATCACTCAAATATAATTTTCTTCCAAGCAATTTATTTTCAGTATCTGGTGAAGAAATTTTAAGAACCAAACTACTTGGCAAAGAGATTAATAATCCCATTGGTCTAGCAGCAGGTTTTGATAAAAGCGCAGAAGTTTATAACGAAATATTTAAAATTGGTTTTGGATTTGTTGAGGTTGGAACTGTTACTCCAAAAAAGCAGTTTGGAAATGAAAAACCTCGAATTTTTAGATTAGAAAAAGATCAAGCATTAATAAACAGACTTGGATTTAATAATGATGGATCTGAAATTGTAAAAAAAAGAATTGAAAATAATATTCCATCTAGCTTATTAGGTATAAATATAGGTCCAAATAAAAATACAACAAATATGACTGATGATTTTTTAAGATGTGCAGAAATTTTTTTTCCAATTGGAGATTATATAACAATCAATATATCTTCACCAAATACCACTGGTCTAAGAGATTTTCATGATGAAGATGCTTTAAAAAAATTACTTACAAAGATTAATGAAATAAGAGAAAAAAGTAATTTTAATAAATCTTTTTTATTAAAAGTTTCACCTGACCTAAATAGTTCCCAGATACCAATTATTGTAAAACTTATTTTAGAGTACAAAATCGATGGAGTGATTTTGACAAATACTAGCAACAAAAATAGGGAAAATTTAATAGACCCAAACAGTAAAGAGAACGGAGGATTGTCAGGAAAGCCTATTAGAAATTTATCAACTGAATTTGTAAAGAAATTCTATCAAAATTTAAATGGAAAAATACCAATTATAGGCGTTGGTGGCGTTGACTCAGGCGAGTCAGCTTTTGAAAAAATAGCTGCTGGTGCATCAGCCGTGCAACTTTATACTGGTCTAATTTACAAAGGTCCAAATATTGTAAAAGTTATAAAAAAGGATTTAATTAAAATTCTAAATAATAAGGGTTTTAAAAATATTAGTGAGGCTGTAGGAACTTCATCACACTAATTATTTAAAAAAATTATATTTTTTTTTATCGATATCAAACTTAATGTAATGGATAAGCTCCCTAGCATAAGAAAAAGATACCCCTATAAGAACAACAATTATGATTGATAAGAATCCATATGTAATTGGATTATTTGTTGAAAGAGATAAAATTACCTCTGCAAGCTTATTATCTATCTGACCTGATTTTACAGGAGCAAATAAACTTGATCCTTTTTCAAGAACAAATGTTTCTATACCCATTATTAAACCTACGGCAAGAAGCAATATTGCTAACAAAGTTTTGTACTCTGATGCATTTAACTTTTGAGAGATTCTTAATCCAACATGAAGCCCAATGATTGAACCAAACAACAAAATAAAAACTAAAATAAAATCTATAGTTTGAAACTTAAGAGCGTGCACAATAACCACTAACCCTGTTATAAAAATCGTTACGAACAAAGATGTTCCTGGAACTAATTTTGTTGGCATACCAATAATATAAATCATTGCAGGAACCATTAAAAAAGCACCACCAACACCCATAATTGAAGCAAATATTCCAACAATAAATCCTAACATGATCGGCACTAATGCGCTTTCGTAGAGTCTGGATTTATGAAATTTCATTCTAAATGGAAGACCATGTATCCAGTAGTGATCGTGAGCTTTTCTTTTTGTCACAATTTTTTTCCTTAAATCTGTCAATTCCTTATAACCTTTTGCAAACATCAAAGTTCCAATAATTACTAACATATAAATATAAGCTAGAGTTATACTCACATTAATTACTCCTTTTTTTCTCAAATAAGCAAAAATTAACATACCAACTCCTGTACCGACAACACCACCAGCAACAATTGTTATTCCCATTTTATAATCTAAAGTTTTTCTAAACCAATGATGAAGTGCACCTGATACGGAGGTACCTAAAATATTGTTAGCTTCATTTGCTACAGCATAAGTTGGGGGAATTCCTAAAAAAATCAAAACTGGAGTCATTAGAAAACCACCTCCGATCCCAAAAAGTCCAGAAATAATGCCAACAATAAAGCTTAGCAATAAAATGATCCAAATAGTTACCTGAACTTGTGCTACTGGTAGGAAAAAATCCATTAAGTTTATTATTCTTTGATACAAACATTGTCAATAGACATATATTTGCTTGATAAAACATTAGTGTCGAATTATATAGCTAGAGGATAAATTATGAGTAATAAATGTGAACTCACAGGCAAAAGACCACTGAAAGGGCATAATGTCAGTCATGCCAACAATAAAACAAAAAGAAAGTTCAATCCTAGTATCAAAAAAATAAAATTTAAAAGTGATATTTTAAAGAAAAATATTACGTTAAAAGTATCGAATGCAGCACTTAGAACTGTAGATTTTAAAGGCGGTATTGATAAATTTTTATCATCAGCAAAGGCTTTTAAACTTTCAAAAAGAGCCAAGAAATACAGAAACAAAATTGTATTAAAAGAAGCTTAATTATGCAATTAACAAAATTGTTTTTTACTCTAGCCATATTTATGGCTGCTATTGTGGCAATATCAAATTTTCTAGTTCAATTTCCTGTATATTACTTTGGAATGGAAAATATACTTACCTATGCAGCATTTACTTATCCAATTACTTTTTTAATAACAGATTTAGCCAACAGAAAATATGGAAAATTTACAGCTAGAAAAATAGTTTATTTAGGTTTTTTCACAGGTATAATTTTAACAATATTTTTTTCAACTAATTTTGACGATCTAATATCAATTAGAATCGCAATAGGTTCTGGGACTGCTTTTTTAATTGCTCAACTGTTAGATGTAAATATTTTTGATTTACTTAGAAAAAAAATTTGGTTTGTTGCTCCAATTGTATCATCATCACTTGGATCACTTGTAGATACATTCCTGTTTTTTTCAATTTCTTTTTATAATACAGAAATACCTTGGATAAGCTTAGCTATAGGAGATTTTATTGTAAAAATTATGATATCTTTATTGATGTTAATACCATTTAGAGTTCTTCTGAAAAAAACTATTCCTGATGATAAAAAAATATCAGCATGATTATTCTAGTGAATATTTTTTTTATTGGAGAATAAGTCAGTAAGTTGATTTATCATAGCATCACCTAAATCATGTACATCTGTAATCTTTACAGCTCTTTTGTAATAACGAGTTACATCATGACCTATACCAATAGCAAGAAGTTCAATTGATGAAAATTTTTCTATTGAGTTAACAGTATTTTTTAAATCTATCTCAAGATAATCATTCGCATTTGTTGATAGTGTAGAGTCATCAACAGGTGCCCCATCAGATATAACCATTAAAATTTTCCTTTCTTCTTTTCTTTTTTTCATTTTATTAAAGGTCCATCTCAAGGCCTCCCCATCAATATTTTCCTTTAATAAACCTTCTTTCAACATTAAACCTATATTATTTTTTGATTGTCTCCATGGTGTATCTGCTGACTTATAAATTATATGTCTTAAATCATTTAGTCTTCCTGGAAACTTAGGTTTTTCATTAGTAACCCACTTTTCTCTACTTGAACCACCTTTCCAGTGTTTTGTTGTAAAACCCAAAACTTCAACTTTAACTGAGCACCTTTCCAAAGTTCTTGCTAAGATATCTGCACAAACAGCTGCAACTGAAATTGGTTTCCCTCTCATAGAACCTGAATTGTCTATCAGAATAGTTACTAAAGTATCTTTAAATTCAGTTTCTTTTTCTTTTTTAAAGGACAATGAGTTAAGTGGGTCAATTATTAATCTAGTTAGTTTTGATGAGTCTAATAATCCCTCTTCTAAATCAAAATCCCATGATCTATTCTGTTTTGCCAAAAGCCTTCTTTGTAATTTATTAGCTAATTTAGAGACAAAACTTTTTAACTGCAATAGCTGCTGATCTAGTGTTGCCCTAAGTCTTCCAAGCTCTTCCTTTGTTTCAAGATTTTCAGCTTTTATAACTTCGTCAAACTGATCGGTATATATTTTATATTTTTTTTCTTTTTCAAAAAATATTCTGTTGGGTTTAATATTTGTTTTTTCTCCAGCTTCTTGAACTTCCTCAATACTTTTATCATCCTCACTTGATAGATCTTTTGTATCAGGAGGTCTTGCGTCAATCGAGAGCTCTTGATCATTCTCTTGTTCTGCTATTTGCCCATCTTTTTGGTCTTTTGACTCTTGGCTTTCAGGACTTTTTAGCTTTTTATCACTTTCCTCATGATCCTCTGAAAATTCTTTATCTTCAATATTTAATTCCGATATTATTTCTGAAATTTTTTGATTAAATTTATTTTGATTGTTTAGGTTTTCTTTTAAAAAAGCTAAATTCTGTTTAAACTTTTTTGCAAAGTTAACCTTTGTTTTTTTTGGCTCCTTGATATCAAAAAAAAAGCTCTTAAGATAACTGTCGAAAGACTCTTCAATTTTATTTTTATTTGATTTTAATTTGACTCTATTTTCATTATATTGAAAAAATAAGTTTTTTTTTATTCCTGTAAAAACTTCACTACCTATTTTTTCATATCTTATCTTTTCGGCTATTTTGTAAAGTTTTTGAGATATTTCACCACCAGGTTTATATTTGTCATAAATATCACTATTACTATACTTTAATCTTAAAGCCTCCGAGTCTGCTATTGCTCTAAAAATAGAATAGTCTTTAATATCCTCTAGTTTATCGATTTCTGGTAAATTTATTTCGTTTTTATTATCAACGTTAGATGTTGGCTTACCAAATGTAATTTCGCAATTTTTTTTCTCTGAAATAGATTTCACTGTTGAGGTTAATGCATTTTTAAATACCTCTAGATGGGTCTCTTTTTTTTGCATTTTAACCTATTTTTACGTTAACCGAAGACTCTGGAAGATCTTCACCAAAACACCTTTGGTAATATTCTGCAACAATTTTTCGCTCTAATTCATCGCATTTATTTAAAAATGTTAATCTAAAAGCGTAACCAGTATCTTTAAAAATCTCAGAATTTTCTGCCCAATGCAAAACTGTTCTAGGACTCATTACTGTAGAAATATCACCGTTTACGAATCCATTTCTTGTTAAATCGGCAACTTTAATCATCTTAAGCACTTTTTCTTTACCTTTTGAATTATTCAAACTTTTATTCTTAGCTATTATAATTTCTAATTCTTTTTCTGCTTTTAGATAATTTAACGTTGTTACGATATTCCATCTGTCCATTTGACCCTGATTAATTTGTTGAGTACCATGATAAAGACCGGATGTATCACCAAGCCCAATAGTATTTGTAGTTGCAAACATTCTAAAAAATTTATTTTGATTAATAACTTTATTTTTGTCTAAAAGCGTAAGCTTTCCTTCGCTCTCTAAAATTCTTTGGATAACAAACATAACATCTGGTCTTCCCGCATCATATTCATCAAAAACTAGAGCAACTGGATTTTGTACCGACCAAGGAAGAACTCCTTCTTTAAATTCAGTAATTTGTTTTCCATCTTTTATTACAATTGCATCTTTTCCTATAAGATCTATTCTACTTATATGACTGTCTAAGTTTACTCTTACACATGGCCAATTTAGTCTTGAGGCGACCTGTTCAATGTGTGTTGACTTTCCTGTACCATGATATCCTTGTATCAAAACTCTTTTGTTGAAAGCGAACCCTGAAAGTATTGCTAAAGTGGTATCCCTATCAAATTTGTAATTCTCGTCCAATTCGGGAACGTAAGGATTTTTCTCTGAAAAGCTATCAACCTCCATATCAGTGTCTATTCCAAAAGTTTGTCTTACGGAGATTTTAATATCTGGTTTTTTATTTTCTAAATTCATTTTCTCATACTCACTTTAAGTTGACTATATGCTAAGGTAATTTTTTTTAAAATATCCTCATACTTTTTACTTCCACGGTTTTTATCAGGATGGTATTTCTTTACAAGTGTTTTAAATTTTTTTTGAATATCTGACCAGTTTGTATCACTTTTAAGGCCTAAAATTCTTAAAGCCTCTTTATCTTTCTCTGTCAAATTCGAATTGTTGAACTTCTTAAAATCAGAGTTTTTAAAAATTCCTGTTTTATCATCCAAAGCATTAAGCCACAATATTCTAAAAAAGTTTTCAGAAGACCCAAAACTTTTAGTAGGTTTATGCCATGTAAGGTCAGACTTTACAAAATTTTGAATCTCTTTATCATCCATATCAGCAAAATAATTCCAGCTTTTGTTAAATTCTTTAATGTGTTCTAAACAGAGCAATCTAAATTTTTTACTATTATCTTTTTCTATTGGAGCTCTATATAAGCCAATTTTATTACACTTACTCCAATCACAAATATTTTTCATAATAAGTTTCAATTATATAGTAGAATGTTTATTTAATGAAAAGTTTAATAGATATAGTTAAAGAAAAAATTAAAAAAAATATTCCAGATAGCAATATTGAGATAATTGATAATACTCATTTACACAAACATCACAAATCTTTTAATAAGAGCAAAACCCATTTAAAAATAATTATACAATCTGACACTCTTAGAAATATAAACCGTATCGTTTCTCACAAAAAAATAACAAATATTCTTAGAGATGAGATTCAAACAAAAATTCATTCATTAGAAATAAAAATTAAATAATTTTTTTTAATACTTTTTTCAATTCTCCAGGACTAAGTCTATATTGTCCAGGTTTGGTAGTTAAACCTATTTTTCTCAGAAGTATAAGATTAATTTTTTTGTCATAGTTTTTTTTATCAACTTCCATAAAATTAACAATTTTATTTAAATTTTTTTTATTTAAAAAGTTTAAATATTTTTTAAGTAGTTTGTTGCTCAGATAAAGATTTTCAATCGTATCCAATGTTTTTTTAGAGCAAACTTTTTTTATGTAAGAAAGTCTTGTTGCTAAAATCATACCAATCAAAACAGCCTCCCCATGATTAATTTTTCCAGAATATTTATTTGCTGCCTCTATTCCATGAGCGAAAGTATGGCCAAAATTTAGTATCATTCTATCATTTTTTTCTTTTTCATCCTTATTAACAAAAGATAATTTAATTTTACAACTTTTTGATATTGTCTCTCCCATAGTTTTAAAATTAGAACTTTCAAAAATTTTATTTTTATCCTTATCTAGTTTTTTAAAAAATTTATTATCTTTTATTATTGAATGTTTTAATATTTCAGCGAAACCGCAGACTAAATTTCTTTTTGACAGACTTTTTAAAAGTGTCAAATCACTCAAAACCAATCTTGGTTGATAAAAGGTACCAATAAGATTTTTTCCGCCCCCTGAATTAACCGCTGTTTTTCCTCCAATTGAAGAATCGACTTGAGCTAAAAGTGTTGAGGGAATATTGATTAAGTTTATTCCTCTTTTGTAAATACTTGCAACAAAACTTCCAAAATCACCAATGATACCGCCCCCAACGGTTATGATTGTGTCATTCCTACTAAGATTATTTTTAATGAGTCTTTCCAACAGATCGTTTGCTTTTTTAAATGATTTCAATTTTTCGTTAGGAATAAATTCATAAACATAAACACTGTATTTTCCTAGCTGCTTCTTAATTTTTATCTTAAAATTATTTGGAATATTTTTATCCAAAATTAAACCAATTTTTTTTGTTTTAGGACACAATTTATTTATTTGAACTTTTAATTTTCCTAATGACCCTTTACCAATAATAATTGTATAATTTGTATTCTTATTTTTTACAAAAATTCTATTCATTTTCATAAATATCTACAATCTCTTTGATTATTTGATTTCTATTTTTTGCATTACAATCTATTCTAAAGTCAGAGAGTGAATAAGTTTTCTCTCTAGACTTACACAGTTTTTTAACTTCGTTTTCTGATCTATTATTATCTAATAAAGGCCTTTTCATGTTAACTTTAATCCTTTGAAAAATAATTTTAGAGTCTAAATCTAACCAAAATGAAATCCCTTTTTTGCTTGTTTCATCTCTAATTTTTTTGTTCAGAAATGCTCCGCCACCCAGTGCTATAACAACTTTATTTTTGTTCAAATAATTTAATGTCTCTTTTTCTTCAATATCTCTAAAAAATTTTTCACCTTTTTTTTTAAATATTTCACTTATAGATAATGACAGTTTTTTTTCTATAATGGAGTCTATATCTGTAAATTCCATTTTAAGCTTGTGAGACAAATCTTTCCCAATTGAAGATTTACCCACACCCATCATTCCAGTTAATACGAGGTTTTTTTTCAATTTATACCCAAAATTTAATTTGATTTATCACAAATTTGTCTTAATTTCCGAGTTTAAATATATTTTAAAGACTATGCAACCAAGATTAAATTTAAGATCAAAAAATAATTCATCCTTGCTTGGTACAGCCTTAAAAGGTTTAATAATTATTGGTTTTATTAGTTTAGCATTCTACTTAGTTGATAAGATAGATTTTCCATCTCCACAAAGTGAAACAACAGAAGATGTCACTAATCAAATTATTAAACTCAAATAGAAACTTTTTAAAACTTGTTTTTATTTGTTTATTTTTTTTTCAAAATATTGTCGCAGAAGAAAAATCTGTTGATATTTGGAATAATAAAAATCAAACTAAACCTGAAAAAAATAATATACAGCAAGAACCAAAGCAAGAACCTAAAATTGATATTTCTAAATTAAACCAAAATCAGAATGAACTAATTACAATTTCAGAGACTGAAAGCGAAAAGTCTGATGAAAAATTAATTGGGCTTTATGATCCTGGACAAAATGATTTGAGTTTAGAAATGTGGATGCGTACAAATGGAGAATTAATCAAACAGTCATTAAAGAGAATCGAAAAAATTAAATTATCCAAGTTTTCCGAAGAAATATTTCTTAATACAATTTTAACCTACTCATATTCGCCCCAAAAAAATTTAACTGAAAAAGAATTTTTAAAATTAAAAATAAATTGGTTAATTAAAAATAATAAAATAAAAATAATTGAAAACTTCTTAAATAAAAATTTAGAATTCGATGGTAAATCTAAATTAATAAAATATTTAGTAGATCATTACATTTCATCAGCAAATATTTCTGAAGGATGTGAGAAAGCAGACTTTATAAATAAAGAAATAAAAGATAACTATTTAGAAAAATTCAGAATTTATTGCTTAGTGTTAAATAAAAAACAAGAGGAAGCTATTCTAAACTTTGATTTGCTAAGAGAAGAGGGGAGATCAGATAAATTCTTTAATGACAAAATTTCTTTTTTGTTAGGATTGCAAGAAAAAACAAGTGATAAAATTTCGGACAAAAATTTATTAAATTTTTATTTATCCTCAATTACTATAGATGGATTTAAATACGAGCCGACCAACAAAACTGACAAAAATATTTGGAAGTTTTTAGTAGCATCGAATCTAATTATAATAGATGAGCTTGAAGATCCAGAAACTATTAAAAAATATGAAATTGCTGCTCATGATGGATCTTTTGATAAAGATAAAATATTTGAAATATATATGTCGATGCCGTTTAGTATCAATCAATTATTAAATGCATCAACAATCTATCAAGGTCTAGAAGGTTATGAGGGAAGAGCATTAATTTATCAAAGAGCCCTGTTGTCAGATAACATAGAAAATAAATTAAAGTTATTTTTTCTCTTAAAAGATTCTTTTGATAAAGAAAAACTAAACAATATTTTTAAAGATAAATTAAGTGAAATACTTAAAGAAATAGACCCAAGTGATGTTCCAGATGATTTTAAGAAAATTGTTGAAAAAAATATAATTATTGAAGAAAAAGTTGAACTAGGAAAAATAAAATTTGACGATAAGATCTTACATAGGTCTAAAGTAATTAAAATTTTTACTGAAGATGATATAAAAAAAGATAAAGTAAATAAAGACCTAGCAAGTGTTTATAAAAAAATTAAACGAAACAAAAAATATTTTTACTCTATAAAAGATATTATGCTTTTAGAAACTTTAATTGCAGACGGAATATCAATTCCATCTGATTTAGATGTGAAAAGTCTCTCTAAAGATTTAACGATTCCAAACACAATGGAATCACTTATAGAAGAGGGCCAAATAGGTCTATTCATGTTGAAGCTTGTAGAGATTATAGGAAGCGATGATATAGAGAATTTAGATCCTGAAACTTTGTATTTTATTAACAACCTATTAAATAAAGGAAAAATTAAAAAAGTCAGAAATCAAATATTAAATCTCGCCCTACCTTTGAGAGTATAATTGTATTATAAACTTTCATGGCCATAAGAAAAATTTTAACAATCCCAGACTCTATTTTAAGACAAAAATCTTCACCAGTAGATAAAGTAAATAAAGAAATCAAAACTCTCATGGATGACATGCTAAACACAATGTACGATGCTCCAGGAATTGGTTTAGCCGCTATACAAATTGGTATTCCGAAAAGGATTATAGTTATAGACTTATCTAAAGACCCTGAAAAAAAAAATCCAATGTACTTTGTAAATCCTGAGATCACTTGGAAATCAGATTTAAAATCAACTTATGAAGAGGGGTGTCTTTCTATACCAAATCAATTTGCAAAAATTGACAGACCTGAAAAATGTAATGTTAAATTTTTAGACTATGATGGAAACCATAAAGAAATAAAAGCTGAAGGACTTCTATCAACTTGTATTCAACATGAAATTGATCATTTGAATGGAGTTTTATTTATTGATTATTTGTCAAAGCTTAAAAAAGATATAATTATTAAGAAAGTATCAAAAGATAAGAAAGAGACAGAAAGAGTAGTAGTTTAAATTAAAAAATTTAATGTCAAAAAAAATTGTTTTTATGGGAACACCAGAGTTTGCAGTTCCTACTTTAGAAGCTTTAAAAAATTCCAATAATGAAATTATAGTTGTTTATTCTCAACCAGCTAGCAAAGCAAATAGAGGTCAAAAATTATTAGACTCAAAAGTTGGAAGTTTAGCAAAAAAATTTTCCTTAAGTTTAAGAACACCAAAAACTTTAGATAGTGATCAAGAGTTTAAATTTTTTAGCTCATTAAAACCAGACATCGCTGTTGTTGTTGCATACGGCCAAATAATACCCAGGAGATTTTTAGATATTCCCAAATATGGTTTCATTAATGTTCACGCTTCACTGTTGCCGAAGTGGAGAGGGGCAGCTCCTATACAAAGATCTATAATGAATTTAGATAAGGAAACTGGCGTAAGTATAATGAAAATTGTTGAAAAACTAGACGCTGGACCTGTTATTCAACAGGATAAAATTAATTTAAATGAAAATATAGATACTTCAATATTATCAAAGTTACTCTCTCAGTTAGGTGCAAAATCTTTAATGAATGTGATCGATAAATTAGAAAAGAATGAAGTCAACTTTGTTGAGCAAAATCATAATGAAGCTACATATGCAAAAAAAATTACAAAAGAAGAGGCTGAATTAAAATGGAATCAAAATGCAAAAATAATTTTAGCAAAAATCAATGGATTAAATCCAAATCCAGGAGCTTGGTTTAAATATAAAAACGAAAGATATAAAGTGTGGAAAGCAAAAATATCTAATACAAGTGGTGTACAAGGATCAACAATCGATAACAACTTAACCATTGCATGTAAAGATAAATCAATAAGTATTCTTGAAATACAAAAAGAGGGTAAAAGTAGACAAGCAACTGGTCAATTTCTACTTGGTAGTAAAATTCCTAAAGGTGAAAAAATTGCATAATGACAACGTATCAAATTAAAGTTGAATATCTTGGTACAAATTTTGTTGGATGGCAATTTCAAAAAAATGGTCTTTCAATTCAAGAAGTTTTAGAAAAGGCTTTATCGAAATATTTAAAAGAAAATATTAGAGTAATAGGTTCTGGAAGAACTGATTCCGGCGTTCATGCGAGTGAACAATCAGCCCATTTTAAAACAAAAAATAAGATAAATAATATTGGTATTTTCCTAAATGCAGTGAATTTTTTTTTAAAGAAACATCCTGTATCAATTTTAAATATTCAGAAAAGATCCAATAATTTTCATGCAAGGCATAGCGCTAAAGAAAGAGTTTATAAGTACTTCATAATTAATCGACCCTCGTCTCTTGCTTTAGATATAAATAAGGCCTGGCATATTAAAAAAAAACTAGACGTAAAATTGATGAAAAAAGGTGCTACAATTTTAAAAGGAACACACAATTTTACGACATTTAGAGCCTCAAATTGTCAGGCTAAATCGCCAATAAAAACATTGAAAAAACCACTAATAAGTAAAAGCAAAAATAAGATTATATTTACCTTTCAATCAAAGTCTTTTCTCCAGCAACAAGTAAGGTCAATGGTAGGCTCTTTAAAATATTTAGGTGAAGGTAAATGGAATTTAAAAGATTTTAAAAGAGCATTTGAATCAAAAAAAAGATCAATGTGTGCTCCCCCAGCACCAGCACATGGATTATATTTAGTTAAAGTAAAATATTGAAAATACTTGAATTATTTTTTTTAATTACCATATATAAATTGTAGGTCGCCAAATGGGACTTACAAATAACCTTGCTAACAAAGGAGGAAAATATGACAAGTAAGGACATTTCTGTCTTTAACTCATTAAGACCTTTCAGCATTGGATTCGATGATATGTTTGATCAGTTTGAGTCTATGTTAGGGAATGGAGGATTAGGCGTGCAAACAAATTATCCCCCATACAACATCAGGAAAGCAGGTAAAGACAAGTATGCTATAGAAGTAGCTCTTGCAGGCTTTAACAAAAGTGATGTTGAAATCGAGTATGAAGACAATACTTTAACAGTGAGAACTAAGAAAGTTCAAAAATCTGAAAATAAAGATGGTGACGAGATTATTCATCGAGGGATATCTCAAAGATCATTCTCTAGATCATTTACAGTAGCAGATGATGTGAAGGTAAATGGTGCTGAGTTAAAAGATGGTCTTTTGACTATCGATTGTGAAAAAATCATACCAGAAATAAAAAAGAAAAAATTAATACCTATTAAATAAAGGTATCCTTGCTTGCGGGGTTTAGCTCCGCAAGTAAC
This sequence comes from uncultured Pelagibacteraceae bacterium, assembly GCA_902623915.1. Classification (GTDB taxonomy): domain Bacteria; phylum Pseudomonadota; class Alphaproteobacteria; order Pelagibacterales; family Pelagibacteraceae; genus Anoxypelagibacter. Next base: position 46,677 of record CACNVM010000001.1, on the reverse strand, counting down.
TTTTAATTTTCTATCAAAGCTTTTAAGTGGTATTCAGAACTCTCTTTAAGGGCATTTAAATCATAACCACCTTCTAAAATCGAAACAACTTTATTATTAATACTTTTATTGATAACTTTTAATGTCCTTTTTGTAATATCGTAAAAATCTTTTGAACTTAATTTAAATTGAGCAAGAGGATCATCCTGATGCGCATCAAATCCTGCAGAAAATAACAAAAATTCTGGTTTAAACTCTTTAAGTTTTTTTAAAACATGTTCATAAGCATTCAAATATTCCTCTGAGTTTGTTCCAGCCGGCAAGGGAATATTTAAAATATTATCGTGTTTCCCTTTTTCATTATTTGCACCAGTACCAGGATAAAAGGGATATTGATGAGTCGATATGTATAAAACTTTTTCATTATCATAAAAAATATTTTGCGTACCATTTCCATGATGAACATCGAAATCTATTATAGCAATTTTATTAAATTTATATTTATCTATAAGATAATGGGCGCCAACCGCTACATTATTGTATATGCAAAATCCCATGGCTTTATCTTTTTCCGCATGGTGACCTGGGGGTCTTACAGGACAGAAAACATTTTTAAACTCTTTATTTTGTACACTATCAATAGCCGTTATTATTGACGCAACTGCATCTGTTGAAGCTTGTCTACTACCTGGAGACACAATGGTATCACCATCTAAAAAATGCAGACCCTTTTTTGGAAAAGAATTTTCTACTTCATCAATATAATCAGATTCATGAGCAATTTTTAAATATTTAGTGTCAAACTTTAGCGGTTTTTTCCAAATCAATTTTTTGTTTTTTTTTAAGTTTTCAATTACGACAGAAACACGATCTGCTCTTTCAGGATGACCTTGACCGGTGTCATGATTTAAATAAGTATCCGTAGTAATAATTCCTGTTTTCACTTAAAATAACTTACCAAAATATTTTTGTATATTTTAGTTAATTTTTTTAAATCAGAAACAGAAACACTTTCATCTATTTTGTGCATTGTCTTACCTACTAAACCAAATTCTAGACAGGGTGCTATATTTTTTATAAATCTTGCATCTGATGTACCACCTGAGGTAGATAGTTTTGGTTTAAGACCTGTGATTTTTTTAACGATATTTTGAACCATATAAGTAGTTTTATTTGGTTTAGTTAAAAATGCTTCGCCTGAAACTTCGTAAGTTACTTTGAATCTAGATTTATTAGCTTTCGTAACTGCTTTAAAAATTTTATTAAGTTTATTTTTTAGGGAACTAGATGTGTGTTTATCATTAAATCTAATATTAAAAACAGCATCAGCAGATCCAGGAATGACATTGTCTGCATGATTATCAATATTAATTTTTATTACCTCGAGATTAGAAGGTTGAAAGTTTTTTGTTCCTTTATCAAGTTTTAAATCCTTAATTTTTTTTAAAATTTTGATTAAAGTATTTGAGGGATTATTGGCTCTGTGTGGATAAGCAACATGGCCCTGAGAACCTATTATAGTAAGCCTACCTGTCAAACTTCCTCTTCTTCCAATTTTAATCATTTCTCCAAGTTTATTTGGATTAGTTGGCTCACCAACTATACAAAAATTAATTTTTTCTCTTTTTCTTTTTAAATATTTTATAAGTCGTTTAGTTCCATTCACCGCTATTCCTTCCTCATCCCCTGTAATTAGTAAACTTATGGATCCTTTAAAATTTTTATTTTCATTTTTAAATCTACTTACTGCAGCCACAAAACATGCAATTGACGCTTTCATGTCATTTGCACCTCTTCCAATTAATTTATTATTCCTTACAATTGGTTTAAAAGGATTAGTGGTCCATTTTTTTACATTACCTGGTGGAACTACATCTGTATGTCCTGCATAACAAAAATTTGGAGAAGATTTTCCAAGTTTTGCATAAAGGTTTTTTATATTTTTAAAATTAATTATTTTACAATTAAAACCTATAGATTTTAAATTTTTAGCTAATAGATTAATTGCGCCAGCATCTTTTGGCGTGATACTAGGTTTACGAATCAAATCTTTTGCTAATTTTAACTCACTTATTTGCATTAATTTTAGTCTCTTAATAAATCATTAATAGACGTTTTGCTTCGAGTTTTTTCGTCTACTTTTTTTACAATTACTACACAATATAATGATGGACCTTTAGGATTATTTTTACTTGGCATTGATCCTGGAACAACAACAGAATAGGCTGGAACTTTACCATAATGAATTTCACCAGTTGCACGATCAATTATTCTCGTTGATGCACCAATATAAACACCCATAGATAATACTGACCCTTTTTCAACAATTACACCTTCTGCTATTTCAGCACGTGCACCTAAAAAACAGTTATCCTCCACAATAGTTGGGTTTGCCTGCATTGGTTCTAAAACACCGCCGATACCAGCACCACCAGAAATATGACAATTTTTTCCAACCTGAGCACATGATCCAACTGATGCCCAAGTATCTATCATTGTTCCCTCGTCGACATATGCACCTACATTAATAAATGATGGCATTAAAACCACATTTTTTGCTATATGAGCTCCTTTTCTAATTACGCCATTTGGTACATATCTAAATCCAGCTTTCTTAACTTGTTCTTCACTCCATCCTTGAGTCTTTCCATCTATTTTATCGTACCAAGTAGAGTATGGTCCTTTTGAAGCTTTCATTTTGTTTACTCGGAAACTCAAAAGAATAGCTTTTTTAATCCATTGATTGACTTGCCATTTACTACCTTTTTTTTCAGCAACTCTAATTTTTCCATTATCTAATAAGTCAATAGTTTCACGCACAATGTCATTAAGATCTTTGTTTGAGTTATCAATTTTTTCTTTATTTTCAAAAGCTTCGTTTATAGTTTTTTCAATTTTCTCTAAGTTCATTTATTTCCTTTAAAAAATTAGTTAAATTAGATGTCTTATAATTTACAAATTTTTCATCTGAGTATTTTGCTGCCCAAGGTTCATTATTTTTAATCCAAACTGTTTTCATACCTAATTCATGGGCTGGTTTCAAATTTCTTGCAATATCCTCAATAAATATACAATATTGTGGCTCAATTTTGTATTTATCAATTAGTCTTTTGTAGGTTTCGATAGCAGGTTTAGGGATAAAATCTGAGTCTTCAATATCAAAAATTCCGTCAAAAAGCCTATTAATTCCAATTCTTTTAGTAACATTCTCTGCATGCGCGCGTGAGCCGTTAGTGAATATTATTTTTTTATCTTTTATTCTACTGAGCTCTTGCTCCAAACCCTTATCTTTTTTAAGAAATTCTAAATCAATATCGTGAACAAAATCAAGAAACTCCTTTGCATCTATCTCATGATTTTTAATCATACCATTTAAGGTCGTATTGTATTCGTGGAAATAATTTTTCTGTATTTTTCTAGCTTCATCAATACTTACTTTTAGTTTATTTGAAATGTATTTTGACATTCTTTTATCAACCTGATCGAAAACTTTTGTATCACCAGAATATAGTGTGTTATCTAAATCAAATAGCCAATACTTTATTTTTAAAAGCTCTTTCATTTTCTAATTAAAGTACCAGCACCTTGATCAGAGAAAATTTCTTTCAATATAGCTCTTGGTTTTCTACCATCAAGAATAACGACACCTCTAACTCCATTCTCAACAGCCTCAATACAATTCTTTATTTTGGGTAACATTCCACCCTGAACAATCTTTAGATTAACTAAATTTTCCATATCGTAAGGCTTTATTTCTGAAATCAAAGTTTTTCTATCATCATAAACACCTTCAACATTTGTCATTAATAAAAGTCTTCTAGATTTCAATTTTTTAGCTATAGCACTAGCAGCAGTATCACCATTAATATTATAAGTTTGTTTGTCTTTATCTAAACCTAAGGGAGCAACAATTGGTATTTGTTTTTGACTAATTATATTTTTTATTATCTCGACATTAATTTCTTGTGGAACTCCTACAAAGCCCAATTCAGGTTTATCTGGAATTACATTTATAACATTGTTAATTTTCGTATTAACAGAAACTGCTTTAGATCCTTTTTTATTAAGTGAAACAACAATATCATTGTTAAAGTCTATTAGGACTTTTTCAACTATATTAATTACATTTTTATCTGTTACTCTCAAACCATTTATAAATTTAGTTTGGATATTACTTTTTTTTAATTCTCTTTCAATTCTAGGACCACCTCCGTGTACAATAATTATAGAAAGACCTAATTTATTTAATATACTTATGTCTTGAATAAAATTATTAAAAATATTTCTATCAATTAAAACATTCCCACCATATTTTATTACTATTAAATCTTTTTTATATTTTTTTACATATTTTGGAACATTCGTTACATCTGGAGCATCTTTTGGCCAAAACTTTTTTATATTTTCTAAATTATTTTCTTCGGACATTTATTTTGTTTTGACAGTCGTTGATCTGTAAATTACCCATTGTTGAGCAATTGTTAGTATGTTGTTAATTGTCCAATAAACAACAAGACCTGATGGAAATGGTGCTAAAATTATTGTTAAAAATAATGGAAAAAACATAAAAATTTTTGCTTGTATAGGATCTGGAGGAGTAGGGTTAAGTTTCTGCTGTAAGTACATTGTTGCTCCCATCATAATTGGCCATGCTCCAATAATTAGAAAAGATGGTGGATCCCAAGGTATCAAACCAAAAAAATTAAAAATAGAAGTAGGATCCTGTGCTGATAAATCTTTAATCCAACCAAAAAATGGTTGATGTCTCATCTCCAATGAGATGAATAGCATTTTGTATATTGCAAAAAAGAAAGGTATCTGAATTAAAATAGGAAGACAGCCAGACAATGGATTCACTTTTTCTCTTTTGTAAAGTGCCATCATTTCTTGCTGAAGTTTAACTTTATCTTGTTTGTGTAATTCTTTTAATCTTAACAATTCAGGTTGTAATATTTTCATTTTTGCCATTGATCTAAATGAGTAATTCGCAAGAGGAAAAAATAATAATCTTACAGCTGCTGTTACTAAAACAATTGCTATTCCAAAGTTTTTGGTAAGTTCGAATAAATAATTCATTATAAAAAATAGTGGTTTGGTAAAAAAGTAGAACCAACCCCAGTCAATTGTTAAATCAAACTTGTTAATACCTTCTGTTTCAGCATACCCATCTATTACTTTAACTTCTTTTGCTGCAATAAATATTTTTGACTCGGATATTCCTGAGCCTGAAGGTTGAATAACGACAGGTTTATTTTGAATATAGTTTGCTTTGAAACCATTTTTGTAAGTAAACTCACCTTTAAATGGTTGATTTTTTTCAGGGACTAATGCAGTTAACCAATATTTATCTGTGATACCCAACCAACCTTCACCAGCAGAGTATTCTTTTTTCTTTTCTTTAACATCATCATAACCTTCTTCTTGTAAGTCTTCATCAAAAACTCCAATAAACCCCTCGTGTAAAATATAAAAGTCTACAACATCTGGATCTTGGTTTCTTGTTATCTGCGCGTACGGATAAAGTTCTACTCTTTGACTTGAATTATTTTGAACTTCTTGCGTTACTTTAAATAAAAACTTTTCATCCAATTCTATTTTCTTTCTAAAAGTTAAACCTGATTTATTATTCCACTCAGCTGTAACTGGATTACCTATTGAAAGTTTATTATTTCCAACTACTTTCCAAATCGTATTTTTTGTTGGAAGAGGCATTTTAGTTGTATTGCTTGCTGCCCACCCAGTTTCAACAAAGTACCCATCATTTGTCTCAGAAGGATTTAAATATTTTACTTTTTCATCTGAATTGACTTCTGTGTTATATTTTTTAAAAAGAATGTCATCTATCAAAAATCCTTTTAGTGAAATTGAACCTTTAACATTCTCATTTTCAAAATTTACTCTTTTTACAGATTTAATCGCGTCATCCCTAGATATGTTTAAAACTCTTTCCTTTTCTATATTAACGCTTGGCGCATCAGTATTTTTATTGTCAGTCTTTTCTAAATCCTGGGTTTGTTTCAATTTATTTTGCTCTTCAATTTGAGGTGTTTCAAAAATTACTGACCAACCAAAAAGAACTGCGAATGATAAAGCTATAGCAAAAACTACATTTCTAAGATCCATTTAAATTTTCTTTCCTACATTTTTCTTTTTCGGTACAAAATCTAATCCTGAGCTTCCTCTCAATAATTTTATAGGGTGACATTTTGATATTCTTTTAAGAGTTAAGGATAAACCCTTTATTAGACCATGAGTTTTTAATGACTCTTCAGCATACTCAGAACAGGTAGGAAGAAATCTACAATTTTGTCCAAGCAAAGGTGATATTAAATATTTATAAATTTTAATAAAAATTATTAAAGTAAAACTTATTAATTTCATACTTCTAAACTTTGCATTCTTTTAAAACTTTTTTTCATTTTTTCATATAGTGAATTATTGTACTCTTTATAAGCTTTATCCTTTCCAAAAATTACATATATATAATCTAAACTAATTGTACTGTTCATCATTAATAACTTTTGTACAATAGATCTTAACTTCCTTTTAATTCTATTCCTTTTAACTGCATTTCCAATTTTTTTTCTCATGACAAAACTTACGTAAAGTTTTTTACTCTTTTTATTTTTATTCAAAAAATTTTTTGAACGATAAATAGTAAAACATTCGTTATTTATAACTCTATTTCTTAAGACTCTTTGGAAATGGGAATTTTTTTTTAAACTTTCAAGCTTCGTCATTATCTTTAAGTAGAAAGTTTTTTTCGACCCTTTGCTCTACGCCTAGCCAAAAGTTTCCTGCCTGCCTTTGTAGCCATTCTTGATCTAAAGCCATGTCTTCTTTTTCTTACTAGCTTACTTGGTTGATAGGTTCTTTTCATAAGATTTCTTTGGTTCCTATTAAATTTTTTGATATTTATAGGTAATAAGACTGTATAAGTACAGTTAAAAATTATTTATGAATTTAAGTTCTAGAAATCTAAAACTTATAATTGGAGTATTTTATCTACTAATTCTATTTTTTGGTCTATATTATTTATCCTCTGTAATTGATTTTAGAGATTTAACAAGCTATGAGTTTATTAAATCAAACAAAGAGATTATTATTGATTACAAGAATAATAATTTTCTATTTCTTACAATAATATTTTTCTTATTTTCAATAGTTTGGTATTTACTTTTGGGATTTGCATCACCACTTTTATTATTTTCTGGATTTGTTTTTGGAAAGTGGTACGGAATTTCAATCGCCGTTGTGTCTGCTACAATTGGAACAACCTTGCTATATTTATTAGCAAAACTCTTTTTTACAGATTTTATAAAAGAGAAACTAGAGCCAAAGTTTTCAAATCTTAAGCTTGCCTTTCAAAAAAATGAATTTTTATATTTTACATTATATAGACTTGGTGGCGGTGGTGGAATTCCCTATGGAATACAAAATGTATTACCTGTTTTATTTAATATTTCCATAAAAAATTATTTCCTTGGAACATTTATTGGAAGTTGGCCAACAATGTTCATAAGTGTTGCTCTAGGAGCAGGGATAGAAAAATATATTGAGACAAATGAAAAATTAAGTTTATTAAATGTAATTTTATCTCCAGATATTTACTTACCAATCCTAGGTTTTATTTTGATGCTTTTAGTTGGACTTGTGATTAAAAAATTATTTTTTAAAAAAAATTAAATGAATAATTTCAAATTAATTAATTGGTTAGTATGGCTAGCTTTAGTAATTTTATGGAACTATAGCTATCCAGAAGCAGGCCCATTTCTTGATATCGTTGTTACTGTTATGCTATCAATATTAAACTTGGTTTTAATAAAATTAAAAAAAAGAAATAATTATGAACGTAGATTATTTTAAAAGTGCACTTTTACACCATAGCAAAGGAAACTGGAATAAAGCCAAAGAAATTTATGAGCATATTTTAAAATCAAATCCAAATAACTATTCAGTTTTACAAAACTATGGTCCATTACTTTCGCAATTAAAAGAATATAAATTAGCAAAAAATGTTTTTGAAAAAAGTTTAAAAATTAAACCCAAGGATCCTTTACTTTTATATAACTACGCAAAGTTCTATCATGATCAAAGAATTTTTGAAAAAGCAATTACTTTATATAAAGAATCTTATAAGATTGAACCAAGAAATAATTTTTCAATGTACAATATTGGAAATATTTATTTTTCAATTAACAAATTAGATTTAGCAATTAGTTCTTACAAGATTAGTCTAAAAAATAGTCCAAGAAATTTTTTAGCATATAATAATTTAGCTAATTCTTACAAACAAACTGGAGATTTTAAAGAAGCCATAGAGTCATACAAAAAATCAATAGAGATTAAAAATAATAATCCCGATGTTCATGTAAATTATGGAACGCAGTTATTGATGATGGAGAATTTTGAACAAGGTTTTGATGAATATGAGTGGAGAAAAAAAAGTAAATCATTTTTAGATTATATTAATTATAAAAAGCTTAATCTAAAAAGCAAAATTTGGGATGGTGAATGCCTTAATAATAAAAAATTATTAGTAATTTCAGAACAAGGGATCGGGGACTTGATACAATTTACAAGATATTTATACAAAATTAAAAATAAATATAAAGTTGAAATAACAATTTATCTCAAAAGTAAAAAGTTTTTACACTTTTTTGATAAAAATATGTTTAATTTAATATCTGACAGTAATAAAATTACAGAACATCATTATCATATTCATTTATTAAGTATCCCAAGGATTTTTTATAATAAAAATGATCTTTTTGTTCCTACAGTTAATTTTTTTCAAAAAAATGATGATTTAGAAAAAAAATGGACTGATATATTTAAAAAATATAAAGGAACCAAAATTGGAGTGAATTCCAATACTTCTTTAATTAAAAAAAATATACCTTTTGATTATTTTTTAAATCTAGCTTCATCATTTAATTTTACTTTTTTTGTTTTACAAAAAGAATTCGATAATAAAAAAATAGATAAATTCAAGAATATAATCTTTTTTAAAAATATCGATAAATCGGAAAATGCATTTATAGATAGTATCCAAATAATTAAACAACTTGATTTAGTAATAACTGCTGATACAGCGCTAGCCCACTTATCTGGTACACTAGGAAAAAAAACATGGATACCCCTTCCATTTGTGAGTGATTGGAGATGGTTTTTAGACAAAAAATCTACTAAATGGTATGATAATGTTAGTTTATACAGATCAAAGCAAATTGATAATTGGGAAAGCTCATTTAAAATGATAAATGAGGACTTAAAAAATTTTTTTCAATAATTTGAGAAATAGCATTTAAATAAAGAATAAATTAATATTTTAAATGGTGCCCACAGCAAGAATTGAACTTGCGACCTCTTCCTTACCATGGAAGTGCTCTACCAACTGAGCTATGTGGGCAAATTATTTGATACTTACATTTTATCAAAGGATATCTACAGTTAAATATAGTAGTGCTTGCATAATTTCAGCCTACAAAGTAAAAAGATAATGAAAATATGGTGCAAAAATGGGTATACATTACACTTATAAATCTATCAGAGGTGAAAAGGCCATGAAAAAAGAGGCCAAAAGAAAAGCTCGTTTAGAACAAAGGCGTGCCAAAAAGGGAGTTAAGGAAGAAAAAAATGAGCCCGAAAAAATGCATGATATTGAAAAAACAATTACACTCGAAGATTTAACAAACCCTAACAAAAATTAGTTTTAATGAAAGTCATTTTAAAAAAGGAGACATCTCTTTATAAAAAAGAATTGGCTTTGAAATCAAATTTAAAAAAAAGAAAAGAGTATAGAAATAAATATAAGAAGAAAGGGAAATAACTAACATGACTGTTTTGTCGGATAAATGGATAAAAAAAATGGCAAAAAGTAAAAAAATTATTTCACCATTTATTCCTAAACAAATAAGAAAAGGCAAAATATCCTATGGGCTTTCATCATATGGCTATGATGCAAGAGTTTCAAATGATTTTAAAATTTTTACAAATGTTAATTCTACCATTGTTGATCCTAAAAATTTTAAGAAAGATGGCTTTATATCAAAAAAATCAAATATTTGCGTAATACCACCCAACTCTTTTGCTTTAGCCAGAACTGTAGAATATTTTAAAATACCTGATAACGTAATTGTAATTTGTTTAGGTAAATCTACATATGCAAGATGTGGCATAATCGTAAATGTGACACCATTAGAACCAGGTTGGGAGGGACACGTAACTCTCGAGTTTTCTAACACCACACCTTTACCAGCAAAAATATATGCTAATGAGGGAGCCGCCCAATTCATTTTTATTAAAGGAAATGAAAAACCTGAAATTACTTATTCTAAAAGAAAGGGTAAATATATGAAACAAAGAGGTGTTACTCTTCCCAAAATTTAATTAATGCAAAAACTTATTATTAAGGGAAAAAAAAGTTTAACTGGGACTGTTAAGATATCGGGTTCTAAAAATGCCACCTTACCGATATTAGCATCAACAATTCTTAGTAATAATAAAATTACTATAAACAATGTTCCTTTTGTGAAAGATGTAATTACTATGTCTGAACTTTTAAAATATTTAGGATCAGATATAAAATTAAATTTCAAAAAAAAAAAAATTTTTATAAATAACAATAAAAAATCTTTTAAAACCTTAGCACCATATAATTTTGTAAAAACTATGCGGGCTGGTATTATTGTTTTGGGGCCCTTACTTTCAAAATTTGGTAAAGCCCGAGTGTCTCTACCTGGGGGTTGCGCAATTGGAACAAGGCCAGTGGATATTCATCTTTTTGGGTTAAAAAAATTAGGCGCTAAAATTAAAATTAAAAATGGTTACATTTACGCTGAAGCAACCAATGGGCTTTTTGGTAACAATATCAAATTACCTTCAATATCAGTTGGAGCAACTGAAAATTTAATTATTGCTGCTACCTACGCATACGGAACAACTTTAATCAAAAATTGTGCTTGCGAACCTGAAATAAAAGATTTGATAAACTTTTTAAAAAAGATGGGTGCTAATATTAAATGGACTGGAGAAAGAGAGATTAAGGTTATTGGAACACGAAGTTTTAATGCAGTTAATTACTCTGTCATGTTTGATAGAATTGAGGCTGGTACATTTATAATTGCAGGAGCTTTGGTTGGAAAAAAAATTAAAATTACTAATATTGATACTAATATATTAAAAAAAGAATTAGATATTCTAAAAAAAATGGGTCTTAAATTTAAAACTCAAAAAAATAAAATAATAATTTTTTATTCAAAAAACATTAAGCCTGTTTCTATTAAAACCGAAGCTTACCCTGGTTTTCCAACCGATTTGCAAGCACAGATTATGGTTTTGATGACTAAAGCAAATGGTGTATCAAAAATTAAAGAAAATATTTTTGAAAATCGTTTTATGCATGTTCCTGAACTTAATAGAATGGGAGCGAAGATAAAAGTTTCTGGAAATCTTTCTACAATAAATTTTTCTGAAGAGTTAAATGGAGCTGAAGTAATGGCTACTGATTTAAGAGCTTCAGTAAGTTTAGTTTTAGCAGGTTTAATTGCCAAAAATAGAACAATTATAAATAGAGTATATCATTTAGATAGAGGTTATGAAAATTTAGAAAAAAAACTTAGAAACTGCGGAGCAACAATTACCAGAGTAAATAATTAATGGGTAGGAAAAATTTAAAACTTAACGGAACTTCCGAAGATGATGTAAAGGTAATATCAGCACATTTACAGGACTCGATTACACAAGTAAAGAATATTGCGCATTTGAAAAAAAATAAAATATTCCTAATTCAATTTAATAGATTTATGTGGGAGGATATTGAAAAGGGAGTTTTTAGAAAAAACAAAAGGATAATATCTGTCTTAAAATTTGAAAATGTAATTAATGTTAATTCAAAAAACTTGAGTCAAAAAAATGCAGAACGTTTTTTAGACTTTTTAGCAATTGAAACTAAATTATTGTCTGATAAAAACTACGAAGTAAAATTAAATTTTGCAGGTGATATATTGATTAAATTAAATTTAGAAATAATAGAATGTTTTCTGGAAGATATAAGTGATCCATGGGAAACAAAAAATAAACCAAAACACGATTTATTTAATGATTAAAACATTAAAATCAAGAGAAAAAAATTTTGAAAAAATATTGAATAGCTTCCTGAAGTTAAGAAGAGGGTATTCAAGTAAAAAAATCACTGTAGTAAAAAAAATTATAAATGATGTTGAAATGCATGGAGACAAATCAGTTATTAAATATGAGAAAAAATTTAATAATTTAAAAACTTTGAAAAGTAATAACCTTACTTTCACAAAATCTGAAATAAAAAAAAGTATAAAATTTTTAGATCGGAAAGTAAAAAATTCTATTGATCTTGCTTATTCGAGAATTTTCAATTTTCATAAGTATCAAAAGTTTCATAAATTCAAAAAAAAGGATAAAATCAACAATAGTTTTTACTATAGATCAAAACCTGTTGAGAAAGTGGGTGTTTATGTACCTGGAGGTAAAGCGAGTTACCCAAGTTCTGTATTAATGAATTGTATTCCAGCTTCTATTGCTGGAGTAAATGAAATTTTTATGACAGTTCCTTCTTTTGATGGGGGAATAAATCCCGGGGTATTGTATGCGGCAAAGAAATGTGGTGTAAAAAAAATCTTTAAACTTGGTGGTGCACAAGCCATCGCAGCATTTGCTTTTGGGACCAAAATAGTGCCAAAAGTTGATAAGATAGTTGGTCCAGGAAATGAATACGTTGCATTAGCTAAAAAAGAAGTTTCGGGCATTTCAGGAATTGACATGTTTGCTGGTCCATCAGAAGTTACTGTTGTTGCTGATAAATTCTCGGAACCTGAGTGGGTCTCAGCAGATTTAATTGCACAATCAGAGCACGATGAGATGTCACAATCTATCTTAGTTACAAATAGTAAAGATTTAATTCTTAAAGTAAATCAATCCATAAAAAAGCAGCTCAAATTTTTACCAAAAAGAATGATTGCCTCAAAAAGTTTAAAGAATTTTGGTTTAGCCATACTATTAAATAATCTTAAAGAAGCGGGTAAAGTAGTAAATATTATTGCTCCTGAACATTTACAGATTTATACAAAAAATCCTGATATCTTTTTAAATTCAATTGATAATGCTGGTTCCATTTTTTTAGGTCCTTACTCTCCCGAAGCGTTAGGAGACTATATTGCTGGCCCAAATCACGTATTACCCACATCTGGAACAGCAAAATTCTCGTCTGGCCTATCAGTTTATGATTTTTTGAAAAGGCAATCTGTAATAAAAATATCAAAAAGAGGTATTGAAAGATTGGGTCCGTCAGTTATAACTTTGTCAAAATATGAAAATCTTCACGGGCACGCAAATTCTGTAAAAGTGAGATTAAAAAAAAGGTAATAAATTGGTAAAACAGGAAAAACTAGAATTTAAGGGAAAAGTAACCGAATTATTACCTAACGCAATGTTTAGGGTTATACTTGAAAATAATCATGAAGTTTTAGCTCATACAGCTGGAAAATTGAGAAAGAATAGAATAAGAGTTTTAGCCGGCGATCAAGTAATGGTAGAAATGACCCCTTACGATTTGACTAAAGGTAGAATTACTTTTAGATTTTGATGAATTTGGCCTTGTAGCTCAGTAGTAGAGCAGTACCCTGAAAAGGTATGTGTCGTTTGTGCGATTCAAACCAAGGCCACCTCACCACAAAAACTCTAGACATGAAATAGGTTTAACTGGTATATCCAAAAAAATGAATTTTTCTTTAGAGATAACAATGAAAACCGACCTTTCTGTTTTACCAAAAGTTAAGGATGTTTATATCACTATGCTTCCTGGTAATGACTTTAGAGAGGTTGCAAAAAAAGCAAAAGAGCTAGTCCAATCCGGGTTTAATCCAGTGCCTCACTTTCCGGCAAGATCAATTAAAAATCTAGATGAATTAAAACAGTATGTTTCTATGTGCAAAGATTTTGGCGTAAAACAAGCTCTTGTAATTGGAGGAAGCGCTGAACCAATCGGTGATTACCACTGCTCGTTGCAGATTTTAGAAACAGGGTTATTCGATGGTTTTAAGATAGGAATTGCTGGACATCCGGAGGGGTCCCCTGATATATCGGATTCTGATTTAGATAAAGCGATGAAAGATAAAAAACCCTTTGCAGATTACATTGTTACTCAGTGGCTTTTAAATCCTGAACCAATAAATAAATTTATTTCAAAACAAAATTTGCCAGTTCATGTTGGAATTACTGGACCTTTAAAGCTTACAAGTTTAATTAAATTTGCAAATATTGTAGGAGCTAAAAACTCACTTAACTTTATTAAGTCTAATGCATCTAAAGCAATAAATTTACTGAGACCATCAGACCCTCATGAATTAATTGATCAAGTTAAGAAATCAACAAGTCATTTTCATATTTATACTTTTGGTGGATTAAAAGAGACTAACAAGTGGTTAGTCAAAAATAATTATGCCTAAAAAGGTTCCAAACTCTTATAAAGTTGAAAAAGTAAATTACGATAAAGTCAAACACGAAACTTCAGTTGATCAATCAGACAGACAAGTACCATACAATTTGAGACAAAGCGGGCCCACGAAAGTAGAAATGCTTATTTCAACTCGAGTAAGAAAATCTCCTTACTGGCATTTATCCATGAAAGCTGGTTGCTGGAGAGCCACAGTTTATAATCGAATATACCATCCAAGAGGTTATGTAAGACCTGAAAAAGGTGGTGCTATGGTCGAATATAGAGCTATAAAAAATCACGTTACAATGTGGAACGTAGCAGTAGAAAGACAAATTCGTGTTAAAGGACCAGACGCTGAAAAATTTACAGATTATGTAATTACAAGAGATGCTACAAAAATTTCAACAATGAGAGCACGTTATGTTGTTCTTTGTAACTACAAAGGCGGAGTTCTAAATGATCCAGTTTTAATGCGAGTGGCTGATGACGAGTTTTGGTTTAGTTTATCAGACTCAGACATTGGAATATATTTACAAGGTGTTAATGCTGACAAGAGATTTAATGTTGAAATAGACGAAATCGACGCGTGCCCGGTTCAAATACAAGGTCCCAAATCCAAAGCATTAATGAAAGATTTGATTGGAGATCAGTTTGATCTCGATAATATGCCTTTTTATGGTTTAGCCGAAGCAAAGGTTGGAGGTAGAAGTTGCGTTATCTCTCAATCAGGTTTTTCTGGAGAAGCCGGGTATGAAATTTATCTTCGAAACGCAACTTTGTACGCAGAAGATATGTGGAATGCAGTTCTCAAAGCAGGAAAAAAACACAAATTAATGGTCATAGCTCCAGCCCATCATAGAAGAATTCAAGCAGGAATTTTATCTTGGGGGCAAGATATGGATCACCAACATAATCCTTTCCAATGTAATTTAGGATATCAAGTATCTTTATCTGGAAAAGGTCAGTGGAATAAACAAACAGATTACATTGGTAAAGTGGCTTTAGAGAGAATGAAAGAACAAATTAAAAATGGTGAAAAACCTTACAAACTTCAATTAGTTGGTTTAGAGTTATCAGGGGGAAAACCAATTGAAGATTATGCAAATGATTTTTGGTTAATCTCAAATGATAAAGGTGGGAAGCCAGTTGGGTTTATAACTTCACCATGGTATCATCCAGAAAAAGCTACTAATATTGCAATGGGATATGTTCCTTTTGAAGGAAATTTAAATGCAAATGGCTTTCCAACAGGTAACTTTGGGAAAAAATATAAAGTGCATTTACCAAAAAAATACTCTAACAAACCTGTTAATGCGACAGTTGTGCCTATACCATTTACAGAGTCATTCAATAAAAATACTAGAGAGACTAGCTAAAATTTAACTAAAAATTAATGGTACAAAATTTTAACAATTCTTTTTTTCTAATTATTTTCTTTATACATTTTATTATTTACGGCTTGTATGCTTACAAGTGTGTTTTTGATACGAAAGATTTTCTTAAAGAATATGGCATGCATAAAACGTCAGCTATAATGACCAGGTTTTTTGGATCTATGATTTTAGGATCATTTGTTTTAGCAGGATACATCGTTTTTGTTAGAGAAAAGGGAACAGCAGGAACATGGGCTTTCTTCAATTTAATTTTTTTACAAAATTTATTTACTTTTTTTGTTGCAATGTCATCTCATCAAAAAAGAAATTTAGGTGTTGTAAAAAGAACATCTGTTATAGGCATTATAATACCCGCAATACTTACTTTATTGTCAGGAATATTATGTTTTGGGTTAGCAGATAAAATTTATACCTAATTTTATTGAATAGTATCTTTATCATTTAGATCTTCGTAAAAACCAAACTTTGTAATTTCATTTAAAGTATTTGCTGCTTCATTTAAATCAGGTACTTCTAAAACTTTTTGTTTTTCGCTAACAGAAAATGGTGAAATCATTGCCAAAGTATAAATTTGTTCAAAAGCTTTAAGTTTTGAAATTTCTCTCCAATCAATTAGTACTCCTTGTTGACTGAAATATTTTTTAGAATTATTTATTAATTTTTCAAGTATTTCATTTTTAACTTCATATTCTTTTAGTTTCATATCTTCTTTAAAATCCTCGTAATTAACAATAAATTCTCTGTATAATTTATCATTATTTACTTCTTCATCTATTTTAAATCGTGATAGACCATTAAGATTTATTAAAATTCTTCCATCAGGAGTTTTTTCATGTCTATCAATTTTTCCTAAACAACCAACTTTAAACACTTCACCCTCAACTTTTTTTGATTGGACCATACCAATATATTTATTTCCTTTTAGGGCATCTTCAACCATGCTTACATATCTTTTTTCAAAAATATTTAATGGCAAATTAGTTTTTGGAAAAAATATTGCACCTCTTAATGGAAATACAGATATTTTTTTTGGAAACTCTTTATTCATTTAAGCTACTTTTCCATGACAATGTTTATATTTTTTTCCTGATCCACAAGAACAAGGTTCATTTCTAGAAATTTTTCGTTTTTTTACAAAGTCACTAGTTTGTTTGTCCTCTTTTTTATCCTTGATTACAATATTTGTATTAATTAAAAATTTAATGGTTTCTGTTTTAATTTTAAATAACAAATCTTCAAAAAGCTGAAATGCTTCTCTTCTAAACTCAGCTAAAGGGTCCTTTTGACCGTAGCTTCTTAGGCCAATAACTTGCCTTAATTGTTCTAAATATTGTAAGTGCGACCTCCACAAAAAGTCCATAATTTGTAAAAAAATTCTTTTTTCGATATCATTATTTTGCTCTTCTCCTAAAACCTTTATTCTTTCAGTTCTTTTTTCTATAAAAAAATTATCAAAACTCTTGGTTATTTCTTTTGTATTCATTTTAGAAAATTCCTCGATTTTTTTTTCATCAAAAGCATTTCCGTAACTTGCCTTTACTTCATTAGAAAATACTTTTAAGTCGTTACTTTTGGTAAAATTTTGATGGGCTAACTCTAAATTTTTATTTAGTTCTTCAAGAAAAGATAAAATCATTTTTTTAATGTCACTATTTTTCAAAATTTCTATCCTTTGACCAAAAATAATCTTTCTTTGATCATTCATTACATCATCAAATTTTAATAGTGTTTTTCTTATTTCGAAATTTCTTGCCTCGACTTTTTGTTGTGCCCTTTCCATCGCTTTATTTATCCAGGGGTGATTTATAGATTCATTTTTTTTTAAACCTAATTTTTTCAACATACCATCGATTGATCCACCACCAAAAATTCTCATTAAATCATCTTCAAGACTTATATAAAATACCGATGATCCTGGGTCACCCTGTCTACCCGATCTACCTCTTAATTGATTGTCTATTCTTCTACTCTCGTGCCTTTCTGTTCCTACAATAAAAAGTCCTCCAAGATTTTTTACTTTTTCTTTATCTTGTTTTATTTTTTCAACTTTATCTTTTGAATCATTATTATTTAAAAGAATATTTTTATTCCCTCCCAGCTGTATATCTGTTCCTCTACCAGCCATATTAGTTGCTATAGTTATCATCCCTTTTTTACCAGCCTCAGCAATAATCTTTGCTTCTTTGTCATGTTGCTTAGCATTCAAAACATTGTGAATTAAATTATTTTTTTTGAAAATTTTTGACATTTTTTCAGAACTTTCAATACTTGTGGTTCCAACGAGCACAGGTTGACCTTTTGTATTACACTCTTTAACTTTATTAAGAATTGCAAAGTTTTTTTCTTCCTCAGTTCTAAAAATTTGATCATTCATATCTTTTCTAACCATTTCTCTATTTGTTGGAATACTTATTACTTTAAGTTTATAAATATCAAAAAGTTCTTCCGCTTCAGTCATTGCAGTGCCAGTCATACCCGCGAGTTTTTGATACAATCTAAAAAAATTTTGATATGTAATTGATGCCAGTGTTTGATTTTCCTTTTGAATTTCAACATTTTCCTTAGCTTCAATAGCTTGATGTAATCCATCAGAAAACCTTCTTCCCTCTAAAATCCTTCCAGTAAATTCATCGATAATTTGAACTTGATCATCTTTAACTATGTAATCCTTATCTTTTTGAAATAATAAATTTGCCTTTAACGCTTGATTGATATGATGAACTAAATTTAAGTTTTGAGGATCATAGAAATTATTATTTTTGAGTATTCCAGTTTTAATTGACATTTTCTCAATATTGTCAATTCCTACATCAGTTAGTATTGCATTTTTATTTTTTTCATCAAGATCATAATCTTTCTTTTGTAAATTTTTAATAAACTTATTTGCTAAAAAATATTGATCAGATTTATCTTCTATTCCACCTGAAATTATTAAAGGCGTTCTAGACTCATCAATTAATATACTATCTACTTCATCGATAATACAAAAATTTCTATTTTTTTGTACCATTTCACTAATATTATATTTCATATTGTCTCTCAAATAATCAAAACCTAATTCATTGTTTGTTGCATATGTGATATCTTTTTTATAATTTCTTTCTCTGTCTTGGTCTTCTAATTCATTTGTTATACAACCTGTTTCTAACCCAAGATGTTTATATATTTGCCCCATCCATTCAGAGTCTCTTTTTGCTAAATAATCATTTACAGTAACTATATGAACTCCTTTTCCTCCAAGGGCGTTTAGATATGCAGGTAGTGTTGAAACTAATGTCTTCCCCTCTCCTGTTTTCATCTCAGCTACACATCCTCTATGAAGAAAAATTCCTCCTGCCAACTGAACATCAAAATGCCGTTCACCAAGCACCTGTTTAGATGCTTCTCTAACAAGTGCAAAAGCCTCAGGCAAGATGTCCTCATAACTTCGGCCATCTAATACATTTTTTTTCAATTCATTAGTTTTTTTGACAAAATCTTGCGTCTTATAATTTATGAAATTTTTCTCAAGATCATTAATTTGAGCTACTATGGGCTTAATTTTATTTAATTCCAGTTGATTGCTGCTTTTAAATAATTTATTGAGTGTTTTAGTTATAAAATTCATATGTTAATTTAATATAATTATTAAATTCATATATATATATAGTGATAAAATAAAATAATAACATGACTATTAATGTAAAAAATTTTTTAAAAAATAAACCAAAGCTGTCAAAAATGGGTGAATTTCAAGAGCTGCAGCCAATCGAGGGTATGGAGATTTCAGCAATTTCTGCAGATCTGTATGGTACAGGAAGAGATGATCTGTGTTTATTTTATTTTAAGGATGGAGCAAATTATGGAGCAGTATATACAAATAATACAATATGTTCAGAGTCAATTACCTGGAACAGACAGATCAGAAAAAAAAATATTAAAGCTATTATGATTAACACAAAAAATGCAAACACCTTCACTGGAACTCAAGGAGCAGAAGCTCTCGAGAGTTTATCAAAAAATCTTGCAAAAAATCTTACTTTAAGGGAAGCCCAAAAAAAGGGTGGAACAAGTCAAGTAATTAAACCAAATGAAATACTATTTGCTTCTACAGGTGTAATTGGAGAAAAGTTTCCAATACAACAAATTAAAAATAGTACTCCTCAACTTGTAGAAAAATTAAGAGAAAAACAAAATAAATTCGTGTGGTTCAAAGCAGCCTCATCTATAATGACTACCGATACTAGACCAAAACTTGCTTACGAAGAGTGTAGGATTTGGAATAAAGATATAAGACTTTCTGCAATTGCGAAGGGTTCAGGAATGATATCTCCAAATATGGCAACAATGTTAGCTTTCGTTTTTACTGATGCAGAAATTCCATCAGTATTTTTAAAAAGTCTACTTAAAAGGGCAATGACAAATACTTTTAATGCAATCACCGTGGATAGTGACACCTCTACAAATGATATGGTTGCAATTTTCTCAAGCAATAAAGTTAAAACGGGAAAATTTTATAATGTTTTAGATCCTAAATTAAAAGATTTTGAAATGGCACTTCAAAGATTACTTCTTAACTTGGCAAAACAAATAGTTAGTGATGGAGAGGGAGCAAAAAAATTTATTACCGTTAAGGTTATAAACGCAAGATCTCAACAAATGGCAAGAGCTGTCGCTTTCTCAATTGCCAACTCACCCCTTTTTAAGACTGCTATGGCTGGCGAAGATCCTAATTGGGGAAGGATAATAATGGCGATAGGAAAATCTGGAGAAAAAATTACCCCAGAAAAAATAGAAATTAAATTTGGAGAATTAAAAGTTGCTGAAAAAGGCAAGATCTCCGAAGAATACAATGAAGAGAAATTAAAAGAATATATGAAATGGGACGATTTACTTGTAGAAGTAAATCTAAAGATTGGCCAAGGATCTTTTGAGTGTTATACATGCGATTTAACAAATGAATATATAAATATTAATGCTGATTACAGAAACTAATGATCAAATATAATCTCAAGTGTAAAAATAAGCATGAATTTGAAAGTTGGTTTTCTGACTCAAAAGAATTTGAAAAATTACTTAAAAAAAAATTAATCGAGTGTTTATTTTGTAAAACTAAATCAGTAAAAAAATCAATAATGTCTCCAAGAATTTCTCAAAGGAAGAAAATAAATTTTCCAAATAAAGAGATAAATAAGATGAAAAAAGATTTAGCAAAACTAAGAAAATTTGTTGAAAAAAACTTTGAATATGTTGGCGAGGACTTTCCAAGAGAAGTTAGAAAAATTTATTATGATAAAAAAAAGAACAAAAATATATATGGTATAACTACGCCAAAAGAGGCCCGGGAACTTAAAGAGGAAGGCATTGATGTAGCTTCAATTCCTTGGGTTAATAATAAAGAGAATTAATTTTTTTTAGCTACAATAATATAATTTACAGAACAATCTTTAGATTTTTTCCATTTTTGAAAAAATAAATTAAAATTAAATCCATCTGTTTCAATGTTTTCAAAGTTTAATTTTTTTAATCTTTCATGGATCTCATTTGGTTTAAGAAATTTATTCCATTCGTGGGTTCCTATTGGAAGCCATCTTAAAATATATTCTGCGCCAACTATTGCTTTTACGTAAGACTCAAAAGTTCTATTTATAGTCGCAATAAACATTATGCCATTTTCTTTTAATAATTTACTTGAGGACTCTAAAAATAAATCAACATTGTCTACATGCTCTATAATTTCTAAATTTAAAATAATGTCAAATTTTTTTTTAATAACATTCTGCTCAGGTGAAGTATTTATATAATTGATGTTTAGACCACTTTTTTTTGCATGAAGTGTAGCAACATTTATATTTTTATTTGATGCATCAATCCCAGTTACTTTTGCTCCTAGCCTACACATTGGCTCGCTTATCAATCCGCCTCCACACCCTATGTCCAATAACTCTATATTCGTGAGTGGTTTAGGGTGATCTTCTTTTAGTTTAAAATGTGAAATACATTTTTCTTTAATGTATTTTATCCTTATAGGATTAAACATGTGCAAAGGTTTGAATTTTCCTTTTGTATCCCACCACTCATCTGCTATTTTTGAAAACTTTTGAATTTCCTCT
This sequence comes from uncultured Pelagibacteraceae bacterium, assembly GCA_902623915.1. Taxonomy (GTDB): domain Bacteria; phylum Pseudomonadota; class Alphaproteobacteria; order Pelagibacterales; family Pelagibacteraceae; genus Anoxypelagibacter. The sequence continues at coordinate 24,739 of CACNVM010000001.1, read as the reverse complement.
TTATTTACTGTAGTCATCTACCTCATTATTATAAATTAATTAACTTAATTTTAACCTAATTATCTTATAATAAAATCTAACTATGGCAAAAAAAGTATTAAAATTTGGTGGTACCTCTGTTGGATCTATTAAAAGAATCCTGCATGTGGCTAAAATTGTCAAAAAAGAACACGACAATGGTAATAAATTAATAGTTGTAGTGTCAGCTATGGCAGGCACAACAAACAACTTAATTGAACATTCTAAGGGGATATCAAAAAAATTTAACAAAAGGGAGTTAGATGTCTTATTGACCTCTGGCGAACAAGTTACAAGTGCATTAATAGCAGGAGCATTAAATGATTTAGGAATTAAATCAAAGTCCTGGATGAATTGGCAAATCCCAATCATAACTGAAGGTGAACATTCAAATGCGAGAATTATTCATATGAATATAAAAAATATAAATGATTATATTTCTTCAGGCGGTGTTGCAGTTGTGCCAGGTTTTCAAGGAGTCTCAAAATCTGGAGACATTACATCTATTGGAAGAGGTGGATCGGATGCAACTGCTGTAGCGGTAGCTAAAATTTTTCAAACAGATAGTTGTGAAATTTATACAGATGTAGATGGTGTGTACTCCTCTGACCCAAACAAAATACCTCTGGCTAAAAAAATTGATAAGATATCTTATGAAGAAATGTTAGAGCTTTCATCATTAGGCGCAAAAGTAATGCAATCCTCAGCAGTACAATCTGCTATGATGGGTAATGTTCCTATTCAAGTAAAGTCAACATTTACTGAAAGGGAGGGAACAGAAATAATTAATCAAGACAATATAGATTATACCAAAGCAGTAACTGGTGTTGCTTATTCAAAGGATGATGCAAAAATTACTTTACTTGGAGTTGAAGATAAACCAGGTGTTGCAGCAGATGTATTTGAACCGTTATCAAAAAATCAAATCAACGTTGATATGGTAATTCAAAATATCTCAACTGATGGAAAAAAAACTGATATTACTTTTACAACAAAAAGACAGGACAGTAAAAATGCCATTTCACTAATAGAAACCAATAAAAAAATTAAGTATGAAAAAATGTATATGAATGATAAAGTTTCAAAAATATCTATTGTTGGTGCTGGAATGGTTGCTACCCCGGGTATTACTTTTAAAATGTTTAGATCTTTAGCAGACGCAAATATTAATTTGTTAGCTATATCTACATCTGAAATTAAAATTTCAGTAATAATAGATGAAAAATTTACTATTGATGCAGTAAAAAAATTACACAAAACATTCAAACTTGATTGATAATATGGAAATAAGACCTCATAGATTGATAAAAAGAAAAAAAACAAAAAAAATTAAAGTTGGCAATGTTTATGTAGGAGGCGACTCAGTAATATCCGTTCAATCAATGACAAATACTCTTACAACAGACCATGTAGCCACCATAAAACAGATTAATGAATTGGAACAAGCAGGTGCTGACATAGTTAGGGTCTCTTGTCCTGATGAAGAGTCAACAAAAGCACTTAAAAAAATAACAAAAGAATCTAGGGTACCTATAGTTGCTGATATACATTTTCATTATAAGAGAGCAATTGAGTCAGCTATTTCAGGAGCAAAATGTTTGAGAATTAATCCAGGCAATATAGGCTCCAAAGAAAGAATCCAAGAGGTTGTGAAAGCCGCTAAAGATTATGATTGTGCTATTAGAATAGGAGTAAATGCAGGCTCTTTAGATAAAAATATTTTGGAAAAGTATAAAGAGCCTTGTCCCGAAGCATTAATTGAAAGCGCGGAGCAAAATATAAAATTATTAGAAGACAATGATTTTTTTAATTTTAAAATAAGTGTTAAATCATCGGATGTATTTTTAGCAGTAAAAGCATATGAGGGCTTATCAAAACTTTATGATTATCCCTTACACTTAGGTATTACAGAAGCAGGTGGTTTAATAACTGGTAGTATTAAATCGTCAATTGGTATTGGTAAACTTTTAATGCAAGGTATAGGTGATACAATAAGAGTTTCATTATCTGCTAACCCAGTCCAAGAGGTTAAAGCTGGTTATGAAATATTAAAATCATTAGGAATTAGATCAAGAGGAGTTCAAATAATTTCATGCCCATCTTGTGCAAGACAAGCTTTTCCAGTCATTGATACAGTGAAAATTTTAGAAGATAAATTATCTCATATCAAAAAATCTTTAACACTATCAATTATAGGATGTGTTGTTAATGGGCCTGGAGAGGCATCACAAACTGATATTGGTCTTACAGGTGGTGGAGAAGGAAATAATTTATTTTATTTGTCTGGAATTCCTCATAATAAAGTTGCAAACAAAGATATTATTGAAAAAGTAGTAGAGCTAGTTGAATCAAAAGCCAAAGAAAAAGTAAATTAACCTTTATGATACCCGCTGAAAAGGTCAAAAATATCATTGATAAATATAATTCCCTAGAAAAAGAACTATCAAGCGGAAAATTTGATACAAAACTATTTGCAAAAAAATCAAAAGAGTATTCGGATTTAAAAAATATCATTGAAATTGCCCGAGAATACTTAAACTTTGAGAAGAGCAAAATAGACCTCAGTAATATTATAAATGACAAAAAGAATGATAACGAAATAATTGATTTAGCTCAAAAAGAGCTTGAGCATGCAGAGTCAAATAGAAATTCTTATGAAAAAAAATTAAAAATATTTCTTTTACCTAAAGATCGGGATGATGAAAAAAATGCTATAGTAGAAATTAGAGCAGGCACAGGTGGACTAGAAGCTACTTTATTTGCAGCAGATTTATTTAGAATGTATGAAAAAGTATGTTCCAAAAAGAATTGGACTATGGAAATAATAAGTATTTCAAAAAGTGAGGCAGGAGGTTTTAAAGAAGTAATTTTTTCTGTTAAAGGAACTAATATTTATTCCTACTTAAAATACGAGTCGGGAGTTCACAGGGTACAAAGAGTTCCAAATACAGAAACCCAAGGAAGAGTTCACACCTCAGCTGCAACAGTAGCAATTTTACCAGAAGCCGAAGATGTAGATGTAAAAATAAATGATAGTGATTTAAGAATAGATGTATTTAGATCAAGCGGACCAGGTGGCCAATCAGTCAATACTACCGATAGTGCTGTGAGGATTACTCATAAGCCAACTGGAATCGTTGTAACTCAGCAAGATGAAAAGTCTCAACATAAAAACAAAGCTAAAGCCTTAAAAATTCTTAGAGCAAGACTTTATGAGGCTGAAAAATTAAAAAAAGAAAAAGAAAGATCTAGCGACAGAAGAAGTCAAATAGGTTCAGGAGATCGATCTGAAAGAATAAGAACATACAATTTTCCGCAAGGAAGAGTTACTGATCACAGAATAAATCTCACTTTACATAAACTAGACGAGTTTTTAAAAGGGGAAATACATGAAGAAATGAACGAAAATTTAAGACTAAAAGATCAGGATTTAAAACTAAAAAGTCTTACTTAAAATGAAAACATCAGAGGTAATAAACATCGGTTCAAGGATTTTAAAAAATAGAAACATCATTTCACATAAAATTGATGCTGAAATAATTTTATCACATGTTCTTAAAACAAGTAGAGAAAAACTCTTAATTAATGAACAAGCTATTTCTTACACTGACTTGAAAAGATTTAGAAAAATTATTTCAAGAAGGTTAAAAAAGGAACCAATTGCTTATATTTTTAATAAAAAGGAATTTAGAAGCAAAGATTTTTATGTTATAAAAAATTCTTTAATACCAAGACCCGAAACCGAACTTTTGATAGACCCAATTATTAAAAAATTTAAGGGAAAAGGCCTCTATTTTTTAGAGGTTGGAGTTGGAACGGGGTGCATTATGCTTTCAATATTAAATGAATTAAATAATAGTAGAGGAATAGGAATAGACATTTGCAATAAGGCAATTTCAGTTGCCAAAATTAATTTAGAAACTATGAACTTAAATAAAAGGGCAAGCCTCAAGTGCAGATCTATAGATAAGATTTACAATAAGAAATTCGATCTTATTGTGTCTAATCCACCGTATATAATTAAAAGAGAAATCAACCAACTTTCAGAAGATATTAAGAAATTCGAACCACAAAAAGCGTTAGACGGCGGTTATGATGGACTTGACGTTATAAGAAAAATTATTTACAAGTCTAAAAATATCCTCAAATTAAACGGAACTTTAGCATTAGAAATAGGTAGAGGACAGAATTATTCAGTATCTAATATTTTGAAATTAAACGGATTTAGAGAAATAAAAAAAATTAAAGATTATAAAGATAATGTTCGTTGTATTTTTAGCACGTTGATGTAAAAAAAACAAATATTAGGAGAAATTATTAAATTTTTTAAATTTTAACTATAGTATCATCTCAAAAAATAAATATGAAGAACGGAAAAATAAGAAGATTTAGACCAAGACCTAATAAACACTATTCAGGTAGAAGATCAAATGGGTCTATGAAAAATAATTCAGTACACAATATAGATAGCCCAAGAAATAATTTTTTCAGGGCTAACAATGTAAGTAAAAATCCACATAACTTAGAGAGAGTAATTGAAAAATATAAAAATTTGGCAAAAGAGGCTCTTGGTATTGGAGATAAAATCTTGCATGAAAATTATCTTCAACACTCTGATCATTACTCACGAATTTTATCAGAAGTTAATAAAAGAAACATTTCTCAAGAAACTCCAAAAACAGATTCAAATAAATTAATAGAGTAATAATCAAAGTCTAGATAGAAGCTCACCTAAAGTAACATCGAGCTTTATTCTTTGAATCTCAAATTTTTTTCTTTCATCACCACTTAAAATTTTTCCTGAAGGAAGCTTTAATTTTTGTGAGTTGACAAATTTACCATTGTAAGAAACTGTATAATGTAAATGTGGTCCAGTAGACATCCCGGTGTTTCCAACATATCCTATTATCTGTCCTTGTCTAACCCTTCTTCCGGTTCTAGTTGCAATCTTAGACATGTGACCATAACCAGTTGTGTATGAAGAGTTATGTCTAATCCTAACGCAGTTACCACCATTCCCACACCAACCAGCTTTTATAACAGTACCATTACCCGAAGCCATAATCGGTGTACCAGTTGGAGCAGCAAAATCGGTCCCGTTGTGATGTTTTGTAAAACCTAATATTGGATGTTTTCTATTTCCAAAAGGGGATGAGAGTCTCGCACCATTAATTGGAGTCTTCATTAAAGCTTTTCTTATACTCCTACCTTTTTCATCATAGAAATCGAAATCATTCTTTGTTTCAAATCGATATAATTTAATTTTTTGGTTATTTACGTTAAGATAAGCATATAATATTTTTCCTGTTTTAATTTGTTTATTCCTGTCATCTAAATATCTTTCGTACATAACTTGAAATTTATCTCCCTTTCTAATATCTCTCTGGAAATCTACTTCAAAACCAAAAATCCTTGCAAATTCAATTATTATACCTGGCTCCATACCTGATGATGTTGCTGAGCTATACAAGTTATTTGATATTCTTCCTTCAACTACAACATTTTTTTTAAAAAGTTGTGTAATATTTTTTGTAATATTTATACCATCTTTACGTTTATCTATACGGACAAATGTAGTTTTAGAAATTGGATAATTGATTTTAAATATTTCTAAATCTTTGCCATCTGAGGATTTTTTTAAAATAAATTGTATTTTTTGACCTGGTGATATATTAGATAATTTTTGTTTTTTAATCTTCTTAACCACAAAAGCAATTTCATCTCTTTTAACACTAAATTTTTTAAGTATACTTTCAATGGTATCATTATTTTTAACTATATAATCATACTCCAAATATGGAGATTTAATTTTGTTAAATATATAATTTTTTAAAAGAACTGTTTGGTTATTAGTTAAAAAAGAACTTATTTGTTCTGCTCTTTTTTCTTTTAAATTTTCATTAATAAGAAAAGAAAAATACACTATCAAAAATAAAAGTGTGCCTCCAATAAAGTAAACAGGTCTTACGCGGCTAAAAAAAACATAATTTTTGGATAGTTTCCGTGAAATCCTTACTAAATTTGTTAAAAAATGATTTAATGTCATGGATCTTTTCTATATAAAAAAAAATTGCAATATTCAATGTCAGGTAGTGTAAAAATACCTGTTTTTATTGGTTTTTTTGACAAATATACGTCTTGATTAATTCTTATATTTTAATATAACAGCGTTTCCCAATAATCACTGAAAAACCTTATTTTTAGCTGGTTTTCAAACTGATATTGGGATTTAGTTTTCTGAAAAAATCAGAAAATTTAGCTTTTTCAAATTGTAGATAAAGAAGAGAAGTGTGGACGGTTAGGTTAATAAAAGAAATTTGTCGTACACACTTTAACGAAAGTAATTTTAATTTAATTAAAATTATTAAAGCTAGTGTGCGCCGTTATTAAACTTGAGAGTTTGATCATGGCTCAGAACGTACGCTGGCGGCACGCCTAACACATGCAAGTCGAACGCAGTAGCAATACTGAGTGGCAGACGGGTGAGTATAATGTGGGAATCTGCCTTTTGGTTCGGAATAACTCGGGGAAACTTGAGCTAATACCGGATAAGCCCTTACGGGGAAAGATTTATCGCCGAAAGATGAGCCCGCACTTGATTAGCTAGTTGGTGAGGTAACTGCTCACCAAGGCAACAATCAATAGCTGTTCTTAGAGGAAGACCAGCCACATTGGGACTGAGACACGGCCCAGACTCCTACGGGAGGCAGCAGTGGGGAATCTTGCACAATGGGGGAAACCCTGATGCAGCGATGCCGCGTGAGTGAAGAAGGCCTTTGGGTTGTAAAACTCTTTCGTCGGGGAAGAAAATGACTGTACCCGAATAAGAAGGTCCGGCTAACTTCGTGCCAGCAGCCGCGGTAATACGAAGGGACCTAGCGTAGTTCGGAATTACTGGGCTTAAAGAGCTCGTAGGTGGTTAAAAAAGTTGGTGGTGAAATCCCAAGGCTTAACCTTGGAACTGCCATCAAAACTTTTTAGCTTGAGTGTGATAGAGGAAAGTGGAATTTCTAGTGTAGAGGTGAAATTCGTAGATATTAGAAAGAACACCAAATGCGAAGGCAACTTTCTGGATCACTACTGACACTGAGGAGCGAAAGCATGGGTAGCGAAGAGGATTAGATACCCTCGTAGTCCATGCTGTAAACGATGTGTGCTAGACGTTGGAAATTTTATTTTCAGTGTCGCAGCAAAAGCGTTAAGCACACCGCCTGGGGAGTA
>CACNVM010000001.1:0-12500 GCA_902623915.1 uncultured Pelagibacteraceae bacterium | reverse complement strand
ATTTAGCAAAAGAAAAAAATCTAAAAAAAATAATCAAAGGTAACTCTTATGTTTTTCACCTCGCCGGTTTAGCTGATATAGTTCCAAGTATAGAAAATCCAAAGGCTTATTTTAACGCAAATGTAAACGGAACTTATAATATTCTAAATGCATGTAAACAATTAAGACTTAAAAAATTTATTTATGCTGCTTCTGCCAGTTGTTATGGTATCCCAAGCAAATATCCAACTAACGAAAAATCAAAAATAGATCCAAAATATCCTTATGCACTTACTAAATTTTTAGGTGAACAAATGGTGATGCACTGGGCAAAAATTTATAATATGCCGAATTTATCTTTCAGATTTTTTAACGCTTATGGACTTAGGTCAAGAACAACCGGCGCCTATGGTGCAGTTTTTGGTGTATTTCTTGCGCAAAAATTTGCCAACAAGCCTTTAACTGTTGTGGGTAATGGAAAACAGACTAGGGATTTTATACATGTGAATGATTTAGTCGAAGCATTATATTTATCTGCAAAAAAAAAGAGTCTTAAAGGAGAAATATTTAATTTAGGTAGCGGGAAAGAGACTTCAGTCAACTATATTGCTAAAATAATAGGTGGAAAAAAAGTTTTTATTCCAAAACGACCGAGTGAACCAGACAGATCTTTAGCTGATATAAAAAAAATTAAAAAAGCAATAAAATGGAGTCCAAAAATTTCTATTAAGTCTGGAGTTAATGAACTCCTAAGAAATATTAATAATTGGTCCAGCGCTCCAATTTGGACACCAAAAAAAATTAAAAATGAAACTAAGATGTGGTTTAAATTTCTTAAAAATAAATAAATAATTATGGAAAAAATTCTTACATTAAAATCTTTAATTAAAATTAGATCAACTATTAAAAATAAAAAAGTAGTTCTTTGCCACGGTGTTTTTGACTTACTCCATTTGGGTCACATAAGACATTTCAAGGAGGCAAAATCCTTAGGAGATTTTTTAATTGTTTCTATTACTCCAGATAAGTTTGTAGAAAAAGGTCCTGGTAGACCAATTTTCAATGAGAGACTAAGAGCAGAAGCTTTATCACATATCAACGAAGTTGACGCTGTCTTGATAAATTCGACAGAAACTGCAAGTTTTTTGATAAAAAAAATTAAACCCAATATTTATTGTAAGGGGCCAGATTATAGAAAAAATAGTGATGATGTAACTGGTGAAATCAAAAATGAAATAAAAGCCATCAAATCTGTAGGAGGAAAAGTATATTATACTAAGAGCATAACATTTAGCTCAAGCAAATTAATCAATCAGTATGGAAGTGTTCAAAGTGACCCGCAAAAACAATTTTTAAAAAAAATAAAAAAAAATTTTTCATTTCAAGACATAAGGAAAAAAATAGAATTATTAAAGAAAGTTAAAGTTCTTGTGATTGGTGAAACAATTATAGATCAATACACATTTTGTGATGCCCTCGGAAAATCTGGTAAAGAGCCGGTTCTAGTTTTAAAAGATTTAAAAACAGAAGAATATTTGGGTGGCGCTGCTGCAATTTCAAAGCATTTATCCTCCTTTTGTGAAAAAATTTCTCTTTTAACTATGGTTGGCCAAAAGGGTGAATATTTAAATTTCATTAAAAAAAAAATCGGTAAAAATATCAATTTGAAGTTTTTAAAAAAGGAAAATTCACCAACTATTGTCAAGAGAAGATTTCTAGACTCTATCAGTAAAAATAAAGTATTGGGGGTTTACACCATTAATGATGACAGGATGATTCAAAAACAAGAAAAAAAATTGAATGACATTTTAAGACAAATTCTTCCTAAATTTGATTTAGTTATTGTATCAGATTACGGTCATGGATTTATATCAAAAAAAAGTGCTAACCAAATTTGCAAATTGTCAAACTTTATTTCTCTAAATGCACAAATTAATGCTTCTAATATTGGTTATCATAGTATGAGAAATTATAAAAATGTAAATTGTGTAATAATTAATGAAAAGGAAGTTAGACATGAATTAAGAGATAGAAATTCAAATATAGAAAGTTTAATGAAAAAATTAGCAAAACAACAAAAGATTAAAAATTTAATAGTTACTCAGGGGTCCTTAGGATCAATCATTTATAATTTGAAAGAAAATAAATTTAATAAGTGCGAGGCGTTTGCAAAGAATATTATCGATAAAATAGGTGCAGGGGATGCAATGTTATCACTCGTTTCCCTTTGTTTACAAAAAAAAATTGATAAAAACTTAAGTATGCTCATTGGCTCTCTTGCAGCAGCACGATCTGTAGAAACAATTGGTAATAGAGAATCTATAAATAAAAAGAAAATTATTAAATCGCTTGAACACATCCTTAAGTAAATACGTCAATAGAATGACTAAAATTTTTATTACTGGTGGAGCAGGTTACGTGGGAGCAGTTTTAACTCCTTACCTTTTAAAAAAAGGTTATAAAGTAACCGTTTTTGATCTGATGATTTATGGTGTTAATGTACTAAAAAAACACCGTAATTTAAAAATTATCAAAGGGGATATTAGAAACAAAAATTTATTAAAAAAAATAATACCAGGGCATGACATCGTAATTCATTTAGCTTGTATTTCTAATGATCCTAGTTTTGAATTAAATCCAAAACTTGGAAAATCTATAAATTTGGATGCTTTTGAACCATTGGTAAATATTTCAAAAAAAAGTTCAGTAAAAAGATTTATTTTTGCGTCAACCTCATCAGTCTATGGAGTTAAAAAAGTTAAAGATGTAAATGAAACAATGTCACTCAGCCCACTTACTGATTATTCAAAATATAAAGCATCTTGCGAAACTATTCTGAAAAATTATAAATCTGAAAATTTCACACCAATAATCATAAGACCAGCAACTGTCTGTGGTTATTCACCAAGGCAAAGATTGGACGTAGTTGTAAATATTTTAACTAATTTGGCTTATCACAAAAAAGAAATAAGTATATTTGGAGGAAAACAGTTAAGACCAAACATACATATTACAGACATGGTCAGAGCTTATGAAATTTTAATTAATGCACCTAAAAATAAAGTATCTGGTCAAATTTTTAATGCTGGTTATGAAAATCAAACAGTAAATCAACTTGCAGGAATAGTAAAAAAAATTATAGGTAATCAAGTAAAAATAAAAAAAATTCATTCTAATGATAATAGGTCCTATCATATATCCTCAAAAAAAATTAAAAAAATTTTGGGTTTTAAAACAAAAAAAACAATTAATCATGCAGTTAAAGATTTAAAAAAAGCTTTTGATAAAAAAATTTTTAAAAAAACTTTAACAAATGAAATGTATTTTAATATAAAAAGAATGAATAATATAAAACTAAGGTAATTTTGTGGATTATAATGAATTAAATTTAAAAGCTAAAGAATTAAGACAAAAAACATTCTTAGAGTTTATTAAAAAGGGCGAGGCTCACCTTGGCGGAAGCTTTTCTATGATAGAAGTCTTAATAGCAATATATGAAAAAATACTAAAAAAAAAAGATAAGTTCATTTTAAGTAAATCTCACGCATCATTTCCATTGTGTATTTTACTTAGAGAAAAAGGATTCAATACAAAAATAAAAACACATTTAGAAATTGATATAAAGAACGGAATTAATTGTACTACGGGAAGTTTGGGCCATGGATTGCCAATTTCAACAGGCATGGCATTTTCAAGAAAAAAACAAAAAATCCAGGGAAAAATCTTTGTCATGATAAGTGATGGCGAATGTCAAGAAGGCACAACATGGGAGTCGCTTTTAATAGCTTCAAAACACAAATTAGATAACTTAGTCATCATAGTAGATTATAACAAAATTCAAGCCTTATCGAAACTGAAGGACGCTTTACCTTTAGGTAATTTAATTAAGAAGTTTGAGTCTTTTAATTGTAATTGTATCGAAATAAAAAATGGTCACTCTTTTAAGTCAATAATTGATGGTTTCAAAAGTATCAGAAACCATGGAAGACCGAATGTTTTAATTATTCATACAATTAAAGGAAAAGGAATAAAAGAGTTTGAAAGTGATCCTGTCTGGCATGCCAGACAATTAAAAGGAAATGAAATTAATATTGGAAAAAAAAGATTGGGTTTAAAATGAGAAGAGTTTTTGGAAAAATTATTAACGAATTTGCAAAAGAAGATAAAAAAATTGTATTACTCGTCGGCGATATTGGGTACGGTATATTTGACGATTTTAGAAAAGATAACCCTAAAAGATTTTTTAACCTTGGTATTTGCGAACAAAGTTTGATCGGAGTGGCAGCCGGAATGTCTTTAGAAGGATTAAAACCATGGGTTTACACAATTACCCCTTTTCTAATTGAAAGGCCTTTTGAACAAATAAAATTAGATATAAATCAACAAAAAGCAAATGTTAAATTGGTTGGATTTGCGGATTATCCTAAGTTAGGTCCAACTCATTCTGAAATTAATGCAAAAAAAATGATGACTTTTTTTAAAAATATTAAGCCTTATTTTCCTAAAAATAGCAAAGAAACGATAAAAGCTATTCAAAACTCTTACAAAAACATTGGTCCAAATTTTATAAGTTTAAAGACAGATAAAACAATTGGAAAAAATTGGTGAACAAGTGACTAATTTTTTAGCAGAAAAAGAAAAAAAAATTTCTAAAGAATTTGATAACAAAGGTTTTATTGTAAGAGATATTCAAGACACCAACTCTCTTCAAAAAATAAGAAAAATTTTTGTAAATTCTATTAAAAAAAACCTTAAATTAAATAAACTTTATGAAAGTGACGACGACTTATTAAACTATACTCATAAAAATATTAGTTCGAAAAATCTTAACATATTTAGATTAAAAATAATAAATGACGTAAATAATAAAAAAGAGTTAAGAGAACTTTACTATAAAGTTTCTAAACCACTACTAGATATAATTCTAGGCAATGAACTTTCTATGCAACTAAGAGTTAATTTGAGTATACAGCTTCCACAAGATCGAAGTTCATTACTCCCTGTGCACTCCGATGTTTGGTCAGGAGACTCGCCTTTTGAAACTGTGGTTTGGCTTCCTTTAGTAAATTGCAGCAAAACTAAGTCTATGTTTATCTTACCTCCTTCAAAATATGAAAAAATAAAAAAAATATTTATGCAAAAAAAATCTTTTTCAAGTGAACAAATCTTTAAGAAGATCAAAAAAGATCTCATTTGGATTAATATCAAGTACGGACAAGTTCTTTTATTTAATCAATGTTTACCTCATGGAAATACTATTAATAATGAAAAAGAGAGTCGATGGTCTCTTAATTGCAGATTTAAAAGTGTATTTACACCGTACAGTGATAAAAAGATTGGTGAATTTTTTGAACCAATCACCCTTAGAAAAGTATCTGAATTAGCAATAAAATACTCTCTACCAAAAATTAAATGAAGTCATTAAGAGGATATAATTTTAGTAGATCTTTTATGGGAGAAAGGGTTCCACAACATGTACAAAATATAGTCATAAAAGATTTTTGTCAGAAAAATAATTTTAATTTTCTTCTTAGTGTAACTGAATATTCAATGAAAAATTCTTTTTATATTCTTAATCAATTAATTGATGACATGTCAGGAATTCACGGGATTGTAGCGTATAGTGTTTTTCAAATGCCAGAAGATAATAAAAATAGAATTAAATTATTTAAAAAAATACTAAAAAAGAAAAAAAAAATATTTTTTGCATGTGAAAATTTAAAAATTTCCGATTTAAAAGAAATAGATAGAATTGAAAACATTTGGAATATAAAAAAAATTTCAAAAAAATGTATAAAACCAGAGGATTTAAAATAATGAGAAAAAATTATATTTCAAAATTACACACATCTACTAAAAGAAACTACCTTAAAAGAATGGTTGATAATAAGGTATTTTGCATGAGCCAAGCAAAAAAATATGGAAAGAAATATTGGGATGGAAGTAGAAGGTTTGGTTACGGCGGCTATAAATATATTCCGGGAAGATGGAAAAATGTAGCCAAGAAACTTATAAAAAATTATAATTTGAAAGCTGGGTCCAGAATTCTTGATGTTGGTTGTGGAAAGGGTTTTTTACTCCATGAAATGATAAAAATAGAACCAAAATTGAATATCTTCGGATTTGATAAATCTGTTTATGCTTTAAAAAAAGCTTTTAAAAACAAGAACATAAAACTATTTAAACATAATGCTGAAAAAAAATTCCCATTCAAATCAAATTATTTTGATCTAGTTATTTCTTTAGCTACTTTACACAACTTAAAAATTTATGATCTTGAAAAATCAATTAATGAAATTGAAAGAGTGGGTAAAAAAAAATACATCATGGTAGAAAGTTATAAAAATGACAGACAATTATTTAATCTTCAATGCTGGGCTCTTACTTGCCAGTCATTCTTAAGCACAGATGAATGGTTATGGATGTATAAAAAAAATAAATATTCTGGTGATTACGAATTTATATATTTTGATTAATGATTAAACAGTTATCTCATGTATCTATTTCAACTAAAAGCATTGATAAGGTAATAAGTTTTTATATAAATATTTTAGGTTTTAAAATTTTCCATAAGTTCATTAATCAGAGCAACAATGAACATTATGGACTATTTATCGATTGTGGAAACAAAACATTTTTGGAATTTTTTAAGGAAAAAAAAAGGGTTAGCAGAAACTCATATTTAAGACATATTTGTTTTGAAGTAAAAAATATTAAAAAAATTGCGAAAAAATTGAAAAAATACGACTCAAAAATTGAGTTAAAGAGGGGAAAAACCGACAATGTTTTACAGTTTATGACACATGATTTTGAAAAAAATTTAATTGAATTTCACGAATACGACAAAAAATCCATTTTTAAAAAAAAATAAAATGAAAAATGTTTTTAATAAAAATTTCTGCAGATTATGTAAAAGTAAAAATCTTGACATAATTTACAAATTAGTACCAACTCCTATTGGAGACGATTATTTAAAAAGTTCCAAAACAAAAGTTGATTTTTATGACTTAAATCTAAAAAATTGCAAAAGTTGTAATTTTGTTCAACTTTCAAATGTAATTGATCCAAAAAAAGTTTATGGGGATTACATTTATGTTACAAAAACATCTGTTGGATTACCAAAACATTTCCAATTTTTATTAGAATTATTAATTAAAAAATATAAATTAAACAATAATTCAAAAGTATTAGAAATCGGATGTAATGATGGAACTTTATTGAGGCTAATAAATAAAAAGGCTAAATTTGCAATAGGCGTTGACCCAGCAACCACTTTAAAACCAAAGAATTTAAAAATATACAAATCAATGTTTAACGATAATATTTCCCATAAACTCAAAAACATCTATGGAGAATTTGATTTCATTATTGCTAATAATGTAATTGCTAATATTGATAATTTAGACAACGTTTTTAAAAATATAAAGTTAATTTTAAAAAAAAATGGAATTTTTGTTATGGAGACCTTCTCCTTATATGGATTGTTGCGAAATAATTTGATTGATAATATATATCATGAACATATTTCATATTTTTCTATAAAGTCTTTCAATGATTATTTGAGAAAAATGCAACTCAAAATAATCTTTGCTGAACACCTTAATGTAAAAGGTGGTTCCTTAAGACTATTTATTTCAAAAATTGACAGCGAAAATAGGCAGAAAAGTTTTGCTTTAATTCAAAAGAAAGAAGAAAAACTTTTTAAAAATATTGTTAAAAAATTTAAAAGAATTAAAGATATAAATAAAAATAATCAGATTAAAATTAATAATTTTTTAAAAAAAGAGACAAAGAAGAAAAAATTAATTATTGGATATGGCGCCTCTGTAGGAACAACTACTCTCATGTATTACTATAAACTTAAAAATTATATAGACAGTTTTTGTGATGATGAAAAAAAAAGACATTATCTTTATAGTCCAGGAACGAAATTACAAATTTTACCACCTTCTCAATTAAGTGAGATAAAACCTAACTATATTATTATATTTGCATGGAGATACGCAGACCAAATTTTAAAAAAAAATCGTAAATTATTTAAAAAAGGTATAAAATTTATCTTACCTTTACCTAAATTTAAAATAATAAAAAAATGTCCAAAAAAGTATCTCTAGTAATTGGCGGATCTAAAGGTATAGGTTCAGTAATTTCAAAATGCTTAAAGAGTAGAGGTGATGATGTTTATATTTTATCTAGAAATAATAACAATAAAAATTATTTTATTAAGGGCGATTTATTTGATGAAAAAAATTTAAAGATTAGTCTGGGAAAAAGATTTAAAAATAAAAAAATAGATAATTTGGTATTTAGCCAAAGGTACAGAGGTGATTCCTGGCTTGATGAATTCAAGGTGAGCTTATTCTCGGTTGAGTCAATTATAAAATTTTTAAAAAATAAATTTAATAAAAATGCCTCAGTTGTTATTATAAGTTCAGTTGCAAACAAAACGATTTTACATGATCAACCATCTCAATATCATATTACCAGGGGCGCTCTGGAGCATTTAGTAAGATATTACGCAGTTTTATTTGGAAAAAGTAAAATACGATTTAATTGTATTATGCCAACAAAGATTATTAAACCAGAAAACAAAAACTTTTTTAACAAAAGCAGCAAAGGTATTAAAATTAAAAAACTTATCAAAAAAATTACTCCACTAAATCAGATGGGTACTGCAAAAGATATAGGTTATTTAGTAGAATTTTTAACAAATTTTAAATCTCAATTTATAACTGGACAATCATTTGTTGTTGATGGTGGAGCCTCACTTTTGAGCCAGGAGTCAATAATAAATATAATTAAAAAATGATACATTTTAATTGGTATAAACCTTTTGAAAAAGGGAATAATAAAACAGTTATTTTTCCAAAAGATTTAATGAAAAAAAAAACGATGGGTAAATATACCTATCTCCTTGAAAATAAACTTAAGAAAATATTAAAAGTAAAGAATGTAGTTTTAACGACAAGTGGAACGAGTGCGCTAATGATGGCTTCAATGGCGCTAAACATAAAACCAAACAAAAAAATAATATGTTCAAATTTGACATGGATAGCAACAATTAATCCATCCTTGATATTAGGCGCAAAAATTTATTTAGTTGATACAGATAAAAACACACAAAAAGTAAACTTTAACAAATTAAATAAAACTATTAAAAAAATTAAACCTGATATCGTTATATTAGTTCATTTAACAGGAGAAGTTGCGGAAAATAAAGAATTTACATCTTTAAAAAAAAAATATCGCTTTAAAGTAATAGAGGATGCTTCACAAGGTATGTTTAACAAATACGATAATGGTAAATATTGTGGAACAAAATTTGAAATTGGTTGTTTTTCTCTTAGTGTGACAAAAATTATAAATATGGTTTATGGAGGTTTTTGTACAACAAATTCAAATTATTTAGCTGATAAATTAAGAACTATAAGAAATAATGGTGTTAATGCAGAGCCTGAATACGCAAAATTAGAATTACCTGTCATGAAAGGTTTAAACCTAAAACCAAGTGACCTACATGCATTTATTGGAATTCAAAATTTAAAAAATAGAAAATTAATAGTAAAAAAAGTAAAAGAAATTTTTAGCAGATACAAAAAGAGAATTAAGAATAGTAAAATAACTCTCATTGAGACTAAAAATATTTCGATTTACCCCTCAGTAATTGTTGAAAAGATATCCAAGTTTAGCAAATTTTGTCAGAAAAATAATATTCAACTACATTATGGTGTGAGATGTTTATCGGAGTCCTCTGAGCTAAAACAAAGTAGTAAAAAATTTCCTAATTCTATCTTTTGTTCGAAAAATTTAGTTAGATTACCAGGCGGACCAGGTTATAAATTGAAAGAGATTGATAGGATTATAAAAATAATAAATAAATATTAATAAAATTTAATGAATAATAATAATTTAAAAAAAGAAGTCCTTATAGTTGGTTCAAATTCAGCTTTAATAAGAGATAGCTTAAATTTATTTTTAAAAAAAGGATATAATGTTGTTGGTATTTCTAAAAGAAATAAAAAATTAAGTTTTTACAAAAATAAAAATTACTATCACTATAATTTTGATTTAATTAAAAATTTTAATAGAATTCAGGGTTTGTGTAAAAAAATTTCAAATAAACACAAAAATATTTCAATTATAATTTATGCTCAGGGCGGTTCACTGGGTATAAATAAAATATTTACAAAATTTTCAAATTGGCAAAAACTATGGAAACTCAATTTTGCTTGCACTTTAATTTTTAACAATTTTTTTATAAAGAAATTTATTAAGAAAAAATATGGAAGAATTCTTTATTTTACTTCAGTGGCTGCCAATTTTAAATTTGGAAGCCCTGTATATTCATCTTCTAAAGTATGTATTCAAGATTATGTAAAAAAGATGGGGAATAACTTTTCAAATAAAAATATATTTGTTAACTCAATAAACACTAGCATTGTAAGTGACTTCGGAAATAATTGGAATAAATTTGAGATTAAATCAAAAAAAAATAGAATAATTAAATTGTTATCTGAAAATTTATCAACTCAGAAATTTGGTAGGTCTAGTTATTTTACTGAAATGATAGATTTACTATGCTCAAAAAGAAACAAATTTATTACAGGTGCAAATATTAATATGGATGGAGGTTTTTTAAGATAAAATGTATATTAATAAAGAATTAAAAAGCTTAGAGAAAAAAGGATTTATTAAAACTAATTTAGATCCTAAAACATTAAAAAACTTCAGAAAATTTAAGAGTAAAATTAAAAAGCATTGTTCTACAATGCTAAAAAATAAGAGTTTTAGCTTTGAAAATTTTCATAAAATTCCTATTGAAGACATAAAGCTAAATAACCTTAGGTTATCACTAATTAAAAGTTTTAGTGCGGACAATAATTTGAATGAAACAGTTTATTTTTCTTTAAAAAAATTAATTGATGCATGTGTTGGTCCAGATATAATTGTACAAAAATCATGTAATTTAGTTATACAGAGACCAAATGATATAAATAGATCCCCGTTTCATAAAGATGCACCTGCAAATTCAAACTATGAAATTGTTATTTGGCTTCCTTTAGTTGACTGTGTTGGAACTATGTCAATGTATATGTTTGACGTAGAAAATCACGAAAGAGCCAAAATTTTTTTAAGAAAACAAAACTCTGAAAAAGAAATTGATAAATTTTGTAAAAAATATGGAAAACTTTTAAATTATAAGTTCGGAGAAGTTTTAATATTTTGGACAAATAATTATCACTATATACCAGTAAATAGGGAGAAAAAAACTAGATGGTCTTTAAATCTTAGGTTTAAAAATTTATTCACTCCCTATGGAACAAAAAATTTATTAGACTATTATCAAATTTTAAAGACATCACCTCTCACAAAACTATTAAATAGCATTGAAAAAGTATAAAAAAAAATATTTAGCTTTGTTAGATATTGTGATTACAGAAATTGTATCACAAAAACTACAAGTCAGTTTAATAAAAGATTACATAACTAAGAACAACGGTGATCTGGTTTTCTATTCTACTGAAAACCATTCTACTTTTCAAAATCTAAATATTCTTAGACATAAAATAAAAGAAAAAATAAAAGTTGATGGAATAATTTTCTATTCTCTTTTACAATTTTGTTATAGCAAAAGAAATAATATCCATTTAATGGAACAAATATTGGACAAAAAAATAGAGCTTACTTTTATACGTGAAAATATTACTCTAAAAAACAAATTACAGCTTAAAAATAAAATTATTGAGATAAAATATTTTCCAAAAACGCACAACTCTCTAATTTATAACTTAAAAAAAAATTTTCTCAAAACATTAAAAAAATAATAAAATGTTAAATAAGTATTTTAAACTTCACCATTTTGGTTTGGCTCTAAAAAATTTTGATATATCAAAAAAATTTTATAGATCACTAGGATACAAGATAAGTAAAGAATATTTAGATCGTGCACAGGGGGTTAAAATTATATTGTGCACATCAAAAAATAAACCTACAATTGAACTTATTTCTTCGCTCAAAAATAGTTCTCCGATAAAATCATACTTAAAAAAATTTGATGAAGTAATTTATCATACTTGTTATGAGTTTAATAATAAAAAAGCCTTATTTATTTTAAAAAAAAATTTTAATGCGAAGTGTATCTTGTCTCCTCGACCCGCAAAGATTTTTAAAAATAAAAAAATATCTTTTTATTATATTAAAAATTTAGGTTTAATAGAACTTTTAGATAATGCCAAATAATTTAAATTATTCTCAATTAATTGAGTTTAATAATAAAAAAATCAAAACTATCACTTCAAAGAAAAACTTAATAAAAGTAAAAATTTTTTCAAATATCTCATGCTTTCAACTTAAAGAATATCTTTATTATGATTTATTCCAGAATAATTTTGGATCTAAAATTAGTATTGCAGAGTATGATAATTTTTTTGATTACAACAAAAATGAAAATAATGATTTTTTAATAGTATTTTGGGAACTATCAAATCTTATAGAGGGATCGCAATTTAAACTAAATAGTT